>NZ_QWTZ01000003.1:0-49346 GCF_003576505.1 Brevundimonas sp. LPMIX5
TGATGCAGCCTGCCCATCGACAGGGCGTGGACCAGCAGGTCGATCTGGTCCGCTGCAATCACCTTGCCGCTGGACGTCACATGATCCGCCGGCGGAGCGACAAAGGCGATCTTGGGCGTGTGCTGGCGCCGCGCCGCCTCACCGACGGAACCGATCAGCCCCATGCGCACGGCGCCGATGGCGCGCAGGGCCTCAAGCCGCTCCAATGCCGGCGGATCGTCGTTGATCGCCCCCTGCAACTCCGTCCCCGAATAGCCAAGGTCCGCCGCATTGATGAAGATCGTCGGAATACCGGCGTTGATCAGGGTGACCTTCAGCTTGCCGCCGGCGACGAGAGCCTCGGGCACATCCAGTTCATCGACCAGATTGCCGGTCGGGAACATGGCGCCGCCATCCTCGCCCTCATCAGCGGGGTCGAGGAACTCCAGCACGATCTCGGCGGCGGGGAAGGTCACGCCGTCCAGTTCGAAGTCGCCCGCCTCCTGCACCCGGCCGTCCGCGACCGGCACATGGGCGATGATGGTCTTGCCGATATTGGCCTGCCAGATACGCACGGCGCGCACCCCGTCCGGCCCGACCGGGACATAGCCCGCGTGGATGGCGAAGGCCCCCGCCGCCGTCGACAGGTTGCCGCAGTTGCCTGACCAGTCGACGAAGTCTGTGTCGATCGACACCTGCCCATACAGATAGTCGACGTCATGATCGGGCCGCGCGCTGGGCGAGATGATCACGCATTTGCTGGTGCTGGACGTGGCCCCGCCCATGCCGTCGGTGTGCTTGCCATAGGGATCGGGGCTGCCGATCACGCGCTGGAACAGGCGGTCGCGCGCCCGCCCCGGAACGCGGCACGCCTCGGGCAGGTCTTCCAGCCGGAAGAAGACGCCCTTTGAGGTGCCGCCGCGCATATAGGTGGCGGGGATGGCGATCTGGGCCAGGCGCGGCATTCAGGCGGCCTCCGACTTTGCGGCGAGGAAGTCCTGCGCGAACCGCTGCAGCACGCCGCCCGCCTCATAGATCAGCACCTCTTCGGCCGTGTCCAGACGACAGGACACGGGCAGTTCGACCGTCTCGCCGGTCGCGCGATGGATCCTCAGCGTCAGGTCGGCGCCGGGGTGGCGCTCGCCCGTGACATCGAAGGCCTCCGTCCCGTCCAGCCCCAGCGTCAGGCGCGTCACGCCCGATTTGAACTCCAGCGGCAGCACGCCCATGCCGATCAGATTGGTGCGATGGATGCGCTCGAACCCCTCCGCGACAATGACCTCGACGCCTGCCAGCCGCACGCCCTTGGCGGCCCAGTCGCGCGACGACCCCTGCCCATAGTCGGCGCCCGCGATGATGATCAGCGGTTGGCGGCGGTCCAGATAGGTCTCGATCGCCTCCCACATCCGCATGACCGTTCCGTCCGGCTCGACTCGGGTCAGGGAGCCCTTCTTCACCGCCCCGTCCACAACGGCCATCTCATTGACCAGTTGCGGATTGGCGAAGGTGGCGCGCATGGCGGTCAGGTGGTCGCCCCGGTGGGTGGCGTAGGAGTTGTAGTCTTCCTCCGGCACGCCCATCCGCGTCAGGTATTCCCCTGCCGCCGACGCAGGCAGGATGGCGTTGGACGGCGACAGGTGGTCGGTAGTGATGTTGTCCGGCAGGATCGCCAGCGGCCGCATCCCCGTCAGTGTGCGCGGATTGGCGGCCAGGGCGCCGACCCCTTCGACATCCCAATAGGGCGGGCGGCGGATATAGGTCGACTGGGGGCGCCAGTCATACAGGGGGCTGACGCTGACCCCGCCGCCGCGGCGCGCCCCGAACATCGGCTCATAGACCGCGCGGAACTGCTCCGGCTTGACCGAGGCGGCGACCACGGCGTCGATTTCCTCGTCCGAGGGCCACAGGTCCTTCAGGCGGATTTCGCGGCCGCCTACCACGCCCAGCACGTCCTGCTCGATATCGAAGCGCACCGTCCCGGCCAGCGCATAGGCCACCACCAGCGGCGGCGAGGCGAGGAAGGCCTGTTTGGCGTAGGGGTGGATGCGACCATCGAAATTGCGGTTCCCCGACAGGACGGCGGTGGAATAGAGGTCGCGATCGATGATCTCCTGCTGGATGACCGGATCAAGGGCGCCGGACATGCCGTTGCAGGTGGTGCAGGCGAAGGCGACGATGCCGAAGCCCAGCGCCTCCAGCTCAGACAGCAGGCCCGCTTCTTCAAGATAGAGCCGCGCCACCTTCGATCCCGGCGCAAAGGACGACTTGACCCACGGCTTGCGCGTCAGGCCCAGCGCATTGGCCTTCTTCGCCAGCAGGCCCGCCGCCACGACGTTGCGCGGGTTGGAGGTGTTGGTACAGCTGGTGATAGCCGCGATGATGACGGCCCCGTCGGGCAGCAGGCCCTCGCGCTCTTCCGCCTGCGCCTCGGCCAGTCCGACGGCGACGCCGCGCTCCTTCAGGGCGGATGTGGGCAGACGACGATGCGGGTTGGACGGTCCAGCCAGATTGCGCTCGACGCTGGACAGGTCGAACGTCAGCACCCGCTCATATTCGGCGGTCTTCAGCGCCTCGCCCCACAGGCCGGTAGTGCGGGCGTAAGTCTCGACCAGCGCCACCTGGTCCGGCTCGCGCCCCGTCAGCTTCAGATAGTCGAGCGTCTGCTGGTCGATGTAGAACATCGCCGCCGTCGCCCCGTATTCCGGGCACATATTCGAGATGGTCGCCCGGTCGCCGATCGACAGGCTATCGGCGCCCTCGCCGAAGAACTCCAGCCAGGCGCCGACCACCTTCTGCCCGCGCAGGAACTCGGTCAGGGCCAGGACGATGTCGGTCGCCGTGATGCCCGGCGCGCGTCGTCCGGTCAGCCTGACGCCGACGATGTCGGGCAGGCGCATCATCGAGGCGCGGCCCAGCATGACCGTCTCGGCCTCCAGCCCGCCGACGCCGAGGGCGATGACGCCCAGGGCGTCGACGTGCGGCGTATGGCTGTCTGTGCCGACGCAGGTGTCGGGGAAAGCCACGCCGTCGCGCACCTGAACGACCGGCGACATCTTCTCCAGATTGATCTGGTGCATGATGCCGTTGCCCGCCGGGATGACGTCGACATTCTCGAAGGCGCGCTTGCTCCATTCGATGAAGTGGAAGCGGTCCTCGTTTCGGCGGTCCTCGACGGCGCGGTTCTTCTCAAAGGCGTCGGGGTCGAAGCCGCCATGCTCGACCGCCAGCGAATGGTCGACGATCAACTGGGTCGGCACCACCGGATTGACCTTGGCCGGATCGCCGCCCTGCTGGGCGATGGCGTCGCGCAGGCCCGCCAGATCGACCAGCGCCGTCTGGCCCAGAATGTCGTGACAGACCACGCGCGCCGGATACCAGGGGAAGTCCAGATCGCGCCGCCCCTCGACGATCTGGGTCAGGGCGTCGGTCAGCTGATCGGGATCGCAGCGGCGCACCAGTTGCTCGGCCAGCACGCGCGACACATAGGGCAGTCGGTCATAGGCGCCCGGCTGGATGGCGTGGACGGCGGCGCGCGTGTCGAAATAGTCGAAGGGCGTGCCCAGCAGCCGCCTGCGGTAATCGGTATTCATCAGCGCGGATGTCCCTGCTTGCATGAGGCCGCGCCGGGCGGCGTTCGGCGCCGGATCAAACCGGCAGCCGCATCCCATGCGCAGACGTGCGCCCCTTATCCGACCCTGCCGCCTTCAGGTGAACGGCTGAAAAGGCGGAGACTTGTGAATGCCTCCATGTAAATCTGCAAATGCTGCAAAACTAACGGCCAGCAGATCAAGGCTGCCTGTCACTTGTTGCTCACGGCACCCGATCGCGTTTTGCAGCTTTTACAGGTTTGCATCTTCCGCTTGGCTGTTTTCCGCTTTTTCAGTCCTTAAGCAGCGAGCGAAAGCGTGAATATTTCAGGGCGACGCGGATCCACCGCCGCCCTGAGGCCCCATGTCGCCGCCGACTCTGCTGCCCAATGAAGAGACCCGCTTTGCGGAGATGGTCTTCCCGGACCAGGCCAACCACTACGGCGCCCTGTTCGCAGGCGCAGGGCTGGCCCTGCTGTCCAAGGCCGCCTTCGTCGCCGCCAGCCGCAGGGCGCGCGGCGACGTCGTCATGGCCCGCTCCGAGGCGACCGACTTCCACACCCCAGTCCGCGTCGGCGAACTGCTGGACCTGTCGGCGCGCGTCGTCCGGGTCGGCCGCTCGTCGCTGACCGTTCAGGTCGAGGGCGTGGCCGAGACCCTGTCCACCGGCGCCCGGCGTCCGGCCCTCAGCGGCCGGTTTGAAATGGTCGCCGTCGACGCCGACGGCCGTCCTGTTCCCATCGAATCCCGCTCCGATCTTCACTGCTGAAGAGGCATCCCATGACCGAACCCGTTCTTGCTCAAGGCGTGAAGCCGAAGAAGTCCGTCGCCCTGTCCGGCGTGCTGGCGGGCAACACCAGCCTGTGCACCGTCGGCCGCTCGGGCAACGACCTGCACTATCGCGGCTATGACATCATGGACTTCGCCGAGACCAGCGAGTTCGAGGAAATCGCCCACCTGCTGATCCACGGATCGCTGCCGAACGCGGCTCAGCTGAAAGCCTATAAGGCCAAGCTGAAGGCCCTGCGCGGCCTGCCTGCGGCGGTGAAGTCGGCGCTGGAGACGGTGCCCGCCGCCGCTCACCCGATGGACGTCATGCGCACCGGCGTTTCGGCGCTCGGCTGCGCCCTGCCCGAGGCCCACGACCACAACCACCCGGCCGCGCGCGACATCGCCGACCGCCTGCTGGCCTCGCTGGGCTCCATGCTGCTGTACTGGCACCACTTCAGCCAGAACGGCCGCCGCATCGAGGTCGAGACGGACGACGATTCCATCGGCGGCCACTTCCTGCACCTGCTGCACGGAACGCCGCCGTCCGAGGGCTGGGTGCGAGCGATGCACACCTCGCTGATCCTCTACGCCGAGCATGAGTTCAACGCCTCGACCTTCACCGCGCGGGTCATCGCCGGGACCGGTTCGGACATGTTCTCCTGCATCGCCGGAGCCATCGGCGCCCTGCGCGGACCGAAGCACGGCGGCGCCAATGAGGTCGCCTTCGAGATCCAGAAGCGCTACGCCGACGCCGACGCGGCCGAGGCCGACATCCGTCGCCGCATGGAGGCCAAGGAGGTCATCATCGGCTTCGGCCACCCGGTCTATACGATCTCGGACCCGCGCAATGTGGTCATCAAGCGCGTGGCGAAACAGCTGTCGGAAGAAGCCGGTTCGATGAAGATGTACGACATCGCCGAACGCATCGAGACCGTCATGATGGACGCCAAGAAGATGTTCCCGAACCTCGATTGGTTCTCGGCCGTCTCCTATCACATGATGGGCGTGCCCACGGCCATGTTCACCCCTCTGTTCGTCATCTCGCGCACGACCGGCTGGTCGGCCCATGTGATCGAACAGCGCATCGACAACAAGATCATCCGCCCCTCCGCCAACTATGACGGCCCCGAAAACCTGAAGTTCGCGCCCCTGGCCGAACGCGCCTGAATTCCGAGTTCTGAAGAGAGTCCCCATGCCCTATCTCGTCGCAGAAGACCTGCCGACTGAATCCGCCGGGAAACGCTTTCGCGCGGCGCTGGCCCGCCCCGGCATCTGGCAACTGCCGGGCGCCCACAACGGTCAGGCGGCGAAACAGGCCAAGCTGGCGGGCTTTGACGGCCTCTATCTGTCGGGCGCGGCGATGACCGCCTCCATGGGGCTGCCCGATCTCGGCATCATCACCGTGGACGAGGTCGCCTTCTTCATCCGCCAGATCGCGCGCTCCAGCGGCCTGCCGCTGCTGGTAGACGGCGACACGGGCTATGGCGAGGTGCTGAACGTCATGCACATGGTCCGCACCTTCGAGGACGCGGGTGCGGGCGCGGTCCATCTGGAAGACCAGATCCTGCCCAAGAAGTGCGGGCATCTGAACGGCAAGAACCTGGTCCCGGCGCTGGACATGGCCGCCAAGGTCGCCGCCGCGAAAAAGGCCAGCCGCGATATCGTCATCATGGCGCGCACCGACGCTGCAGGCGTCGAGGGCTTCGACGCCGCCGTCGACCGGGCCAAGATGTATGTGGACGCCGGCGCCGACGCCATCTTCCCCGAAGCCCTGAACACCCGCGAGATGTTCGAGAAGTTCGCCAGGGCCCTGCCGAATGTGCCGCTGCTGGCCAATATGACCGAGTTCGGCAAGACGCCCTTCTACACCGCGAAGGAATTCGAGGAGATGGGCTACAAGATGGTGATCTGGCCGGTGTCTTCGCTGCGCGCCGCCAACAAGGCGCAGGCCGAACTCTACGCCTCGATCGCCGACAACGGCGGCACGCACAAGTACGTCGACCGGATGCAGACCCGTCAGGAACTCTACGACGTCATCGGCCTGCACGACTTCGAGGAACTGGACGCCAGCATCATCAAGACCGTCGTCCCTCAGGGCATGCCGCAGGTCGGTTGAAAGGGCTTGCGGGGCGGCGTCGCATTGGCGCCTAGCCTTTGGCCGCGATAGAGGGCGGCGTGTTGGCTGCGCGCCATGCTGCGAGCACCCCAATCGCGATCCCAAGGCCCCACCCCGTACTCACAGCCAACAAGCCTACCGACAGGTCAAGCCTGACCGGCCAGTCCCAGAGCCGGGACGCAAGCGACGCAGCGCCGAGGCCGACGGAGAATCCGACGGCCGAGGCGACGGCCCCAACCAAGACATGCTCGACGGTGATCTGGGCCAGGATACCGCGCATATCCGCCCCCATCGCAAGCCGCAGCGCAATCTCCCGACGCCGCTGAACCGTCGCCGCCAGGGCGATCCCGCCATATCCGATCAGACTGGCCACCAACGCCGCACCGGTGATCGTCCACAGCAGGCGAGAAAGGGCGCGCCGCTGCCTGACCTGTTCCAGAATATCAGCGTCCGGGTCGTCATAGCTGTAGGGGCTCGCCCGCGACATCGGCACGCCGGCCATGCGTCGCATCAGCCGATCTGCCTGGAACCGGACATCCTGCATATCCACCTCCGGCGCCATGAAGAAACTGAGCCAACTCGCTTCTCGCGGACCGGCCGTTTGGGTTTCAGACTCAGGACGCGCATCGAAGAAGCGGCGCGCTGAGAGAAACGGGGCGACGATGGCGTCGTTGAAACGCCCTGCAGGTCGCGTGTTGGCATAATTCAGAACACCGACCACTTCACACCGAGGCCCCCCTAGCGAGAGTTCCTTGCCTATAAGGCCTGCGCCTCGTCCCTCCTCCTCATCGAGAAAGTCGGCCAAAGTCGCGCCGACCAGACACACCCGCGTCAGCCCTCCCAGTTCTTCCTGCGTCAGCCAGCGGCCAGCGGCCAGATCAGCGTCCAACTCCCGTCTGTAGTCGCCATAGGCGCCGAAGATACGAACAGCGCGGGTTTCGCTTCGTCCCTGCAACGGCGCTGATGTTTCGACCCAGGCGGCGGAGCTCTCGACATTCGCCAGTTCCTGTAAAAGGCGCGCCTGGTCGTCGAGCGACGGTGGACCACGACGCGAAGGGACCAGACCGTTGGCGCGGATCACCAGGGTCGTGGCGTAGCCTCCAAAGGCCAAACGCTCCAATCGTTCAGAAAAACCGCCCAATACCGAAGCCGAAAACACAACACAGGCCACAGCTGAAGCCAGGGATAGGATCAGCGCGAGAGTACGCAACGGGTAAGCTGTCGCGCCCCACAAGGCGAAGCGCAGCACGCTCATGGCGGCCCATCCGCGATGGTCTTTAGTCGTCCGTGAGACAGCTCTATTCGCCTTTGCGCCAGCTCAATGACAATCGGATCATGGCTGGCGCAAACCACCAGCGCGCCTTCCTCAGCGAGCTGCATCAACCTGGCGGCGACAAGGCGGCTATTGGCTTCGTCAAGGGAAGCAGTCGGCTCATCACAGATGATCAAGCGCGGGCGTTGCGCCAGGATCCGCGCCAACCCGACCCTCTGGCGTTCCCCCCCGGACAAGGTGTCCGTCAACGCCCTCAACCGGTGAGACAAACCAAGCTCACGAAGAGCAGCCTCCGCCGTGGCGCGCCTCTGGCCGCGTGGTACGCCGCGATAAGCCAGCGGCGCCTCCACATTATCAATGGCCCGCATCCTTTCGATCAGGCCCGCATCCTGAAACAGATACCCAATTTCGGCGCGACGCAATCTGGCGCGCCCACCTTCGCTCAGTTCTTGAACAGGCACGCCGGCGATATTCAGCCGGCCGACCGATGGTCTATCCAGCAGCCCCAACAGGTTGAGCAAGGTAGACTTGCCGCACCCCGACGGCCCCTGAACCACCACGAACTGCCCCCATGTCAGGCTCAGGCTTACATCGACCAAGGCCACTACATCTTCTTCGCGAGAAGAAAAATTTCGGCCCACCCCCCAGGCCTGGACGCCGTCCTTCATACGGCGCCCCGTGCGTCTGCACGGTTCTTGAGAATGACCTGTTCGCCTTCCTTCAGGCCTTCGATGATCTCTATAAAATCATCCGTCTCGCCGCCGATAAGCACCTCGCGACGTTCGGGCGTCCCATTGGCCAGTACGAAAACCACGCGCTTGCCGGTGCGCAGCAGTCGACCGATTTCCAGTCCATCGGCGGCCGCTCGAGCCATACCCATGTCACCTCTGTGCTGGGCCAGCAATTCCTCAAACTTGCCTGGGGGGAGAGGGGGAACGTAACCGTCTGGCGTATAAAAGGTTGCCCGCGCCGGTATCCGCAAGACGTTTCTAGCGTTAGCGCGAATAAGCTGTACTGATGCGGAAAGACCGGGGCGCAGAACACCGAACGAATTGTCATATTCTGCAAGCGCCCGATAGGACACGAAACGCCCCTCACGAATCGGAGAGCGACCAATATTAACAAGGCGCGCCTGCTCCAATACACTCGGCGAAGAATCAACGGTAAAAAGAACCTGACTTTCTAGACTAACTCGGTTCAAATCTGCTTCTGATACCATGATTTCCAGCATCATGGCCCCTTCATCACGCACAGATTGAAACAGAGGGCGTGCATCTTCCGGCGTGACCCGCTGCCCGACACGGACATCGACCAAGGTCACAATTCCGTCCAGAGGCGCTAGGATATCTGAATCCGAGCCCTCAGCCTGCACCAGCCTGACCCGTGCAAGCGCCGCTGTCCGTTCAGCAGTCAGGCGGTCCACTGTAGCGCTTGCGCGATCTACCTGGGCTTGAGCCTGAGCCGTCGCCGCCGCGCTCACGAAACCCCGCTCCTGCAAGGTGCGGCTGCGCGACAACTGCTCCTGCGCCTGTCGAACGGCGATTTGGGCTTCGCGAATAGCCGCGTCTGATGCTGAGGCGCCCGCACCAGCCATGTCTCTAGCGGGCGCACGCATGGGCGCCGCCAGCGTGGCCAGAACCTGACCCGCGCGCACCCTGTCGCCTTCCTTGACATTCACTGCAATCACCACGCCCGCTCGCGGCGCCCTGATCTCAGCCATGCCTGCGGCGAGAAGCGTTCCGGTCGCCGGCACGATGTCGCGAACATCGCCTATTTCGGCAGTCGCTGTCTGATAAGCGCTTTCCTTGACCGGCCCTGAACAGGAAGCCGCCAGCAATGCCCCCAACCCTATTAGAAAGCGCAAGCCTTCCGAAAGCATGTCGTTAGCTCGTTACGGATGTCAGCACCATCGTGCCGCTCGGTACGCTTTCCACGACCGACCAGCCGTAGCGTTGAGACAGTAAGATCTCTAGACGCGTGACCTCGGTCATTTGCCCAGGAGTCTGGGCCGTGGAATGCGGCATCGTCAGGCGATACACTCGCACAGCCTCGTCGGGTGCGCCGGTGACAGTCGGCTGCGTTACGCCGCAACCCACAAACTCTACAACAGCCTCGCCTTTGGCGGGCATCTTATCAGATGGTGAAAGCGTCTCGGTCATCGGAATTCTAGCCGTCTGGCCTGGTTGCAACGCCTTGATGGCGGCCTCAGCGCCTTCATAACGGACAGACCGACCCGTAGAGGCTGTCAGAAGCAGGCCGAAACGCGCCTGGCGCGCTTCGGTCGGCGATGACATCTCGCCCATACCCAGCACCTCGTCATAACTCACTAGGTCCCCAGAAACGCTGCGGACAGTCTGGATCCGCGTCATGAGAGGCTGGTTGCTGTCTTTATCGGCCATAGCATACTTAAAAATGCGCCCTATTATGGGAGGACTGCTGGCGACAACTTCATCGCATGGCTCAGCGCGGTAGAATGCCGACGCGGAAGCGGGCTGCTCACTCTTCGTGATTGCAGCCAACTCCGCATCGGCCTTCTCAGGCTCCGATTGGTGACACCCGGCCACAAATAAAGTCACCACAAGAGCGGCCGGACTTAAGAAGACATTACCCATCGGAACCTCCCTATTTAGCACCCGCAGCAGGCTGACACGCACTGGAAACGTTTCCCAAAGTATCTGTGGTACTTTTCTGCACAAGGTAGCCAGAATTCTGCAGGACTACCTTCAACCTCCTCCTGCTGCTGCGCTGCAACACCAGAACCAATTAATACGAAAACAGAGAATGCAGCACCGACACTGGCCTTACGCATTACTATTTTCCTGCAGCTAGATCTGCGCCCCAAAAAACAAACACCGCTCGCCGAGTCAAGTTATCTAAGGGGCATTCTTTACCGGGATTTCCACGCGTCCGAAGCCTCCTGCAAGCGTCGTTCAACGTCAGACTCGACGGAGCGCGCGGCCCTCCGTCGCCGGCGACCGCGTGAGGCGGGAGCAAACTGCGGTGTCCGCTACCAGCTTCTGCGGGATTTCGTCGCCCACCTCTGGTCGGGCGTGCGTGAGCCGGCTCAGCCCTACATCATGGATCATGGCTACCCTCTGATACTGACGTACGCCCAAGACGGCCGGTACGCGCAGGCCATGGCCTCGTTCGATCATATGGAAGCCCTTGCGGACTGGCTGGCCTATGAGTTCGATCGCCACGCCAACATGGAATACTGACCGCGCCGTCTAGCTACTACGACCGCATCGTCGACGTGATGGAGGAACGGGTGCGCTTCACCGTGCTGACCCGCGCCCGCGCCGTTCAGTTGATGGATCGCTATTCCCAACGGAGGGCGTCGGGCACGCCGATCAACGCAGCTAACGACCTGTCTGCTATCGCGATCAGGTCAGCTTAGCGCCAGAAGCTTGCGTAATCGGGCGGACGCCGACGATCTCGCCGTAGACCGGCCTGTCACGATGCCATGGAACTGCTTGACGAGCAGAGCCTCCAAGAAAGGCTCTGCTCGTCGCGGCGCGACTAATTCCGTCCCGGTTCTTGTTGAGGAGGCTGCCTTCTGACAAGGGGGCAGCCTCCCTCGGATAACGAACCGGCATCTTGTTCAATTGCTGTTCTACGAGGACTTGCGCAGAGGCTGCCTGGCAGATTCTTCCAATATACGTTTGATTGGGCCCCGTAGCGAGAGCAGAATCAGGGCGCTGAAGCCCACGACGAGAGCGTGCAGCAGCCAGAAGCGGTCCGCGCTCATGGTCTCCAGTCGCGTGCCGATCCAACCCACCAAATTGTTCGCCACAAACAGGTGGAGATAGAAGATGCCGACGATGGTCGCTCCGATGGCTTGTGGCGCTATACGGACATAGAGGGCCAGCGCGACCGGGACGAGGTGCGCGAAGCCGATGCTGTTGATCAGGTGGAAGGCGACCGCCCACCATAGGCTGACCTTGCCTGCGCCGGCCGATTGCGCCGCCGCCGCCAGCAGCATGAAGGCGAACCCGGTCACCACGGCGCCAATGACCAACTTAGTGATCTCCACCGGCTCAGCGAAACGGCGCGACCATAGCCTCCAGAACAAAACCGACAGGGCCAGCATGATCACCGAGGCTGCGGCGTCGAAGGTGATCAGCCAGCTGGTCGGCATGGTCCGGCCGAACAGGGTGAAGTCGTAACTAGCCTGAGCCCAGACCATATAAGCATTGAAAATCTGCTGGTTGCCCAGCAAGGCTAGGGCCAGCACCGGCAGCAGCACCAGCAATAGCGCCATTACCCGCCGGTCTGCCGCCGACAAGCGCTTACGTTGTTCCTTCTTGAGCACGGCGATCTTCGGCTCGGCCGGAAGATGACGCCCACCCGCGAGGTAAATGGCGAGGCCGACAGTCATGCCGACCCCCGCCGCCGCGAACCCGTAATGCCAGCCGAAGACCTCCCCTAAGGTGCCGCAAATAAGAGGCGAGAGGATCACGCCTGCGCTGATGCCGAGGTAGAAGATCTGAAAGGCGTCGGCGCGGGCGTTATCTTCAGGCGCGTAGAGGGCGCCGACCTGAACCGCGATGTTGCCCTTGAAACAGCCGGTGCCGATCGCCAGGCACAGCAACGCCCCCAAGAAGGACACGTCGAAAGCCATCAGGAAATGGCCGACGGTCATCAGCGTCCCGCCCAATAGGATCGTTTTGGTTCGGCCCAGCCGGCGATCGGCGATCAGTCCACCCAACACCGGAGTCAGATAGACAAGCCCCGTGTAGATGCCGAAGACCGCCGAGGCGAGCGCCTGGATAGACAGGGGGCCGTACACGGCCTCCAACGCAGCACGGAATCCGGCGAAACCGGCGACATGCTCGATATGGCCCGGCTGGAGCAGCTGGTCGACCATATAGAGAACCAGCAGCGTCTGCATGCCGTAATAGGAAAAGCGCTCCCACGCCTCAGTGAAAGCCAAATACCAAAGTCCCGCCGGATGGCCGAACAAGCGCCGCCCGGATCCTCCGACGGTCGCAGGCGATGAAACCGGCGCCGCCGCCGACTCGGCCGCAAGACGCATGTCGACGTCGTCGGTCATGATGCGACCGCGGGCGCAACTCCGGCGTGGACATTCTGATGCTTCATTATCCCCTCCAGAATAACTCAGACTGACGAGCTCCAAGCCGCCTCACGTCGACGCGACAGCCCCGTGAAAACACTTTGCGCGAGAATATAGTATACGATATTGCGACCTACAACGCCGTGTGGGAGGGAGTTGCATTGGTGAGGATGAGAGATTTGGGACTGAAGGGTGATCGCCTCGCCGTCATCGACATGCATACAGCAGGCGAACCGGTGCGCATTTTCGACGCGACGGAACTTGGCGTCGCCGGCGAGACCATCCTGCAGAAGCGCCGCGCGATGAGCGATCGGTTTGATCACCTGCGCCGCGCCATGATGCTGGAACCGCGTGGCCACGCCGACATGTATGGGGCGATCCTGGTGCCACCCAGCGATCCGAGCTGTGATGCGGCTGTTCTGTTCACCCACAACTCTGGCTATTCGACGATGTGCGGCCACGCCACTGTCGCCATAGGCCGTTTCCTCTATGATCGCGCGCGCCGGCAGGGCGGAACACAGACCCGCTTCAGCCTGGAATGCCCCTGCGGCCCGGTCGTCATCGAGGTATCGCCGGACCGCGATCACGACGCAGCGCCCGTAGTACAGTTCGAGAGTGTTGAGTCTTTCGCCCTCGAGTTGGACGACAGCATCGAGTTGAACGGCTTCGGCCGGGTCTCGTTCGACATCGGCTATGGCGGCGCCTTCTACGCGATCCTGCCCAGCAGCCGCCTGGGTCTCGACTTCTACCAGACGCCGCTGGACCAGTTGATCGGAGCGGCCGGCGAGTTGGTCGCCCAATTGCGCGCCACGCGCAGCTTCCGCCACCCCGAGGAGCCGGACCTATCCTTCCTCTACGGGGCCATCCTGACCAGCGGCGAGCGTCTAATTCCGGGCGAACTCACGCACAATCTCTGCTGGTTCGGCGAGGCGCAGATCGATCGCAGCCCCACCGGAAGCGGCGTCTCGGCGCGCCTGGCCATCGCCCACGCTAGGGGCGAGGTCTTCCCGGGGAGCGCCTTGCCCTTCGCCGGACCGTCAGGGCAGATCTTCGACGGCGGCGTCGCCCGACCCACCGCTCGCGGTATCATCGCGGCCGTCTCGGGCCGCGCCTATTACACGGCGCGTTCAGAGCTGATTCTGGAGGATCAGGACCCCTTCGCACACGGCTTTGCCCTGCCCAATCGATTCGGCGACTTGCTGCCGTGATCTCCCATTCCAATCCCGATAATGCTCTGATGGACAGACTGCAGATCGCCGCGCGCTGGACGCCGGCACGGCTTGCTAGCCTTCGCGCTGAAATGGCGCGCAGCGGACTGGACGGCTTCATCATCCCGCGCTGGGACGCCCATCAGTCGGAATACGTCTTGGTCGCCGACGAACGACTGGCCTGGGCCACAGGTTTTTCCGGCACTTGGGGCCTGGCGATCGTCACACGGGATCGCGCCGCCATTCTCGTCGACGGCCGCTACACGGTGCAGGCCCGAACCGAGGTCTCGGGCGCACATTTCGAACAGCGCCACCTCTATGAAGAGCCGCTGGACCGCTGGCTCGCCGAACACGCTGAAAAAGGCGAGGTGTACGGCTACGACCCACTGATCCTCAACCCGGCCCTTTACGCCCAGATCGAGCCGACGGTCATCCAGCAGGGGGCGTCGCTGCGCGCCGTTTCGCCAAACCCGATCGATCGGGCTTGGAGCGATCGCCCCGTGAATCCGATCAAGCCGGCTTTCCCCTTCCCCGTTGCGTGCTCGGGAGAAACCTCCGCGGCGAAGCGGCGCCGACTGGCCGAACGGCTGCGCGGCGCGGGCGCTGACCTGCTAGTCGAGACCCAGACCGATAATATCGCCTGGCTGCTCAACTGGCGCGGGGACGACGTTCCCGACAACCCCGTCGTCCAGGCCTTCATGCTAGTCGACGCGACAGGGGGCGTCGACCTGTTTGTCGACCCGCGCAAACTGGGCGACGCCGTTGCGGACTTCGAGTTGGACGGCGTGACCCTGCACCCGCCTTCGGCCTTCCTCGAGCGACTGAGCCAACGTCTCCAAGGCGGCGAGAGGGTCTCTATGGACCCCAGGTTTTCGCCGGTCGGGGCGGCGATGGCGGCGCGCGACGCAAGGGCGACTGTCCAGATCGAAGCCAACCCCCTGACGGCGCTGAAGGCGGTCAAGAATCCGGTCGAACTGGCCGGGCTGCGCGCGGCGTCACGGCGCGACAGCGTGGCCTGGGTCCGATTCCTCGCCTGGCTTGAAGCCGAGGTGGCCGTTCGGCAAGTGTCGGAAATGGAGACCGAGGCACAGATCAGCGCCTATCGCCAAGAACAGGAGCACTACTTCAGCCCCAGCTTCCGCACCATCGCCGGCGCCGACGCCAACGGGGCCATGTGCCACTATAACGCGCCCCCTGAAGGGGGCGCTTTGATCGGGCGCGACAGTCTTTTCCTGATCGATTCAGGAGGACAATATCTGGACGGCACCACCGACACGACCCGCACCGTCTGCTTCAGCGAACCGCCCGCCGTCTGGCGCAAACACTACACACTGGTCCTGAAGGGCCATATTCGTCTGGCGACCTTAAGGTTCCCGGACGGCACGCGCGGATATCAGATCGACGCTTTCGCCCGCGAAGCCTTGTGGGCCTACGGCCTCGACTATGACCACGGCACGGGCCACGGCGTCGGCCACTTCCTGTCAGTGCACGAACACCCGCAGCGGATCGGTAAAGACCCGGTCATGGCCCCGATCACAGCTGGCATGACCATGACAAATGAGCCGGGATATTACGAAGCCGGACGCTACGGCATCCGCATCGAGAACCTGTGCGAGGTCGTCGAGGACGGCCCCGGCTTCATTCGCCTGCGTGACATGACGCTGGTCCCGCTGGATCGCCGGCTGATCGACCTGGACCTGTTGTCCGAGCAAGAACGCGCCTGGGTCGACGCCTATCACGCTCGCGTTCGAGACGAACTGCGCGACCTGATCGCGCATCCATTCGATCTCGGCTGGCTGATCGCCAATACGGAGCCTTTGGTCGGCTGACGCCACGCCCCTGCTCACGTTCTCGGAAAGGCGTCGGGCGCCTGGACTTCAGCGCAATCGTACGCTCCCATGAGCGTCGTCCAGGTCTGCGCCGGTCGTCCCAGCGCCATCTTAGCCATTCCGCGCCGTCCGGCTGCGAGCATCAGCCCCAGCCGCTGGTGGCCGAACGCGCAACTGCAGCCGCCCATGGCTGAAGTTAGTGCGCCACCGTCGGCTGCCCCCCCGGGTCCCGCCGCGCCCAGAAGACCGCGCCTGGGTCGCGCAGATTCGCATCTATGTTGCCCTGCCTTCGCGGATCGGCCGGGCTGAAGCCCGGTCCTCGAACATAATCCCGGTATCGATCAGGGCCACATCGGCGGGCGCGCCGCCTTCGGAAAGGCTGACCGCCGCCAGGGCATAGGGGTGCCGTCAGCGCGCCCGTCCGACGCTGGGCGCGCCGGGCCAGCCCCCTATATTGGTCAGCGGCTCCGCGGGCCCCAACCGCAGGGGACCCAGCGCCTGCTGCGGTCGCAGTTGAACTTAGTCCATTTTACAGCGAGGCTGAACAGATAGGCGCGTTTGCGGATTGACGCTCCAGCTGTTCGACCGTTCCGGCGGCGCTCGTGAACTCGTCGCGCAGGTCGCGCAGCGTGTGTTCCAAGTGGGCTTCCACCAGTCGGCTGACAGTCTTCGCGTCGCGGGCCAGCCAGGCCTTAAGGATGTGATGGTGCTCGGCCTCGGCCGTCACGTGACGATCGCCATGTTCCAGATGCTTGCGCACATAGCGGTCGCCCATAACGTGCAGACGCGCGGTGATTTCAACGGTCAGCACCAGCCCGCCGGGCTGGGTCAGCGCCATATGGAAGGCGCGATTCAACTGGCCGACGCTCGGCAGATGGGCGGCCGCTGCGGCGTCCAATTCGGCCAGCACGCGCCGGGCCGCGGCGCGCTGCTCGTCGTTGGCAGCGAGACAGGCCTGAGCCGCCGCCTCCGGCTCGAGCTTGAGACGCAGTTTGAAGATCTCCTCGGCCTCGGTCGCGCTCATGCCGCGCACGAAGTAGCCCCGGTTGGCTTGCGACACCACCAGCCCGTCTTGCTCCAGCCGCACCAGCGCTTCTCGCAGGGGAATCTTGGAAACGTTCAGGCGCGCCGCCAACGCGTCCTGCCGGATCGGCACGTCCGGCGCGATCGCGCCGGACAGTATCATGTCCCGCACCACCTCCATCAGGCGGTCGGACAGGGTGCGGACTTCAAGCGGAGATACGGCCATGCGGTTGATCGAGTCGAAAAGCCGGGCTGGTTGCCCATCCCAGCCTACTGCGCGCAGAACGCAATTACGACGCGCAAGTCCGTCAGATGACCTTGAAGCTCGCTCGAAGGCATCTGTCTGAGCCCGCGATGTCGAGGCCCGTCGCTAGCTCGGCCTGGAGAAATGACGGCATTGCCTCCTCGCCGATCAACAGCGCGACCGTTTTCGGGCTTCGAAAAACGCTCACACCGGAGCCCCCGACGCCGACCGATCGCGGCGCTTGACGTCGACGGAGATCAGCTTCACAAATGCTAAAATCGAATACTATATCCGATATTGGGGGAACTTTATGAAGCGCCTACCCGCCCTGGCCGTGCTGCTGATGAGCAGCGCCGCGCCGCTGGCCGTCGCCCCGGTCTTCGCCACCCCGGCTCTCGCCGGCGTCGAAGCAGCCGCGCCCGCCGCCATGTCGCCCGCCGTCTACGCCCGCGCCGAGGCGGTGCTGCCTCAGCACGTCGACGATCTGATCTACGGCCTCAACGTGCGGCCGCAATGGATCGGCGAGGGCGCCGAATTCTGGTTCGAGCGCCGGACGCCGGAAGGCCGCGACTATGTGCTGGTCGACCCGACCTCGGACCGGACCCGCCCCCTGTTCGATCACGATGCCCTGACAGCGGCCCTGGCCGCCGCCTCGGGCAAGCCTCTGGCGCGTAAGGACCTGCGGCTCAGGGGGCTGAAGCTCGACGACAAGACCCGAAAGCTGACGTTCGCCTACGACGGCCGCAGCTGGCGCTTCGACCCCACGACCGGCGCGGTCGAGGCGGCGGCCGAGGCGGCCAAGGGCGTGGTCTCGCCCGACGGTCGCTGGCGCGCCGAAGTGAAGGACGGAGACCTGGTCATCGTCTCGACGGCCGACGGAGCCGAGCGGCGGCTGACCCAGGACGGCGCGGCTTCGCCCTACGCCACGCCGCTGATCAACCTGAAGGACATGGCCGCTCAAGGCACGTCGCAGCCGACCACGGCTCCGGCGATCCGCTGGTCGCCGGATTCCCGCTACATCGCCACCTATCGCATCAATCGCGACGGCGCCCGACGGTTGTCGCTGGTCCAGTCCGTGCCCAAGGACGGCGGCCCTCCGCGGGTGCTGGACTATCTCTATCCCCTGACCGGCGACGCCGATGTCCCGACCGCCGAGGGCGTCTTCTTCGAGGTCGAGAGCGGGCAGCGCATCCCCATGGCGACCCCGGCCAGGCCGGTCCTCTACTACGGCGGCCCTTGGTACGAATGGAGCGCCGACAGCCGCGCGGTGTTCGAACGCGTCCCGACGCGCGGCTACGGCGCCCTGCAGTTGAACCGCATCGAGGCGGCGACCGGCGAGGCCCGGCTGCTGACCGAGGACAAGTCCGACACCTATGTCGACTTCTACGGCCACTTCTGGTCCTACGACGAGAAGACGAACACCCACTTCTGGACCGCCGACCCTGACGGCTACGCCCATCTCTACGCCGTCGACGCCATGACGGGCGCGCGGCGTCAGCTGACCTCGGGCGATTGGCGCGCCCGGACCGTGGCGGGCCAGGACCACAAGGCGAAGCGCATCCTGGTGGTCGGCTCGGGCCGCGAGGCGGGCCGGGATCCTTATCTGCGTCACCTTTATTCGGTGCCCTCGACCGGCGGGCCGCCGCGCCTGCTGACACCCGAGGTCATGGATCACGACGTCTCGGTCTCTCCCGACGGCCGCTTCTTCGTCGACAACATGTCGACCATCGATCAGCCGACCCGCTCTGTCCTGCGTCGCTCCAGCGACGGCCGCATCGTCATGGAGTTGGGGCGCGCGGACATCAGCGCCTATCTGGCGGCGGGCTATCGTCTGCCCGAGCCGTTCCAGACCGTCGCCGCCGACGGCGTGACCCCTATCTACGGCGCCCTGTTCAAGCCCGCCGACTTCGACCCGGCCAAGCGCTATCCCATCATCGAGGACATCTACACCGGACCGCATTATGTGATGACGCCCAAGTCCTTCGAGGCGGCGATGACCGGGCGCAACGCCAATTCCATCGCCCAACTGGGGGTCATTGCCGTGACCATCGACGGTCGCGGCACCTGGGGTCGTTCGCGCGCCTTCCAGCAGGTCGCCTACAAGAACCTGCACGCCGTGGGCCTCGAGGACCACATAGCCGGCATCCTCGCCGTCGCGGCCCGCAACCCCTGGATGGATCCGGAGCGAGTCGGAATCTACGGCTTCTCGGCCGGGGGCTATGACGTGGTGCGGGCCATGACCCGCCACCCGGAGTTCTACAAGGTCGGCGTCACCGCCTCGGGTAACCACGACAACCGGCTCGACAAGGCGACCTGGAACGAACAGTGGATGGGCAGCGAATTGGGCCCGCTCTACGACGAGAACTCCAACATCACCTGGGCTCCCAAGCTGGAGGGCCGCCTGCTGATCGCCCACGGCGAACTGGACGAGAACGTGCCGCCGCTCGCCTCGCTGCGCCTAGTCGACGCCCTGATTAAGGCCAACAAGGACTTCGATTTCCTGATGGTGCCGAACGCCGACCACTTTCTGGACGCCGTGCCCTACTACCAGCGACGTCGATGGGACTTTTTCGTGCGCGAACTGCTGCACGAGACGCCGCCTCCGGCCTATCAGATGCGCGCCTTCGACTGAGGAATTCGCGCGCCGATGAATAGCAAAGGCGGGTCGATCGACCCGCCTTTTTCATGTCTGGAGCCCTTGAAGCATAGAGAAAGGGGCGGCTGACGACTCGCCCCTTTCCCGGCGCCTGGGTTACGCCTACTGTCCGCCGAAACGCCATTTGGCGCCCAGGAAGAAGAAGCGACCGATCAGGTCGTCCATCCCCAGGTTGCCGCGCGCCGTCGAGGGGTGATCGCGCGGCCCTTCGTCGAACAGATTACGGATCCCGGCGGTAAAGCGGACGTCCATCGGCGTGTCCACTGCGACGGACAGGTCGTGATACCAGAC
Source organism: Brevundimonas sp. LPMIX5 (assembly GCF_003576505.1). Taxonomy (NCBI): domain Bacteria; kingdom Pseudomonadati; phylum Pseudomonadota; class Alphaproteobacteria; order Caulobacterales; family Caulobacteraceae; genus Brevundimonas; species Brevundimonas sp. LPMIX5. The sequence continues at coordinate 20,052 of NZ_QWTZ01000003.1, forward strand.
CGATGGGATATTGTAGTAGCTGCCGATATCCTCAGCCGGGTTCGGCAGCCGATTGTTGGTCACCGTCTCATCGACGAAGCGGCTGGACCAGTTCACCTGGATCGGTCCGCGATAATAGGTGGCGTTCAGCATGGCGCGCCACTGAGGATTGGCCGCCTCCCCGGCATAGTCGAAGGCGGTCTCATCGCCCGTCGCCACATCTCGGTCGATGAAGATGTTGTGCTTCAGATAGGAGGCCACGCCCTGCAGGCTGATCCGACCGAAGTCGCCGTCGCGTCGCAACAGGTCCGACACCTCGGCGTGGTAGGTGGCCTCGAAATCGACTCCCTCGACCTCGAATGAGGCGACGTTGATGTAGCTGTCGAGCACCTCATACAGATTGCCGTCCGACCTGCGGGTCAGCATGCCGCAGAACTGATTGTCCAGCGACGGCAGGTCGACGCAGTTGTCGACCGTCTGCTGCGCGCCGATCCGAGAAATGCCGCCGTCCAGCTTGATCTTGTAGTAGTCGGTCGAGAAGGCGAAACCCGGCAGGAAGCGCGGACGCACCACCGCCCCGACCGTCATGGTGTCGGCTTCCTCGACGCCCAGGTCGGGGTTGCCCGTGCTGAAGACCAGGGTGGTCATGCGACGAGTGTTCGGATCCCACGTCACCGGATCGAAGCCCAGGGCCAAGCAGTTCTTGCGGCGGTTTTCCGTGCCGCTATCCAGCATGTTGGGATCACAGGGGTCGCTCAGGCCCGCGGCGCCCCGGCTGCCGGGATTGAACATCTCGCCCAGCGACGGCGCGCGCACGGCGGTTGCCTTGGTCAGGCGGAAACGGATGTCCGGGATCGGCGCCCATGACCCCGCCAGCTTCCAGGAATTGACGCTGCCAGCGCGCTCATAGTCCGACACGCGATAGGCGCCTTCGATCTCCAACGAATGAACGAACGGTTTGTCGCGGACCAGCGGGACCAGAATCTCGGCGAAAGCCTCGCGAACGTCGTTGCTCTCCTTGATCGGCGAGAACTGGCTGGCGAAGAAGCCGAGCGCGTGCTCCCAGACATAGGAGGGGCGGAAGTCGATCTCATCCTTGCGGTATTCAGCGCCCGCCGACACCTTCACCGCCCCGGCGGGCAGTTGGAACAGATCGCCCGCGATCAGCCCCTGGATCAGGGTCTGGCTGGTGTCCGTGGTCGAGGAGTGGTCAGCGCGGACATAGTCCACCGCCTCGGGTGAGATCGTACCCTGGCCGAAGATGTTCACCGGCACACAGCCCCGTGCCCGCGCCTCGACGCTGCGGCAGACCGCATCGCCGGTGGACGGATCGCGAATGGCGTCCAAGGCCTCGAACCAACGCTCGTCGATGCGATCATTCAGGTTGCGGTTGGTCGTCTGCGACTTGCCGTACTCAAAGACGGTCGACCACTTCCAGGTTTCTCCGAATTCGCCCTCCAGGCCCGCGGCAAGGCTGTAGTATTTGCGGTTCATGTCGGTGCCACGCATACCGAACTCGTCGTGCGAGCGGGCGTACTGCATCGAATTCTCGCCCGCTGCGATCAGACCGTCGCGCACAGCCGTCGGCATGAAGGGATTGTCGATCGAGACCGCCCCGCTCCAGGAATCGAACACCGCGCTGATGCGGTCGCGGGCGGTGATGTCGGCGAAGACGGCTTCGGTGAAGACCTTCAGTTTGTCGGACAGGCGATAGTCGGCCTTGGCGTAGAGATTGGTGCGTTCCAGCGGCGCGACCAGGGTGTCGGCGTCCTGATTACCGCCCTCGTCCGTGGAGTAGGAGCCGTCGATCACTCCGCGCTCTCCGGCCCTCAGCGGGCGGAAGGTCTCGGTGGCGGAATCGAAGATAACATCCGTCCAGGCGCCGTTCTCGCCGAACGGCAGATAACCCGTCGGCGTGCCCAGGGCGAAATAGGCGTAACGTAGGTCCCGCATCGGGATCCGCGCCGGGATGCCGTCGTCGCCCGTTTTGTTGGCCGGGTTTGATACGAAGCTGTAGGCCGTGCCAAGGTCTCGGTCGCCGCGCGTCAGACCGCCGCTTTCGGTACGGCTGACATGCAGAACCGCGTTGCCCCGATCATAGTTTACCCCAGCGGTCAGGCCGTAGGTCAGCGTGTCGTAATCGCCCCCTTCGTCCGATCCATATTGGACGTTGGCTTCAAGGCCGTCGAAATCATCCTTGAGGATCAGATTGACCACGCCTGCCACGGCGTCGGCGCCGTACACGGCCGAGGTGCCGCCGGTCTGGACCTCCACGCGCTTCACCAGGGCGGCGGGAATATTGCTCAGATCGAACGCCAGAAAGTTGGAATCGTCGGGCGTGCCGGCCCTGCGACGGCCGTTCACCATCGTCAGCGTGCGGCGGACGCCCAGGTTGCGCAGATTAACCTGGTTCAGACCGATGTTGCCGAAACTATAGCTGGTGTTGGCGTTCGACAGGCCGGTGGCTACCTGCGGCATCTCATTGAGGATATCGGCGATGTTGGTGATCCCCTTGGCCTCGATCGTTTCGGCCGTCATGGCCATGGTCGGCGTCGGCGCATCCAATCCGCTGCGTTGCAAACGCGAGCCAGTCACCACGACCTCATCGACCCGTGAGGCCTCGCCCTCAGGCGCCGTTGTCGTCTGGGCGTTGGCCGCCAACGGCGCAGCCAGCGCCCCCAAGCTCACCCCTGCGGTCAGAAGACCCCTACGCAGCCCGCGCTGCATCTCCCCTTTTCTCCTCAGCCTCATGATTATCCCTCCGTTGGGCTTTAGTAAGAGATATACCGTATACGATATACCATAGATGTCTAGCTAGGACGCATCCGGGCTGGTTGTTCGGATGGTTCACAACGACAACTCTCCCCGGACTTCAACAGTAGGGACCACTCCGTCCTGCCCGGCGGAGCGAACCATTTGGAATTGATCAATATTCAACCCATAGCGCCTGCAAATCCCCCGATGATGCTTTCAAACTGATCATTAGGCAGGCGCGGTTCGCACGACGGACGAGCAGACATCGAGGCCAGGAAACTCCCCGATGGCCTTCTCCTGCGGTTTGCTGTCATGAGACAGAAGTTCGAGGATAAAGGACCGGCAGACCGGCACGCGTCGCGCTCGCACCGGCGAAGCGGCGAACATCATCCGCACTGAGGCGCCCCACCTGCGGATAGTGCCAGAGGCGCTGTGGATTCAGGTGCGAGAACGCTACGCCGAGAACAAATTGGGACCCAACAAGCCCTCCTCCCTCGCTTCCGTCCGCCCCAGGCACCTCCTGAGCGGCAAGATGTCCTGCGGCGTCTGCGGCGAGCCCATGATCCGCAGCGGGGCGGACCAACGCTTCGTTTGCTCCTGGCGGAGGGAGCGCGGCGCGTCGATCTGCAGCAATGGCCGCGGCGCAAAAGGCGCAGAGATCGAGAAGAGGGTGCTGGCAGCGATCAAGACGCGACTTCTGTCGCCCGAACGCGTCGCCCTGGCCGTCGACGAAGCGCGCAAGGCCCTGGAGCACGAATCGCAACGAACGACACAGGAGCGCTCAAACCAGGAAAGCCGCCTGGCGGAAGTTAAGCGACAGGCCAACCGGCTCATCGATCAGGTGGCCGACGGCGTTCTGAGCGGCGCAGCCGTAAAGGAAAGGCTGACCGCCCTGGAGGAGGAGCGAGCAGCGCTTGAGACTCAGCTCGCGCAGACAGACAAAAAGCCTGTGATCGCCCTTCATCCGCGACTGGCGGATCAGTATCGACAGGTCGTCGCCTCGCTGGAGGACGCCCTGCATCGTAGCGACAGCGAGGCGTCGGCTGAAATCAGGAACCTTGTGCGCCGGCTGACCGAAACCGTCGCGGTGTCGCCGCTGTCGGAACGCGGCAAGTTTGCGCTGATGATGAAAGGCAAAATCGCCGCCCTGGTGAACCAGGACGGCGATGATACTGCAGTATTGGGTGTAGGAGCAGGATTTGGCGCTACTTCTCACCTACAATACGCTTCATGACGCAGCTGTCTCGACGGCGCTCAAAGCCCGCAACGCGCCAGGAACGGTCATTGGCCTCATCGCCGAAAGCTCACATTCTGCGTTTCAAGCCATCATCGCCCTCGCGTGAAGAAGTCGACAGGGACGGTCAGGGTGATGCGTTCGCCCGGCGTCTCGGCGGGCGGTGTGGGCAGGGGTTGGGCGCGCTGTAGCAAGGCCAGGGCTTCGCGATCCAGGGCGGGATGACCCGAACTGCGTTCCAGTTTGGAGGAAAGCACCCTACCCTGACGGTCCATGATGAAATTGACATAGGCCACCCCCTGAAGGCGCCGTGCGCGCGCTTCGGCCGGATAGCGTTTGCGACTTTCCAGATGAGCCAGAATTCGGCCTTCCCATGTCTGGGCGGCAGAGGATGCAGAGGCGGCGGGCGGAGCGTCACGGCTGGGCGGCGCCATGGCTTCTGTTGACGGTTGGGTCTGGGCCGCGCTCTCAATGCGAGGCGTCGTTTGGGGCGCCGTCAGCGGTTCGACGTCAACTGCGGCGGCGACCTGAAGGCGAGGTTGTATCCGAGGCTTGGGAGAAGACTGCTGGGCAACCGCCTCGGCCTGCATCGGACCGGACGGGCGCTCGGACAGCGGGCGCGGCGGCGCCTGGAAGCGCACCAGCTCAACCTCAAACACCTGCTCAGGCGGCAGGACCACGGGCGGACGCGCAGCCCATAGCCCGCCCGCCACGACCAGAGGCGTAACGTGCAGCAAGACCGAGGCCGCAACGCCCACGCCCCACCGCCGCCGGCGACGAGATCGGGCGCCGCTTCGAACCTCGGCGCCGCAGGGCGCTGCAGCAGTCGTCAGGTCAAACGCCATCCTGGCCTCCCGGCGACGGGCGTGAAGCAACGAAGACCGCGCAGGCCGTCATAGCGACCGCCACCGTCAGACCCAGCCAGAGACCGGGTCGAACCACCAGCCAGAACAGACCAAAACCAACCGCCATACCCAGGCAGGCGGCGATCTTGGCCCGGCGCGGCACAGCGCCCTCGGCTCGCCATGCGCGCAGGGTCGGCCCGAACCGAGGGTGGTTCAGAAGCCAGGCCTCCAGCCGTGGCGACGATCGCGTAAAGCAGGCGGCGGCCAGGATCAGGAAGATGGTCGTCGGCATCAGCGGAACGAAAGCTCCGATGAAGCCCAGCCCGACAAACATCAGGCCAAGAGCCAGCCACCCCGCTCGCATGGGTCGCCAGCGCCCCGGCATGGTCGTGACCTCAGCCAAGCGCGGCATTGGCCAGGGACTGAACGCGCGCGAAAGCGGCGTTGGCGCCGGCGACGGCGCGATCCTCCTCTTGCGCAGACAGTTTGGCGGCGTCCAGCGCTGCGGTGAAGGCGCGCCAGTGAGCCGCCGGTCCATCGCCGGACGGGGCCAGATGCCGGGCGCCGTGGTCGTCGGACAGCCCCAGCTTGGCGGCCTCCTTGCGCAGCAGCGCCGCGCCGAGGTTCGAACCTTCTGCCACGTAGAGCCAGCCCAGCGCCGTGGCTGCGTCCACCGGCTGACCGGGCTGGAACACCGGCGGCGTCTCGACCGGCGGCGTCGCCCGTCCCAGATCCGCCAGATCAGCCGCGATAAGACCCAGGCGACGACGCTCGGCCAGCCCCGGCAACAATGCAATCAGGCCTGCGTCGTCATAGAGGGCGTCGATGTCGCGGTGAAACGTCCACTGCACCCCGGCGAACCGGCCATACCCCTCAAGGCTGTCGAAAGACGACGCCTCCATGATCGACTTGTCCAGCCGGTCATGAACCTCATGCGTCAGGGCCTTCAGCCGCTTGGACCGGGGCAGATCAATCGTATCGGTCATGGATTAAACTCCTACTGGGGTGCGGGTCAGAAGCGGTAGCTGAGGCCGATGCGGACCGTGTGCAGATCCGCGTCTGAACGGACCTTGCGGCCCTCGACGATGTTGATGGTGCCGGGGCCGGATTTGGAGACGCGCACACGCTCTCCGGTCACAGGGTCGCGGACAAAGCCATCGAACGAATAGGCCAGACCCACGCCAGCGCGTGCATCCTCATATTCAAACGTCTCGCGCCCGAAGTTGGCGTAGTTGTATTCGGCGCGCAGCGACCAGCGGTCGTTGAGGGCCCGCTCGGCCCCAACGCCCAGCACGGCGCCGGTTCGGACATGGCGGTCCTGCTCGGTGAAATAGTGTTCGAGTGGCAGGCCGCCGGGCGAATAGCTGCTGATGCCGAAATCAGTTCGGCTTGTGGGCGGCGTCGAGCGGTACTGGCGACGAGTCTGGGTTTCGTTCATCCAGCCCACGCCTGCGGTCCCGTAGACCAGGTTCTGCCCGAACGCGTAGCCCAGCTTGCCGTGCAGCGTGACCAGCCGATCCCATTTGTATCGGGTGTCCGATTCCAGGATGCCCGCCGCACGAAGGGACGCGACGCTGGGGCTTTCGCCCGAAGTGGATGAGACAACCACCCCGGACCAGGCCGCCAGATCGCCCGTCGATATGTCGCTGCCCACACCCACGACGACATTGTTGGCGAACTGGTAGTTATAGCCCGCGCGCACGCCGCCGATGAAGTTACGGATCTTCTCGTCAACGCGGCTGCCGTTGTCGATATCAGCGGGATTGCCGGCCGTATCGGTCACGCTGCCCTGGGTGCGGCCGGAGCCGTAGCCGAAGTCCAGTCCGACATAGGGGCCGGTCCAGTCGACAGTCTCGGCATCGCCTGCATCGTTGAACCAGTCGCCGATCGACAGGCCGCCGCGCGAGCCGAAGGTCTGGGACAGGCCGATGCGGAATGTGCGGCCGGGCGCCGGAATGAAGCCCAGACTCATCGGCTCCGTATAATAACGGTCCGTCAGATTATCGACGCTCCAGTTGATCGACAGGCCGTCATCCACCTTGAAGCTGCCGGTCAGGTCGACCAGCGTATAGGGATGCCATTCGACAGCGGTGATCAGGGGCAGATAGCCGGTTGTCGGCTTCTCGGCGCCGATGGAGCGTTCGCCCATGTAGGTCACGCGAGCGCCGATCGTCGCCCGATCATTCAAGAACTTCTGATTGACCGACAGATTGGCCGACCAGTCGGGCGGGATGTAGTTGGTGGCGTAGTCCGAGGCCAGCGAACTGGCGATGCAGCTTTCGCCCGGACGACAGAAGCGGATGCTGTCGTAATAGGTGACCCCGGCCTCCAGGCTGAAACCGCCCGACTTGTAGCTGAGATTGCCTTCCAGCCCCCGGAACTGCGCCCGGTCGATGTTGTACATCTGCATCGAGCCGAGCTGCAGGATGTAGCGACGCGAAATATAGCTATCGATGTCGTTGTCGAACCAGACCAGCTTCAGCCCCAGCTCGTCGTCAGGCTTCAGAACATCATAGCGGATGTAGTTGGCGCCGATCTCCCAATTGCTCGCCGTTTCCTTATGCAGATCGGGATTGGCCACCATGAAGAAATTGGTGGTCGCCTCCAGCAGCGAAGGCAGACGGGCCGCGTGCTTGTAGTTGGCGAACAACTGCAGACCGTCCAACGGCGTCGCCACCGCGCCGAGCGACCAGTTGAAGGCGTCCTCGTCGCGCTTCAGGCGGGCGCCGTGGTGGACCGTGCCGGACTGGCGATCTTCCAGCGTGTAGTTCTGATATCGCACGCCTGCGGTCAGGCGCAGCCATGACGTCGGATCCAGCGCCGTATCCGCGAACAGGCTGTACTCGCTGCGGACGCCTTCACGTCCCGGCGGAATGGCCGTTCCAGCGGCCCATTCCCCGTCAGGCCCCGCCTTCTCATGCAGATAGGAGGCGCCGTAGTCCGCAGAGAGCTGGCCGAGCGGTGTCACCAGCCTCAAAGCATTGCCGACGTCCACGCCCCAGCTGTCGACATAACGGCGCGCCGGATCGGAGTTGTAGAATGAAGGCGCGCTTTCCTTCAGCCTGGATACCCAGCCGTTCAGCTTCAGATCAATCAGGTCGCTGTCCGGGTTCCAGCGGTGCCGGGCGGTGAAGCGATCCAGGTCCGTCTTGGAGAAGATCGTGTTCTGGAACACCGCCCCCGTCGTGCTGGCGAGCGTCCCCGGATAGTTCTCACCGAACGTGCTGCGATAGCCGCCATAGCCCAGCTCAAGCACATGGTCCTGAGCCGGACGGATCACGGCCTTCAGCAGCATGGATTCTGTCTCGCTGGAGGTGTTGTAAACTTCTTCGCCGCCTACGAACGGCGTTGAGCCGTGCATGTCGTAGAAGGCGACCGCGCGTTCGCAGAGCTGGCGCAGCACGGTCTCGTTCGTGCCTGCCGCGCAGAAAGGCGAAGGCGTCCCGGTCGCCTTGGGCGCGTATTTGCCGCTCGCGCCGGCAAAATAGTTGCCAGTGTTGCGGTAGGAATAGCCTGCAAGCAGGTCCACCCTGTCGCTCTTGCGCGCCAACACCAGGCTGGCCGAACCGCCGCCGGGCAGCAGGAAGCCCGGCCTTTCACGGCCGCGCGTCGCGGCAAGCGGATCGCCGTAGAAGCTGAGCGGCTCAAGGATGTTTCGCGTCATGTTCGAGTTGGGCGTCGTGTTGTTGCCCGACAGGGACGCCATCAACCGGATCCCCATGACGTCGCCCTCGGGCACGATGTCATCGACGCCGAGGGTCTTCATCGAAACCGATCCGCCGATCCCGCCCGCGATCGCATTGCCCATCGAAGGGCCCTTCTCGATGGCGATATGGCTGATGAAATCCGGGTCGACGAAGCTGCGGTTGCTGGTCCCCTGATAGCCGCGATAGACGGTCGTTCCGTTGATCGCCCCATCAACCGTTACCGGCACCCGGCCCTGGCCCTGCATGCCGCGAATATTGACGTCCAGGCCGCCGCTGCTACGCGCCTCGCCTGAAATAATGCCGGTGGCCCCGCGCAGCATGTCGGCCGGAGCCTGCGCCGGATAGGCTTCCAGCTGGTCGCGGTTGATCACGCTGACCGATCCCGGCGTCACATAGACGGAATCGCCCGCTCCATCCCAGCCCGCAGCGCGCCCGTTGCCGGCTCCAGATCCGGTGTCGGCGCCTCCGCCCTCGACCCGCACCGCGCCGAGTTGGATTATGCCCGGCTGCGCCTGTGGCGCGCGCTCGAGGGTGACGACGTTCCCGCTGATGCGATAGGTCAGACCGGTGCCGACCAGCAAACGGCCAAGGGCCTCTCGGGGGGTCATGACGCCTGCCGCCGATGCAGAAGCACGACCGCTCGCCAGGGTTGCGGGCACGCTGACCTGCAGGTTCGCCTGACGGCCGAAGACCGCCAACGCAGAGGACAGCGACTGGGCCGGAATATCGAAGCTGCGCTGTTCATCGCGCGCTTGGGCCGCAACAGGATCGGTCCATACCAAGCCGGAGATCGTCGTCGTCGCCAGCAATGCGCTCATCCACAGCGCGCGCCGCCTGGCTTGGCCCCCATCGGTCATCATCAATCGTCCTTCCGTCAAAACCACTCAATGAGGGACGCGACCGACATATTTGCAAACGCGATGCAAATGCAGATGCCCTCACCTCATATCGACGGGCGAGACGAGAGTTTTTTCGCCAAATAATGAGCCGAGATCACAGCGACGGCATGATTTTGCTTAGTTTACAGACAGTTGCCGGACGAAAAATCTTTCGGGACCACTCAGCCGTCAGACAGTATCAGCAGCCAGGGCGTGATCTGGGTGACGCGGCCGCCATGGGCCTTGGTCAAGGCGCCCATGGCCCCGGCCGTATCCTGCAAATCATAGATGCCCGTGACGCGCCGCCCGGCAAGCGCGCCGGGGCGCACCAGAATTATGCCGCGATGCCAGGGACGCAACGCGTCCACGACTTCGCTCACTGACCGATCCTGGACCGCAAGCCGTCCGTCACGCCAGGCCCCGATCAGTTCGAGCGGCGCCGTCCCGCGCAAGGCCTTCCCTGCTGGATCGACTGAGACATTCTGACCGGCGACGAGCCGTTCCGAGATGGTGCGGCCGGTCCTTGCGTCGTCGACCCGGACAATCCCGTGTCCAACCGCGACGCGGGTGGCGCCGTCGGTCAGCCCGACCTCGAAAGCCGTTCCGATGTCGGTCGTCTCGACATTGCGTGCGGTGACCCGAAATGGCCTTGGGTCATCCTGCACATCGAACCATGCCTGGCCTCGAAGCAGGCCTATCCGCCGCTCCGCCGAGGAATAGTCGATGCTGACGGCGGAGCCTGGCGACAGGCTGATGTGGCTTCCATCCGCCAGCGTCATCGTGCGCAGTTCGCCGGTCCCGGCGATCGCGTCGGCCTGCCAACGCAGAACGGCTTCGGGCGCGGCGAGGACAACGACGAGCGCCGCCGCGACCGCAGACAGGGCTGCCGCCATAGGCGCCCGGCCCTTGCCTGGGGCTCGTCGGCCCTCGGCTCTCATTCCATACGCCGGCCGGGGTCTACGTGCGCCAGGGATCGAAGAGATCGGAGCGGCTTCGCGCCTTTCGCCTAACCTTGCCCAGTGCTTGGAATGAAGCGGGCTGGCCTCGCCTATCCCGGCATAGATCCGGGCGCTCTCTTCCCAGGCCCTGGCCCTGACCGGGGCTGCGGCGCGCCATTGATCGAAACGCGCCCGCGTCTCCAGATCCTCCGGCGCCTCCCGCAGGGCAATGATCCAGTCCAGAGCTTCAGCGTCGGCGCGCATCCGGTCCGAGTCAGAAGCTTCAGTCATCCCAGTCTCCTCCCCCGGCTCGCGTCAAACAGATGTCCCTGTCGCCCGGACTTCACGGGCGCCCCTTGATATTGACTGTCTAGCCGTCGCTTTTTTCGGATAATCCGCCCAGGCATCAATACGGGTCACCGCAGCCGCGAACGGCAGTGGGCGATGCCTGTCACGACCAGTTCATGCGCGACCGTAACGGACACGCCCAGCTCGACGGCGATCTCCCGCAGCTTCGCTCCCCCGAACCGGTGCATTTCAACCGCGATCCGGACGCGTTCGGGCAACTCGGCAAGGGCGGCCTCCAGACGCATCAATTCATTTCGCGAAAGGACGACCTGTTCCGGCGTGGGCTGGACGGCGGCCATTTCGTCGAGAGCGGCCTGACCATCAGGAGCAAAAACCTCGCCGTCCCGTCGCGACCGCCATAGCCGATCTATCGCCAGATTGCGGACGATCCGCGAAAGATAGCCGCCCGGGCTCGCCAGATGCTGCTTCCTGGCCATCTCGCCAAGGCGCAGATAGGCTTCCTGCACCACGTCTTCCGCATGATCCCGGTTACCCGTGATCCGACTCGCATAGCGAATAAGGTTGCGGCGCTGCTCTTCAAACTCTGCGTATTGAAGCTTGGTCCGCCCCACCTGAATCGCCTTGCGTGCGGCGCCCTTCTCCAGGGCGACGCCTAAACCGACACCCGCCACAATTGCGAATGATTTGCAATCGATAGACGTCAAGCTGGGCCAGTGCAAGGGCTTGCCACATCGCCCGCCAGCACCGGACGATGTGCGACGCTGTAGAATGCTGACCTTCAGATCAGAGACCGGTTTCCTATGTCGCGGAAGCGCCAGTGGAGGCCCTTGGCTTCATGGCCCAAACCCGACGCTGGGCGCCCCTCTGCGTCTCAGGGCGGCAAAGCCTTTCTGAGACTGACCGTCAGCCCTTCATCGGGTCCCAGAAGCGGTTTCGGTGGCGACGCCTCGGTCAAACCCAGCATGTTCGCCGCAGCATACATAAGTCGAAAACTTCCGTGCACGCGGAACAGATCCCACAAACCGACGAAGGAGGGTCGCATCGGTCCGCTTCCTCGCGATTGCCTCTGACAGCCGCTGCCGCGAGCGCAGCGGCCTGTTCTGGAAATAGCCCGTCTGCCACGCTGTACCTGCAGTCGGCGCTGGCCAGCAGCGCTGCCTTGCCGCCCCAGTCGCCGCTGTAGCCGATGGACGGGCCCGGCGCCGCCTGTGGGAAAGCCGCCAGGTCGACGGCGATGTCGCCGGGCGCAATGACCTCGCCTTCGCGACGTCATTCGTTTTCATGACCCTGCCAAGCTTTCTATACGTCGATTTAGTATTTCTACATTAGAGCCGCTGCTCCTCCATGCCTTATTGCGCGCCCAATTGTGACATTTATTGCGGTACAGCATCCCCATGATCAGGCCCTCCCTGACCGTTCTCGCCTTTCTTTCGGCCGCAGGCGCGTGCGGCGCCGCACAAGCCCGAAGCGATGAAAATCTAACAGATCAGGCCCAGGTTGCGGCGGCTCATTCGGTCGCGGACGTCGTGGTGACCGGGTCCAACATCCGCCGCGCCAACACCGAAGGCTTCAACCCGGTGCAGGTGATCGGGCGCGAGGAGCTGGAAAGCTCGGGCAAGTCGACGACGGCGGACCTGTTGCGCTCGATCTCGGCCAATACCGGCAACGGCTCGAACGAGACGCAGAACAGCGGCTGGTCGTCCGGCGCGGCGGGCATCGGCCTGCGCGGTCTGTCGCAGAAGAACACCCTGGTGCTGCTGAACGGACGCCGCGTGGCCAACTACGGCTTCCCCGGCGGCGGCCTGTCGGACACCTTCGTCAATCTGAACGCCCTGCCGATGGTGGCGACCCAGCGGCTGGAGGTGCTGAAGGACGGCGCCTCGGCCGTCTACGGCTCGGACGCGGTTGCGGGCGTGACCAACATCATCACCCGCCAGAATTTCCAGGGCCTGGAGTTCGGCGCCAGCTACGGTCTCGCCGATCAGGGCGGGCTGGAGACCTCGACCGCCAAACTGGTCGCGGGCCACGGCGATCTGGAGACGGACGGCTACAACATCCTGCTGTCGCTGGAAGCGTACACCCGCAACCGGCTGGATCAGGACCAGCGCGATCTGACCAGGTCGGGCATCTACACTGACCTGCCCGGCGGCCGCTGGAACGGCTGGTCGGCCAAGGGGGCGCGCTTCCTGGTCGACGGCAAATCCGTGCCCTTACTCAACGCCCAGGGCCAGTGCCCCGAGGGCATGGTGCTGACCGCCAGCGCCCCGATCGACGGCCTGTCCGGCGACACCTGCGCCATCAATCTGGCGCCGCACACGACCCTGATCCCCTCGACCGACCGCTATCAGGCCTATCTGTTCGGGACCAAGCGCCTGACGCCGCAGATCGAGGCCTTCGGCGAGGTGCTCTATTCCTATGTCGAGGGGGCGTCCTTGTTCGGCTCCAGCCCCTTCTTCACCCTGGAAGGCGGGCGGTTCGCGCTGAACGCCGAGACCGGGCTGGCCGAGCCGGTGTCGAACCTGCTGCCCGCCAATAATCCCTACAATCCTTACGGCGTCGCCACGCCGATCGAATACACCTTCTTCGACTTGGGCCGGACGCTGAAGACCAATGAGTCCAAGTCTTATCGCGCCCTCGCTGGGGTGCGCGGTCGTCATGACCGCTTCGACTGGGAAGCCGCCGTCTTCGCCTCAGGCAGCGACGAGCGCGAGACGGTGTCGGGCGGCTTCGCTCATCGCTGGAACCTGGCCGACGCCCTGGCTGACGGCACGCTGAACCTGCACGATCCGGCCGCCACGCCGCAGGCCGTGCTGGACGGCATCCGCCTGTCGACCCTGCGTCCGGCGGAGTCGCGCCTCTATGGGGCCGATTTCAAGATCTCGGGCGAGCTGTTCAACCTGCCCGCCGGTCAGGTCGGCTACGCGGCCGGGGTCGAGTTCCGCCATGAGAGCCTGGTCTCCAGCAATCCGTGGCAGATCGACGCCGGGCTGCAGATCCGCCCCGCCATCGCCGCGGTCGACGGCGAGCGTGACGTCTGGGCCGCCTATGCCGAATTCAACATCCCCGTCCTGAGCAATCTGGACATCCAGGTCGCCGCACGAGCCGACGAATACAGCGACTTCGGCAGCGCCTTCTCGCCCAAGGCGGGCGTGCGGTGGAAGCCGCTGGAGTGGCTGGCGCTGCGGGCTTCGGCCTCACGCGGGTTCCGCGCGCCGTCGCTGTCGGAGAACTCGGCCTCGACCATGATCTCCTACGGCTCGGTCATCGACCCCTATGATCCCGACCTGCCCAACTCGCGCCAGAGCCCGACCTTCTTCACCGTCGGCAACACCGATCTGGAGCCGGAAAAGACCCGTTCCTACAATCTGGGCGTCGTCTTCACCCCGACACGCGATACGGCGCTGAGCATCGACTGGTATCAGATCAAGCTCGACAACCTGATCGGCACGGGCAACACCACCGCCATCGTCCAGAGCAACGACCCCGCCGACGTCGTCCGCGACGAACGCGGCAAACTGCAGGCGGTCTATAATCGCTACCGCAACCTGACAGCGCTGGAGACGTCGGGCTTCGACGTGGACTTCAGCCAGCGCTGGCGCACCGAGGGATGGGGGACGTTCACCGTCTCCAGCGCCTATACGCACCTGCTGGAATACAAGCGACCGAACGCGGCGGGCGGGCCGCTGCTGGACTACGCGGGGTCGAACCGGGGCGCGACCCTGCCGGCGCACAAGGCGACGACGCGGCTGGCCTGGAACCGCGACGTCTTCGACGCCAACCTGACCTGGTACTACACCTCGGGTTATGATCAGGTTCCGGAAGTCGGGGGACAATCGCGTGTGGACGCCTATCACCAGTTCGATCTGTATGCGGCGTGGTCCGGGCTGGAGCGCGTGACGCTCTACGCCAAGATCGAGAACCTGCTGGATGAAGCGCCGCCGCACGACGCCTCCTTCCCCGGCGTGCGCGCGCCCTATGACTTCGGCCAGTACGATCTGCGCGGGCGCTACTTCCGCGTCGGCTTCGACGTCCGCTTCTGATCCCTTTTTCGCATCGAGACCTGACACCATGAGCGTTCAACACGCCCGTTCATCCCTCCGTCGCATCCTGACCGGCGGCGCAACGGCGGCGGTCCTGCTGGGCGGCGTCGCCCTGACGGCGCCCGCCCCGGCCCTGGCCCAGAGCGCCTATTTCTTCCCACAGGCGGCGGCGGGGGATTTCGACCCCGCCATCCCAACACCCGAAGCCTTCCTCGGCTATCCGATCGGAACCCACTACACCCGCCACGACCGCATCGTGGACTATCTGCGCGAACTGGCCCGCCTGTCGGACCGGGTGACGGTCGAGGAGATCGGCCGGTCCTACGAAGAACGGCCCCTGCTGTCCGTGGTCATCACCTCGGGCGCCAATCAGGGTCGGATCGACCAGATCCAGCGCGCCCATATCGCGGCGGGCGATCCCGGCGGCCCGGCGGCGGGCGCCGACGCCCCGGTCGTCGTCGGCCTGTTCTACAGCGTCCACGGCAATGAGACCTCCAGCGGCGAGGCGGCCCTGCTGACCGCCTATTATCTGGCCGCCGGGCGCTCGCCCGAGGTGCTGGACTGGCTGGACAGGGCCGTGGTCGTCATCGACCCGGCCCAGAACCCCGACGGCCGCGACCGCGCCGCCAACTGGCACAACGCCTGGAAAAACCAGCCCGCCGTCTCGGACCCGCTGGACAAGGAACACGTCGAGGCCTGGCCCGCCGGGCGCACCAACCATTATTTCACCGACCTGAACCGCGATTGGCTGGCGGTGACGCAGAAAGAGACGCGCGCCAAGCTGGAGGCCTTCCACCGCTGGCGCCCCAACATCCAGATCGACTTCCACGAGATGGGCGCGGGCAGCACCTATTATTTCGAGCCCTCGCCCGCCAGCATGGAAAGTCCGCTGCTGCCGCGCGCCAGCTATGAGTGGAACGTGACGCTGGCCAGGTATCACGCCCAGGCGCTGGATAGCCTCGGCTCGCTCTATTACACGCGCGAAGTCTTCGACAACTTCTCGCCGGTCTACGGCTCGACCTATCCCGATTTCCACGGCGGGGTCGGGGTGACGGTCGAACAGGCCAGTTCGCGCGGCCTGGTGCAGGACACGGCCAACGGCCCGCTGACCTTCCCATTCACCATCCGCAACCAGACCAATGTCGGCCTCGCCACCATCCGCGGCGCCGTCGCCGAGCGCGCCGGGCTGCAAGCCTTCCAGCGCGACTTCTTCCGTTCGGCCGTCGAACAGGGGCGGCGCCATTCCAGCCAGGCCTTCGTCTTCGGCGACGCGGCCGATCCGGGCCTGACGCGCCAGGCGCTGGACCTGCTGCTGGCCCACCACATCCAGGTCCACCCCCTGACCGAGCGGGTGACGCAGAACGGCCGCGCCTATGAGCCGGGCAGCGCCTATGTCGTGCCCTCGGCCCAGCCGCAGTTCCGCCTGGTCCACTCCATCTTCGACCGGACGCCCCCGACCAAGGGCAGCGTCTACGGCAGCACCTCCTATTCGGTCGCCCTGGCCTATGGGCTGAAGAGCGACGGCCTGCGCCGCGTCCCCGCCCACGGGTCCGCCGTGACCGAAGCGCCCGTCGCAACCGGCGGCGTCAGCGGGCCTCAGGACGCCTACGCCTATGTCGTCGACTGGCGCGATCTGAACGCCCCGCGCGTTCTGGCGGCCCTGCTGCGTCAGGACGTGCGCGTTCGCGCCGCGTTCGAGCCGCTGACCGCGCGGACGGCGGCGGGCGACAGCGCCTTCGGGCGCGGCTCCCTGGTCGTGACCACGGCGGGGCAATCGCTGGACGCCGCCGCCCTGCGCGCCGCCGTCGACACGGCCGCACGCGAGGCGGGCGTGGTCGCCCACGCCGTCTCGACCGGCCAGAGCGTCGCCGGCGTCGATCTAGGCAGCGACAACGTGAAAGTCGTGCGTGCGCCGCGCATCGCCCTGGTCATGGGCGAGGGCGTCAACGCCACCGAAATCGGTTCGACCTGGTTCGCCCTCAGCGAGCGGCTTAACTACCCGGCGACGCGGCTGGATCCGTCCCAGTTGAGCCGCGTGCCGCTGGGAAGCTATGACAGCATCGTCCTGTCCGGAGGGCGCTACGACAACCTGGGCCAGCCGACAGTCGACGCCCTGAAGGCCTGGGTGAGCGCGGGCGGGTCCCTGGTGGTGTTCGGCAACGCCGCGCGCTGGGCCGCCGCCAACGACCTAGCCCCGCAGGCCGCCTCAGAAGACGAGAAGGCTGAGGTCGAGCGTCGCGACTACGCCGACCGCGGCGCCATCCAGGGCGAACAACGGACGGCGGGCAACGCCCTGTCGGCCGACGCCGACATCAGCCATCCCCTGGCCTTCGGCCTGTCGCGCCGCGACCTGTTCGTGAACAAGGAGACCGACGTCGTCCTGGCCCCCGTGGCCGATCCCTTCGCCAACGTGGTGCGGATCGAGACCGACCCGCAGGTCAACGGCTACCTGCCCGAAGCCCTGCGCGCCCGCTCGGCCGGTTCGGTCTGGGCTCAGGTGAACCCGGTCGGCGCGGGCAATGTCGTCCTGTTCGCGGACGATCCGGCTCACCGCAAATATTGGCTCGGTACGGAGCGTCTGCTGATCAACGCCCTGTTCCTGTCCAATCACCTAGCCCCAGCGGGCCGCCGCTGAACTGCGTAAGCCAGCGAGGATTTCGAGTCACCTGGTTCAAAGTCCTTGCTGGCCCACGCTCCCTCACGAACCCTCGCATTGCAGGTCAAAAATGCGCCAGTGGCGGTCATTACCGCCTCGCCAAGAAGGCGACATTCAGCGATCATGAGGAATGTGAGCTTCTCGGCTTGGCGACAAAGTCCTGAACTGACCCTTAGCCGACAAAACGCTGCCAGAGCCACATCGCTAGCAGGACGACAGGAACCACAAATAACAATCGGTTCACTCGGATGTCCCAGCGCACGGTCGGCACCTGATGGGGAGGATATTGGAGCGGCCACAGCCTTTTTTCGATGGCCTCGACCAAAATATCTGGGGTGACCGGTATGCGCTGCACACGCCTGTAGGGGGGCGCGAAGAAAAGTCCGCCGAAGTTCGTGCCCTCCTCGCGATGGTGGAAGTACCAGCGATAGTTTTCGCCATCGATCCCAAACCGCGCCCCGAAGCTGTCCATGAAATCGGATGCATCGTCTCCCTCGATGCCAAACCGCTCAAACAGATCTGTGTCACCGCTAGCGGGAAGCTTCTCGTCCCAGTACTCCTCGAACCATTCAGCAAGACGAAAACGTGCATCACTCATGCACCCTTGCTACGCCAATGCTGCGCGATGGGAAAGCGCACTAAAGTCCGTTTACCACCCATAGGAGACAATGACCGGGCCCGCGTTCAGGCCCGGTCACGAATCACAAATCTATCTGTTCTGACATTTCCAGTGGTGCTCGTCGTAAAGGTAAAGGCTCGCTGAGAAGACATTCGGTCTGTGTCGCTTAGCCTAGCAAATGCCTTTCTTGGCCTACTCGGACGATATAAGTACATCGCAGGCGCTTCACGTTACTAACGTTGAGACAGAGAGTAATCTAAGCGTTGTCTTACATCCTCTAAGCGGACAACAAATAGACTCAAGACACCAATCCCGACCTGCGCGGCAACCAACTGGTCATTGCGATCCATGCTGGTCGACGGAAGTGCAAAAGCACTACCGGAGACGCCTTTTTCAGGCCATTCCACAACTATGATGCTGACGCATACTGCAGCGCGTTCAGGGCCCGCTCAATTCGACTAGCCAATGAGATCTACCGTCGCTAGGTACGCAACTTGAATGTGATTGCCGTCCATATCGAGGCAGATAACCTCACCCTCGATACTGCCGATCACACTCTCATGAGTTTTGCTCGGGACGCCGGCTTCCTTCTCAAGGACCTCGGCCGCATCGTGCTGGGCGGCCAGACCAATGCCCCTCGCCCTGCTTGAAACGTTCATAGCTCGCAGTGATTCGGTTTTTGAGCCCCGCGAAAATCACCGCCGCGGCTGCGATTTTTCTACCCCGGGATATCCACCCAAGTGATTCCGATATGGTTCCGGAGCCATTGCTCGAGGGTTGCGCCAAACAGCAGAAAACTCCACGACTGGAGGCCATGGGGTTTCTGTAGATCAGAGCCTCACGTCCGGGTGTGAGGTAATGCTGGGTGCGGGAGCCCGCTCCACCTGCCATAGCATCAATGCCACCATCGACATTTCTGCCTAGAAGAAGACAGAGCCCAGCCCGCGCGATTGGCGCTTAGATACTCGCCAAACGAGAGCAGTTTTTTGTTAACATTACTGTGATCAGCACACCCAAAGCTTGACCGTTTCATCCTCTCAGAAATCATGGTTTCTGAAATGGGAGGGCGAAATGATCGGTCGGACAACATTCCTGGGGGCTGCCGTGCTGGCAGCCATAACGGCAAGCGTTTCTGCGCAGCAGACGCAGACCTACGCCTATGACGTGCATGGTCGCCTGACCGGCGCGTCACCCGTACGACAGGCTCTGCGGCCCAGACGACGACCTATGCTCTCGATAAGGCCAATAACCGCACGAGCCGAACGACGGGAGCCTCGACGACGACCTTCATGGACCCGACCCAAGTCCAATCGGTCGATCCCCGAGAGGCGTCGGCAGAGTTAGAGGTAGAAGCTCCCACTCACCCTGAGACTGGAACCCCTTCGACCTCCCCCGATGCTTTGGGAGGCGTACAATGAAGTCCACGCTCAAACTCGCCCTGCTAGCGAGCAGCGCCCTTTTCGCGTCTTCGGCCTGGGCTCAGCAGCAACCTACTCCGCCCGAGCATTACACGCTCGACGCCAACGGCGTGGATCTGGTGACGGGCCAGTTCGCTTATCAGGTTAATGACATCGTGATCGGCGATCCGACCCAGGGCGGGCTTGTCCACGGCCGTATCTGGACCAACGGCGGCTGGCGCGACACCCTAGCAGGGACGGTGCGCGTCGTCGGATCAGTCTATACTGTGTCCCTGGGCGGTGTCTCTGAAGTCTTCACGAAATCTGGCTCTACCTTCATCCCGGCCTCTAACCGGAGAGCGACGCTGATTGAGTCGGGCGGCATATTGACCCTAACGACCTCGGACTGAACGAAGGCTGAGTATACTACCGGGTATAGTAGTTACACATCACCTTACGCCGCAACCAATGGCATGCTCAGAAGCGTTAAACGCCCTAGTGGGGAGCTTCTGACCTATCACTGGAATGGCGCGACCTATTGCACCTTTCGTGATCGCATCGTTGGCCCCGACGAAAGTCTTCCGCCCTGCCTGCGATGGGCAAGCGTGGTGCGTCTGGAAGCTGTCAGCAATAACTTCGGCTATCAGATCAACTTCCGATATGCCGCCGACGACGTCCCAGAGACGGCTAAAGAAGCGTGGCGATTTGATCGCCGTGCCCTGCCTGAGACTGATGATGCTGACGGGGCGCACCAACGGGCGCTATGGCGCGGTCGTCATCGTGGGCTGCTTCACCCTGTTCGGCGCCGTCAGCATCGTCGCCGGCATCAGAGTTAATTTTGTCTGCTACGTCGAAACCACGGCGTCTCTGGATGGGGGACCGATCAAGCTTAGATTAAGTAAATCGTAACAATGTTACGTGAGGTGCAGCCTCACCTCCGACACGCCCCGGCTCCTGTCGGTCCGCGACAACTGCACATAGACGTCGATGGTCGATCTCACGTAGTGGACCACATCCTCCCGCCGCAGCCGCGTCCCGCCCTGTAGGACGAGCAGCGCGATCTGCTCGACCACCCGTTCGGGCGTATCGGCATGGACCGTCGTCATTGAGCCGGGGTGGCCGGTGTTGACGGCGCGCAGGAAGGTGTAGGCCTCCGGGCCGCGCAGTTCGCCCAGGATGATGCGGTCCGGCCGCATGCGAAGGGAGGCGTTGAGAAGATCTTCAGCCGAGACGGCGGCCTCGCCCAGGGCGCTGCGGGCGGCCAGCAGACCCATCGCATTGGGATGGCGCAGGTGCAGCTCGGGCGTGTCCTCGATGAAGATCAGCCGCTCTTCCTCGGGGATTTCGCGGATCAGGGCGTTGAGGAAGGTGGTCTTTCCGGTCGAGGTTCCGCCGGAGACGAGGATGTTGCGACGCCCGCGAACGGCAGCCGAGAGAAGGCCCGAGATATCGCCCGCGTCCAGCTTCGCCTGGAGCTCGGCGTCGAGGACGGCGCGCGGCGAGGCGCCGCCGTTGCCGAGGGAGGCGAAGGCCCCCGAGGCGGCGTAGTCGGACAGCGCCATGTCCGCGGCCACCTGTTTGCGGATGGCGAAGGCGACGCCGCCGCGCGTGGCGGGCGGGGCGACGACCTGCACGCGCTCGCCGCCCGGCAAGGTCGCCGACAAAATGGGATGCTCCCGGCTGACGCCCTGATGGGTGAAAGCCGCGATTTGTCGGGCGAGACGCATCAACAGGGCGTCCGTCAGCGCTGGAGCGACGTGGCGCTCGAGGCCTCCGCCGAGGCTCTCGGCCCAGAGCTCGCCGGGCACGTTGACGTAGATGTCGGTGACGTCCGGCCGCGCCAGAATATCGGCGAACGGCGCCAGATAGCTGCGCAGATAGACCTGGCCTTCGGCGGGCGCGGCCTTCATCGTGCGTCGCCGCCCGGGAACTCCAGGTCCCGCGCCACGAAGACGCTGACGCGCGCGCCGGCGTCCACGCGCAAGGTCGGCTGGATGTTGGTCGGGGCGACCGTCGAACCGCCGCCTTGCGTCGATCCGGGCAGGGCGACGATGACGGAGGCATCGCCGCTGAGGCTGCGGCTGGCGGCGGCCACGCCGATGTTGAGGGTGGTCTGCAGCAGGGCGGAGCCGAACCGCTGCAGGAAATGGGTATCGACGCGCCCGCGCACGCCGGCCCGTCCCTGGGCGTCGGCGACCGGCGAGGCGATGGAGATGGAGACGCCGTCCGGGCGAACGAGACGCGTCCATTGCACCAGGGCGCGGTTCTGACCGGCGGTGAGATCGGCCTGATACTCGCCGAAAAGGCGCGAACCGCGCGGGATCAGGACGCGGCTGCCGTCGAAGCCGCGCACGTCGCTCGAGACGATCGCGCGCGCGAAACCGGGACGGGTGGAATCCAGCGCGGTCTCCAGCACGGCCGGGATCAGCGTACCCTGGGCGACCGTGGACGAACGCCGGGTCAGGCGAGAAGTCTGGACGGCGCCGGTCTCGCGAACAGCGCCGCCGTTGGTCGGCCCGTCTTCAGCGCCCGTATCGCCGCGAGGGGACGAGGTGGTGTCGATCACCAGAGCCGAGGCCCCCGATGAGGACGCTTGCATCTGAGGCGGCGCCTGGGACGGCTGCGGCTCATTCAGCCAGGGCGGCGGCGCATAGTTGGGCGGCGGGGGTTGCGGTGCGAAGGGCGATTGCGGCGGCGGAGGTTGTAGCGGGACCTGAGCCATAGGCGCCGCGCCGCCGGCGTCTTGCATAGCGGGCGGCTCGGGCGGCGGAGGCGGGCCTGGCGTTTCAGGAGGGATGTAGAGGGGCGGCAGCGCCTGGGACGGACCGGCGACGCCTGCCGCCGCCAGCGTCGTCGTCGGGGCCGTGCGGGCGCGCCGCTGGCCGTCGAGAAGGTTGAACAGCAGGACCGCGCCCAAGGCCACCCCGCCGGCCGCCAGCCAGACCGTCATCGGCCCTTGCCGTCCGGCGACGACCGGGCGGATATCGGCTTCGGGCGACGCCGCAGGCCGAGGATCGCGGGCGTTCATCGTCATCGCGACGTCCTCACGCGCAGGCGCTCGGCGCGGGCGCTCTGGCGCTCCAGACGGAACAACAGGGCGGGATGGACGGCGTCGACCACGTAACGGCCGTCGCGCATATGGCCGTCCAGCAGGATTTCATCGCCGCGTTCGTCGATGGCGAAGACGACCGGCAGGGTCTGGCGCGGCCGCCATTCGATATAGGTGCGCAGGCCGTCGTCGCTGATCGCGGCGGGCCGCAACGCCCGCGCGCCGCTGAGACGATAGCGGCCGATGCCGGGCTGGGGGTCGGGCCGCTCGGCGTCGGCGCGCTTGGCCGGCGCGAAGCGGACGGTGAAGGGGGCGTCGGGAGCGGGCCCATAGGCCGATGACAGTTCGAAATTATAGACCCGGGCGTCGGTGATGACCGTCATATTGGTGGCGGCCCCGGTGCGCAGGGACTTCAGGAAGAGGGCGTCGCCGCGCTTGTTCAAAGTGATCTGCCAGGCTTCGGCGTCCCCGACGGCGACGTTCTCCACCCGCTCGGCCGGATCGAAGACGACGGTGAGCTGATAGTTGGCGGCGACTGTGAGCGGCACCACCTGGTCGGCCTGATAGACCAGGGTGCGCACACGCGGATCAGCCGCGGTGTCCGGCGGCGTCTCGGCCAGGGCGGGTGTGGCGCACAGAAGGGCGGCGGCGAAGAGCAGAGGCTTCATTCGACGCCTCCGGCTTCGACGGCTTCCGCCTCGACGAAGCCCTCGTCGGGCGACTGGACGATGCGCGCGGGCGCGGCGGGCGGCGTCGGCGCCAGAGTCTCGGGGTCCTTGCGGTACTTCGTGACCTGGAAGCCGAGCGGATTGACGTAGCGGTCCTCCACCGACATGGGCTCGCCGGAGAAGCCGTATTCGATGACCGCGATCCAGGCCTGTGGATTGCGTTCCGCCCCGCCTTCATCGCGGCGCGCGGTTTCGAAACGCACCAGGGCCGAGCGGGCGTCCAGCGGTGAGACGCTCTTCACCCGGGTCTCGACGACGGTCGTGCGCCCGTACTGGACCAGCGGACCGTCGAGGTTGGAGGGTTGCATCAGGGCCAGGTAGTCGGTGCGCGCCTGGCCGGCGGACCACAGGCCGATCTTGCGATAGTCCGTCTGCAGGGTCGCAATGTCGAAACCCTCGCGGCCGATGACGTACTGCACCAGCATGGACTGGACGAGCGCCTTGTCGGGCGTGATCTGCGCCTGATCCAGCGGTTTGAGCGCCTCGACGAAACCCGTCGTGCGATCGACCAGCAGGGTGTAGGGCTCGACCGTCTTCAGCGGCGCCAGCAGCATCAGGGCGAAGCCCTCCACCACGGCTACGGCCACGGCCGCGCCGGCCACGATCCAGGCGACCCGACGAGACTTGCGCAGGCTGTCGGCCCGATCGGAGGCCCAGCTTCCGGCTTCGCGGTAATAGGCGTCGAGCGCCTCTCTGGCGGGCTTTTTCATGAGCGACGGTCTCTCAGGGCGGCTCCGACCGATTTTCTCGGGCGGGCGCGGCGCAGGGCCTGGCCATAGGCGGCGTGGGCCGGCGCGGGGTCTTGTCCGCCGGGACGGGCGGTCGAGGACGGCGAACCGCCGGTGGCCGCGTTGCCTCGGGCGAAGATCAGCCGTTCGCGGCGCTGGGCGGCGCTCATGGCATCGGCCACGGCGGCGGCGCGAGGCGAACCGAGGCGCGGCGCCGATGGGGCAGCGGCAAGCGAGAGCGGAACGGCGTCGGCATGGGCCGGCGCTGTTGCGGTCGCTCTTCCTGGCGTCGCTTCACGCCATGGCGTCGGCAGATGAAGCGTGAAGGCGAGGCGCAGCAAAATGGCGAGCGCGCCGCCGAGCGCCAGGAAGAAGCCGAGGCTCATGACCAACAGTTCGATCGGGGCCGATGGCGTCAGGGCGTTGGCCTGGCGCATTTGCAGCACCTGGGCCAGCCAGGGCTCCAGCAGGGCCAGCTGGACCCCGAACAGCAGGGTCACGGCGACCGAGGCCAGCAGGGTGAACACAAGGGCTCGCACCCAGCCGACGAAGACGCCGCGTGCGACGTCGAACAGCAGCAGCCCGGCGAACAGCGGCGCCAGCGCCAGCAGCAACCCGGCCGTCAGACGCACGGCGGCGAAGGCGGCCACGGCGCCGGAAAGGAACAGCACCCGGCCCCAGCCCAGCGCCGGGTTGTCGGCGATCGGGGTGCGCTGCGGCGGCTCATTGGGATTGGCGGGCGGCAGGGTCGCCAGCTCGTCGCGGCCGGTGCCGTAGTTGGTCAGGCGGATGATGGCCGCATCCGCCGCCTGCAGCCGCTGGATCAGGTCGCCTTGCGCGCCCGGCAGGCCGGCGGGGCGGCCGACCGCAGCGCTCAGCTGGGCGGGGCCTTCGACGACGACGTCGTAGACGATCGTCTTATAGGCGGGCCAGCTCATGGCCAGGGTCAGGACCACGCCGATCTTGACCGCCGCCATGACGCCGTCGCGCACCGTCGGCGTTCGCCCCATCATCATGGCCAGGCCGAACAGGGCGACGAAGATCGTCAGCAGGGCCGTCACGACCTGGATCGTCGGGGAGGCGGGATCGGCCAGCGCTTGGTAGCCGCCGGTCCCGATCGCCTGCGCCTGGCAATCGATGTGACGCAGCAGGGTCGACAGGAAGGCGTCGCCGGTCGAAAGGCGCGGACAGCTCGCCATGGTCACGCCTGTTCCAGCAAGGGCGCCATCCAGGCGTTCGGATCGTCGCCGGCGGAGGCGCGCAGTTCGTCGAGCAGGCGCACGGTTCGCTCGCGCCCGGATAGAACGGTCAGGATGTCCTTCTCGCCCGACAGGTCCAGGCGGGCCACGACGCTTTCGCCGCCGCGCTTGATCAGGAAGCAGTGGGCGCTGTCCGGCAGGGTGCGGATCAGGTCGAACTCATGCGGGGTCAGGCCGAAGCCCTGCACATAGTCTTCGGCCCGCGCCCTGGCGTTGACCATGAAGATCTGGGTGGCGGCCTGTTCGACGATGGCGCTGGCGATCCGGCTTTCCAGGGCGTCCTGGGCGCTCTGGGTGGCGAAACCGACGATGCCGTTGCGCTTGCGGATGGTCTTCTCCCAGTCCTTGATGCGCCGCACGAAGACCTCGTCGTCCAGGGCCTTCCAGCCCTCGTCGACGACGATGATGGCGGGGGAGCCGTCCAGCCGTTCCTCGACGCGGTGGAAGAGGTACATCATGGCCGGGGTGCGCACCGCCGGGTCGTCCAGCAACACCGTCATGTCGAAGCCGACGGTGCGAGCCGTCAGGTCGGTCAGATCGGTGGGATTGTCGAACAGCCACGCCCGCTCGCCGTCGCCCCACCAGGGCCGGAGCCGCGACCACAGGTCCCCGGCCTGCGGACGCCGGTCGCCCCGGAAGAGCTCGGCTAGGTAGCGCAGACGCCGATGCTCCAGCGGCTGGTCGAAGTTGGCGCTGACGGCGTCGCGGATACGTTCCATGTCCGTCACGTCCCCCCCGCCGACGAGTTGGGCAAGCCAGTCGACCAGGAAGCCGCGATTAGCGGGCGTATCCTCCAGCTGAAGCGGATTAAGGCCCGAGGCCTGGCCCGGCCGCAGCAGGTCGTAACGTCCGCCTATGGCGCGGATGAACAGTTCCGCCCCGCGATCCTTGTCGAAGAAGATGATGCGCGGATCCAGCTTGCGCGCCTGGGCCAGCAGGAAGTTGAGCACAACCGTCTTGCCCGAGCCCGACGGACCGATGACGGTGAAGTTGCCCAGGTCCCCCTGGTGGAAGTTGAAGAAGTACGGCCCCGCCGCCGTGGTCTCCAGCAGGGTGACGGCGTCGCCCCAGTGGGCGCCGCTCGCCTGTCCGGTCGGGAAGTTGTGGATGCTGGCCAGGCCGGCGAAATTGCTGGTCGAGACCAGGCCGCGCCGGGCGATGTATTTGAAGTTGGCGGGGAACTGGGCCCAGAAGGCCGGCTCCAGCGCGATCTCCTCGCGCACTGCCACCACCCCCATGTCGGCCATGGCGGCCGTGACCTCGGCCACGCCGGCGTCAACGGCGGCGGGGCTGTTGCCGCGCACCGCGATGGTCATGTGGTGCTCGCCGTATCCCGCGCGTCCGGCGGCGACGTCGTCCTTGGCCTGGGCCAGTTCGCCGCGCAGGGAGACGGCCTCGTCCTCGGCGGAGCGCATGCGTCGCAGCGCCAGGTTCATGCGTTCCAGCGCCGCTTGACGTTCCACGAAGGCGAAGGACTGGGTGACGGTCAGCTCGACCGGCAGCCGCATCAGCTCGTCGAACATCCCCGGCGCGCTCCAGGACGGATAGTCCTTGATCGACACTAGGCCGAGGAAGCTGCGCGGAAGGTGCCCCACCGCCGACAGCTCCACCGTCTCCTGGCCGAAGCTGACCCGGCGATAGGGCAGATAGGCGCCCAGGTCCTGATGCGGCAGCAGCACCGGCCGCTGCTCGCCGTTGTAGAGCTCCGACAGGAACTCCAGCGGCTCGGAGCACAGCCCTTGGGCCGTATCATAGACGCCCAGCAGACGCGGCTCATACTCGCCCAGCGCCGCCAGAAGGGCGTCGCGTCCGGCGGCCAACTGGGCCAGTTCATAGTTCTGCGCCGCCTTGGGCTCGGCGCCGGCGCGCGTGAACCAGCTTCGCATCTGATCGGCCAGGCCGAGCCGGCCCTGCAGCGGCCGCCGCACCAAGGTCAGGTAGAGGTCGTTGACGAACAACTGCTTGGCGCCCAGCCGCTCGGCCCAGCGGTCGCCCAGGGTCTGGGAGAAGGCGTCGGGATAGTCGACATCCAGCGCCGGCTCCACGCGGCGGCGCACCATATGGTGATAGAGGGCGAAGCGCGAGGTGCCGACGGCGCGCAGCATGGCGTCGCGCAGGCCCTTGCGATAGTTGAGCTCGCCGGTGTCGGCCGTCTCGAACAACAGGCCGCGCAGGCGGATGACCTGCAGCAGCAGGCCGTCGCGGGTCTCCAGCGTGTGGTCGTCGACATGGCGGGCGTAGGGCAGGTGGCTGCCCGCCGCCTGCTCGCGGCGCACGGTCCGCTCGCCGTGGCTCAGGGACGGTAGGAGTTGCATCGCCAGATCTTGTGGTTGCGCACGCGCGGGCAGCGGCTGACCCGCGTCAGCCACAGGTCGATGATGCGCGGCTCGCGCAGACACAGCAGGACGCCGATCCCGTGGATGATCAGGGCGGCGGGCAGGACCCAGACGGAGCGGAAGATGAGGAACAGCTCCGCCGCGATCACGGCGTTGATGATGAAGTAGTTGTAGGTCACGCCCGCGAACATCTGCGGCCGGGTCAGGGCGGTGAACAGGGGCGTGCGCTCAAGCTCTTCCAAGACGCGGGTCTATCGGATGGCCGAGGCGGTGGACTGGATGCCGGCGACGATGCTGACGGCGCCGAACAGGATGAAGCAACCCAGGATGACAACCGCGCCATAGCGCCAGTTGATGCGCCCGGTCAGCATCATCAGCCCCACGCAGGCCACGGCGATCACTGCCACGACCGTGGCGACCGTGCCCAGCAAGGTACCCTGCAGCCACTGCACCGCTGAGACGATGGGGCCGGATCCGGGAGGGTCGGTGAGAGTGGATTGGGCGTGGGCGGTGATGGGGAGTATTGCAACTAAGCTCGCGCCCACCGCAACCTTAAATTTGGAACAAAATCTTTCGGAAGTCTGGCCCATACTCATCTCATTTTTGATTTTTAGCGTCATGCCAATTTAGAGAGCATTGCTCGTTCGGAAATTGTTCCGTTTCATCTTTTCTGCACTACTGCAAGCCTGAACTTGGATATCCAGGTATTCGCACAAAGAAAGTGCAGAAAGGTATGTAAAATTTATCTATAACGGTCGAGTTATTCATTTTCTATAAAATGTTCCTTTTATCTTTATGGCCGCAACTAAGGCGCATAGAGAACTAAGTAGTATAATAAAAATGGCAGAAGCGTAACTTGGAAGTGTATAATCTAGAGCCGCGGGTGGGCCGGGTATACGTCGAAATGAAATCGCAGTCTGACCCGCCGCAACGGCACCGAGGAACAACCCCGAAAGGAAGATAATTGCAGGCCAAGCCAATGGGGCGGCGGGTAAAGCGCGCTTGGTAAATTCAGAAGCTAGGATTACTACAGATATGGCGATTATAAGCAAAGAAAAAATTTTTAACAGCGGGGGTAAATCGAAAATAATGTCAACTATACTATAGCTGTAGGGAAGTCGATAGTCGATAACCATTAGAGCTAGTAAAGAAGACGCGGAAAAAAATGTATAAAACAGTATATGAATAATGAACTTATGGCGCATTTCCCATCACCTCACCTAGTTTCGACAGTTAACAACAAATCCATCGCTTGGCGTCATGGTAAAAATAGCACGATACCCTTGCCTGACTTGACTCGCATCCGCAGCTGAAAATCCGCCATTGTATGTGTGAACATGGAATATCGCATAATTATCGCGATCAGATCGTTCCACATAAACCGGAAAGCTCAATCGATCACGGCCTGCCACATCTACAAATCGCGACCCAGACCCTGCCGTTAGTCGATACAAGAATCCCTCTTCAAAACCAGTTCTGGCAGAACGATCAAGGGCGTTTTTCAGTGCTTCCTGGATGTCAGGTCTGCGCATCAACGCTTGATAGGGCGCGCAGACTCGTTCTTTCTGAATTTCATGCGGCTCAAAGGACGGTTGTGGGCTTGTGGCTCGAGCCCCGCCACCGCCACTATCAAACGCACCCCCAAAAGATTCGCCCCCATCGCCAAAACTAATGCTGATAGCTGTAGGAAAACTGCCGTTTAGCGCACCACAGTAAGTCTCCCCGCCTAAGGAAGCGATATAAACAGTATGGCAGCCCGGCTTTGGAGATGGAGGTGGAACTCCTGGTGGAGTTGATTGCATGCCGAGAGGGTCGACCTTATTTACCGGATTCGCGCCG
>NZ_QWTZ01000004.1:0-374033 GCF_003576505.1 Brevundimonas sp. LPMIX5
AAGAAAAAATAAACCCCCAAAGCGTAAGCTGCGGGGGTTTTCTGCTGTTGGGTTCCGCTCAGAAGCGCCGAGTTGCCTTGCTGCGATCTGCGCAAGGCGTCATCGGCACCTGACGGATGCAAAATTCCTGACCTGGAGATCGTTGTTCTTCAATAGGTGGCTTCGAATGAGGCGCGGTAACGCAGAGGCCAAGTCTGTCGCGGCGGGCGCGAACCGATGGTGCAGCCTGCTCAGCTCCTGCGGAAATCGGCCGGCTTCAGGTTGTGGCGTTTCAGCTTGTCGTAGAGGGTCTTGCGGGGAATCTTCAGTTGCGCCAACGCCTCGCTGACGTTGCCGCCCAGGGTTTCAAGCGTGTCCTGCAATATGCGTTTCTCGAAATCAGCGACGCGGTCGACAAGGCCGCGCGCGGCGCCGGCGGCTTGGTCTTCGCGGCCTTCAAGGCCAAGGGCGAAGCGTTGGGCGAAGTGCGACAGCTCGCGGATGTTGCCTGGCCAGGGGTGTTCCAGCAGGCGGGAGCGGACTGCGTCCGTGATGACGGGCGGTTCGGCGCCGGGGCCCACCGGGGCGCGCGCCACCAGGCTGGCGAACAGCAGGGGGATGTCGTCGCGGCGTTCGCGCAGAGGCGGCACGCGCAGGCGCACGACATTCAGCCGATAGTAAAGTTCTTCGCGAAGTCGGCCGCTGACGAGGGCCTGATCGAGATCCCCCGTCGCAGAGGCCAGCACGCGAATGTCGACGGCGCGGGGTTCCGATGCGCCGATCGGGTGGATTTCGCGCTCTTCCAGCACGCGCAGCATCTTGACCTGAGCAGCGGTCGGCATGCTTTCGACGGCGTCCAGAAACAGCGACCCGCCGTGTGCGCGCTCGACGTGGCCGACGCGGCGACGCAAGGCCCCGGCGAAGGCGCCC
The DNA here is from genome assembly GCF_003576505.1 of Brevundimonas sp. LPMIX5. NCBI lineage: Bacteria > Pseudomonadati > Pseudomonadota > Alphaproteobacteria > Caulobacterales > Caulobacteraceae > Brevundimonas > Brevundimonas sp. LPMIX5. The sequence continues at coordinate 910 of NZ_QWTZ01000004.1, forward strand.
AGCTCATGACCGAACAACTCGCTCTCGATCAGTCCGTCCGGCAGGGCGCCGCAGTTGACCGCCACGAAAGGATGCAATCGGCGGCGGCCGCCGTTGTGCAGGGCGCGGGCCACAGCTTCCTTGCCCACGCCGGTCTCTCCCTCGATCAGCACGTCCATGCGGGCGTCGGCGATCTGGGCGATGGTGGCGCGCAGCGAGCGGATCGCCGGGCTGTCGCCCAGCAGCGGCAACTCCAGCCCCGCCTCGGACGACAGGGCGACAAGGCGTCGGTTGTCCAGCACCAGGGCGCGCTTTTCCAGCGCGCGCGTCAGGCTTTCGGACAGGCGCTCAAAGGCGAACGGCTTGGCGACGAAGTCATAGGCCCCGCCGTGCATGGCGGCGACCGCCTCGGCCACGTCACCGTGCCCGGTGATCAGGATGACGGGCAGGGCGGGATCAAGGGCCTGAAGCCGGTTGAGCGCCTGGCGGCCGTCCAGCCCCGGCATCCGCAGGTCGGTCACCACTACGCCGGGGAAATCGGCGTCGATCTCTGTCAGCGCCGCCTCGGCGGAACGATAGGCGCGCACGCTCAGGCCTTCGACCTCCATCCTTTCGGTCAGGGCGTTGCGGAAGTCGTCGTCGTCCTCGATCAGGGCGACGGTCTCAAGACGCGGGAACTCCATGACGCGCGCCTCCATCACGCGGCTTTCAGGCTGATGACGAAGGCGGCGCCGAGGGTGGCCGGACGCAGGTCCAGCTCGCCCCCGAACCCGGCCACGATGTCGCGGCAGATGACCAGTCCCAGTCCCAGACCATTGGCCTTGCTGGTCACAAAGGGAGTAAAGAGCTGGTCGCGGATGTCGTCGGCCACGCCAGGGCCGTTGTCGGCGACGCGCAGTTCGACATGGTCTGCGACCCGCTCCACTGTCAGGGTGATCTGGCCGTCGGCCCGGCCCTCCAGCGCCTCGGCGGCGTTCTGCATCAGATTGACGATGACCTGCTCCAGGCGGAAACGGTCGGCGACGACCAGCAGATTCGCGCCGCGCGGACGCGTCAGGCGGACGCCGCCCTGGCGCAGTCGCCCGCCCAGCAGCAGCAGGGCGCCGTCGATCGCGTCGTTCAGCGACACCGTGCCCAGTTGCGGCTCGGCCTTGCGTGAGAAGGCCCGCAACTCCTGTGTGATGGCGCCGATGCGGGCGGTCAGATCGCCGATGCGGCCCAGAGCCCGCGCGGCCTTGGCGCCCTGCTCACGCTGCAGATAGGCTGAGGCGGTCTCGGCCTGGGTGCGGATGGCGGCGACGGGCTGGTTGATCTCATGGGCCACCCCGGCGGCGATCTGGCCCAGAGCCGCCAGCTTGCCCGCCTGCACCAGTTCGTCGCGCAGAGCCTCGCGGCTGGCTTCGGCGCGCATCCGCTCGTCGATCTGGCGGTTCAGGGCGATGTTGGCCTGGCGCAAGTCGTGGGTCCGCTCTTCGATGCGGCGCTCCAGTTCCAGCCGGGCCGCCTCGGCGGCGCGCTGCCGCGTTGCGGCCTGCTGGCGACGGCGCAGCAGCACGGCGGCGACGCCGAAAAGGAGCGTGGCGATCAGGGCGGCCAGGGTCCGGGCGTTGGCGACGTTCGTCTCTATGACGCCCCGGTCGGGGGTCAGCAGGTGCAGCGTCCAGCCCGGCGTCATGGTGTCGATGCGGGCGTGCATCCAATGGCGATCGGCGCCCTCCAGCGGCGCCTCGACCAGCCGGGTCGCGCCGTCCTGCGGCGTGCGGAAGGGCAGGGGCGCCAGGGCGCCGTCGGCCAGGGTCTGGTCCGCCAGCGTCAGGCGGCGGCTTTCGGCGTCCATCGGCCGCAGGGTCCGGAACCGCCAGCTCGGGATGCTGGTGATCAGCACCACCCCGCCCGGATCGACCACATAGGCGGGCTCGCCCGAGGCGCGCCATTCGGCCTCCAGGGCGTCGAACTCGACCTTGACCACCACGACCCCGATCGGGAGGCCCGCATTGACGACGCGCCGCGCCAGGAACAGGCCGGGTTTGCCGCTGACAGTGCCTAACGCGAAGAACTCGGCCGAGCCGTCACGCATCGCCTTGATGAAATAGGGCCGAAAACTGTAGTCGGAGCCGACGAAGCTGACCGGATGGTTCCAGTTGCTGGCGGCGCGGGTTACGCCATCCGCGCCGATGACGTAGATGGCCGAGGCGCGGATCTGTTCGGATAGCGCCTCCAGCCGTTCATTCAGCGGTTTTGCGTCGAAATGCGGGGTCGTCAGCAGCCGGGCGACATCGGCGTCGGTCGCCATGGCCGGCGCCAGGGCGCGGTATTTCTCCAGTTCGCTGCGCAGGACGGCGGCGTGCAGGGCGGCTGCGGCTTCGGACTGACGCGCCAGCTCGGCCGAAGCCTCCGTCCGCGCGGTTTCGCCCAGCCCATAGGCGCCCGCTGTCGCCGCGATCAGCCAGCCGAGCGTCAGGGCGACCCACAGGCCGATCTGTCGCCGGTCAGTGCGATCATTGGGAGCAGGCGGCATGGCGCGGTTCATGTCTTTAGTGTGCGATATTCCGCACTTTTGAGCCAGAGATCGGGGCGATAAATCGCACATACTGGTCCCGTCTAGATCGCGCTTCTGTAGTAAATTTATAAAAAACAATAGGTTATATTGCGTAGGGGCAGGCGTTTTCTCTTGCCCTCGTCATGGCCACACTGAGGTCGAAGCGTGGCGAAGATCGCGCCGAGAGGAAATCCGCGAGCCGCATGCTCGCCATCAGGAGCGACCTTCTTTGTCCCCTATCGCGTCACAGACGGCGGCGGTCATTCGCCGCCCCTTCTATCAGCATCTCTATTTCCAGGTGCTGGTCGCCATCGTGCTGGGTGGCGCCATCGGCCACTTCTGGCCGAACGTAGGCGAAAGCCTGAAGCCGCTGGGCGACGCCTTCATCAAGCTGGTGAAGATGGTGATCGCGCCGGTGATCTTCCTGACCATCGTTACCGGCATCGCCGGGATGCGCGACATCGGCCGCGTCGGCCGGGTGGCGGCCAAGGCCTTTGGCTATTTCCTGGTCTTCTCGACCCTGGCGCTGATCGTCGGCCTGATCATCGCTAATGTCGTGCGTCCGGGCCACGGCCTGAACATCGATCCGGCCACCCTGGATAAGGGCGCGGTGGCTCAATACGCCCAGGCGGCGCATGAAAGCACCATCGTCGGCTTCCTGACGGGCATTATTCCCGACACGGTGGTCAGCGCCTTCTCGACCGGCAATATCCTGCAGGTCCTGTTCGTCTCCATCCTGTTCGGCATCGCCCTGGCCATGATCGGCGATCTGGGCAAGCCGGTGATGACCTTCCTGGAGTCGGTCAGCGCGGCCTTCTTCAAACTGGTCGCCATTCTGATGAAGGCCGCACCGATCGGCGCCTTCGGGGCCTTCGCCTTCACCATCGGCGCCTACGGCATCGCCTCGGTCGCGAACCTGTTCGCCCTGATCGCCACCTTTTACCTGACGTCCGCCATCTTCGTGGTCGGGGTGCTGGGTCTGGTCGCCATCGCCAACGGCTTCAACATCCTGAAGCTGATCCGCTATTTGAAAGAAGAGCTGCTGCTGGTGCTGGGCACCTCCAGTTCCGAGGCCGCCCTGCCCAGCCTGATCTCCAAGATGGAGCGGGCGGGCGCCGCCAAGTCGGTGGTCGGCCTGGTCGTGCCGACCGGCTATTCGTTCAATCTGGACGGCACCAATATCTATATGACGATGGCGGCCCTGTTCATCGCCCAGGCGCTGAACATCGATCTGAGCCTGCAGGATCAGATTCTGCTGCTGTTGGTGGCCATGCTGTCGTCCAAGGGGGCGGCGGGCATTACGGGGGCGGGCTTCATCACCCTGGCGGCCACCCTGTCGGTGGTGCCCTCGGTGCCGGTGGCGGGCATGGCCCTGATCCTGGGCATCGACCGCTTCATGAGCGAATGCCGCGCCCTGACCAACTTCATCGGCAACGCGGTGGCCACCATCGTTGTCGCCCGCTGGGAAGGCGAACTGGACCGCGATGCGCTGAAGGCCGCGCTGGACGGCGGGCCTCAGCCCCTGGCCGCCGCCCCTGATCCCGCCGCCGGACCGGGCGACGACCTGGTGCTGGCCGACGACTGACCCTGAACCACGACCTCAACGACATGATCGCCGCACACGGCGACTGGGAGAGAGACATGAGAAACCCATCCAAGATCGCTCTGATGGCGACGACCGCATCGACCGTCCTGTTCGCCGGGGCCGCTCTGGCCCAGGAGGCCCTGCCCGCCGAGCCCACACAGGTGGAGGACATCGTCGTCGTCGGCACCAACATCCGCGGCGCGCGCACCACGGCGGCCCTGCCGGTGGTGGTGGCCGACCGTGAGCAGATCGAGGCCACCGGCGCCACGACCGGCGACGAACTGATGCGCACCATCCCCCAGATGGGCGACGTCCTGTTCGATTCCGCCAATAACCCCCAGACTTCGAACTCGGCGCGCGGCGATGTGAACTCGGTCAACCTGCGCTCGCTGGGCGTAGGCAACACCCTGGTGCTGCTGAACGGTCGTCGTCTGGTCCAGCACCCGACCAGCCAGGGCACCTCGGACACCGGCACGGTGCCGGTGCTGAGCTACAACTCCAACGCCATCCCCGTGTCGGGGCTGGAGCGGCTGGAAGTGCTGCTGGACGGCGCCGCCGCCATCTATGGCGCGGACGCGGTGGCGGGCGTGGTCAACACCGTCCTGCGCGACAACATCGACGGCCTGACGGTCAGCGCCCGCTATGGCGGGGCCGAAGGCACGCAGATGCGCGACACCGAGTTCAACCTGTTCACGGGCAAGAACTTCGATCGCGGCAACGTCTCCCTGTTCGCAAACTACGCCCAGCGCACCGCCCTGTGGGCATCGGATCAGGACTTCACCCGCTCGGACGACCTGCGTCCGCTGTTCGCCGACCATCCCGATTTCGCTGACGTCCAGTCGCTGGACGGCCGCTCGTCGCACACGCCGTGGGCGCGCCTGTCGGTCGGCTCGCGCCCGGTGATCCGCTCGAACGGCGTGGCGGTGACCAACACCGCCGGAGCCTTCCGCTTCCAGCCGTCCAGCTTCGGCTGCGGCGTGGACATGGGCGGCGACATCTGCCTGTCCAGCGGCAACCACAACTTCAACACGACCAACCGCGACATGCGGTACGACACCCGGCATGAGACGACGGTCCGTCCGTCGGTCGAGCGGCTGAACCTGTTCCTGACGGGACGTTACGACCTGACCGACAGCGTCGAGGCCTTCGGCGAGGTCGGCTATTACAGCGCTCACAGCCGCGCCGTGCAGCCGCCGGTGGTCAACCTGAACCAGATCTGGATTCCGGCCAGCAACTACTACAACCCGTTCGGCCCCATGACCTTCGCCGACGGCACGCTCAATCCGAACCGCCTGCCGGGTCTGACCGGGGTTCCGGCTGAGGGCCTGCCGGTTCTGATGACCAACTACCGCTTCGTCGACACCGGCTTCCAGGTGGTGAAGGTCGACAACTATCAGGCCCGCCTGCTGGGCGGCCTGCGCGGCGAGTGGCGCGGCTTCAACTGGGAGACGGCGGTCGTCTATTCCGAGGCCGAGGCCAAGGACGTCTCGCCCAACGTCAATATGACGGCCCTGCAGAAGCAGTTGGCCCTGTCGACGCCCGACGCCTACAACCCCTTCAGCGGGGGCTGCGTCGCCACCACCAGCTACGGCGACTGCTCGCCCAGCTCTCAGGCGGCGATCGACGCCATCGTCTTCGACCTGCGCCGGGTGTCGCGCACGACCCTGACCATGGCGGACTTCAAGCTGTCGCGCGGCGATCTGTTCCAACTGCCGGGCGGGCCGGTCGGCATGGCCTTCGGCGTCGAGGCGCGCCGCGAGACCCAGAAGGACGACCGCGACGCCAATCTGGACGGGACCTTCACCTTCACCGACATGGTCAGCGGCGAGACCAACCTGTCCAACGTTTCGGCCGTCAGCCCCAACCCCGACACCTCGGGCAGCCGCGAGGTCTTCTCGACCTATGTCGAGTTCGCCGTGCCGGTGGTCTCGCCCGAGATGAACATTCCTCTGGTCTATCAGCTGGATGTGCAGCTGGCGGGCCGTTACGAGCACTATTCGGACTTCGGCTCGGTGGCCAAGCCGAAGATCGCCGCGGCCTGGGACGTGGTTCCGGGCGTGCGGGTTCGCGGCTCCTATTCGCAGGGCTTCCGCGCGCCGAACCTGGAGCAGACCCACGCCACGGAATACGCCCGTCTGGCCAGCGGCACGGACTATGTCCGCTGCGAGGCTGACCTGCGCGCCGGCCGTATCAGCAATTTCTCCCAGTGCGCGCAGAACACCTCGGGCGCCTCTCTGCTGGTGGCGGGCAACCCGGATCTGGAGCCGGAAGAGAGCACCAACACCTCCTACGGCCTGGTGCTGCAGCCGTCCTTCATCCCCGAGCGTTTCGGCGCCTTCACCTTCACTATCGACAAGTGGCGGATCGAGCAGGAGAAGATCGTCGGCCTTCTGGGCGCCCAGACGGCGCTGGCGCTGGACTATCTGAACCGCGTCGAGGGCGGCTCCAATCCGCTGGTCAACCGTCGCGCGCCGACGCCCGAGGACATCCTGCTGTTCCAGGGCACGGGCCTGACCCCGGTGGGCGAGGTGGTATCGATCAACGACCGCTTCATCAACCTTCAGCCCCAGACCGTCAGCGGCCTGGATCTGGCCATGAACTGGTCGCTGCGTCGCACCAAGTACGGCACCTTCATCGTCAATGTGAACGCCAGCAAGCTGGACGAATTCACGCGCGATCCGGGCGACATCGTCAATGAGCTGTACGCCGCCCGCGAAGCCGGAACGATCAATGCCGGGACGACCCTGCCGGACTCCTCGCAACTGGTGGGGCAGAACGGCCGTCCCGAATGGCGCCTCAACGCCAGCCTGACCTGGCGCAAGGGCCCCTGGCGCGCTGGAATGACGAGCCAGTACGTCAGCGACTTCCAGCAGCCCGGCCTGCTGGGCGCCTCGGGCGATCCGTGGGTCGTTGACGCCCGCCAGACGGTCAACGCCTATGTGGACTATGAATTCCCGGCCGAGACCCGCGTGCGTCTGGGCGTGCGGGATCTGACGGATGAAGGCCCGTCGCTGGCCGACAACGGCTATCGCGGCACGGTTCACAGCCCGTGGGGTCGTTACTGGTACGTCACCGCGACCAAGTCGTTCTGATCTGAGGAGGCGAGAGGGATGCGTCTGTTTTCGATGCTGGCGGCGGCTTCCGCCGTCACGCTAACCGGCGCGCCCTTCGCCGCCGCCCAGGATGCGCCGGCGACCCCGTCGCCGGCGCCCGTCCCGGCCGTCTGTCCCGATTTTCTTCCTCAGCAGGCGCACTGCTGGTCGGGGCGGGCGGCCAAGGGCGGTTACTACTGGATCGCCGTGCCGGAGAACTGGAATGGTTCGCTGGTCGTCCACGCCCACGGCGGGCCGCGCACGGCCGCCCCCAAGGCCGATGATCCGCTGGAAGATCTGGAGCGCTTCTCCATGACGGTGAAGGAGGGCTTCGCCTGGGCGGGGTCGACCTATCGCCGGGGCGGCTACGGCGTGCGCATGGCGGCCGAGGACACCGACGACCTGCGCCAGATTTTCTGGGACGCCTTCGGTCGGCCCCGCCGCACCATTCTTCACGGCCAGTCCTGGGGCGGCAATGTCGCAGCCAAGGCGGCCGAACTCTATGCGCGCGACGCCGAAGGCCAGGTGGTCTGGGACGGCGTGGTCCTGACCAGCGGGGTGCTGGCGGGCGGGACCGAGGCCTACAGGTTCCGCGCCGATCTGCGTGCGGTATATCAATATTACTGCCAGAACCATCCGGCGCCCGACGAGGCGCAGTACCCGGTCTGGCAGGGTCTGCCCGAGGGCGCTCGCCTGACCCGCGCCCAGCTGGCGCAGCGGGTCAAGACCTGCACCGGCGTCGGCCTGCCCGAGGCGGAGCGCTCGCCTGAGCAGAAGCAGCGCCTGGCCGACATTCTCAACGTCGTGGGGATCGGCGAGGGACAACTGGTGTCGCACCTGGCCTGGGGCACCTTCCTGTTTCAGGACCTGGTGCAGAAGCGCCTGGACGGCCTCAATCCGTTCGACAACAGCCGGACCGTCTATCAGGGCTCGCACGATGATGCGGCGCTGAACGCGGGGGTCGAGCGGTTCGTCGCCGATCCGATGGCGGTGGCGCGTCTGGCCTATGACGCGGACCTGTCGGGCATGATCGTCGCGCCGACCGTCACCATCCACGGCAAGGACGATCCCACAGCCTTCGTCTGGCACCAGGACGTCTATCGCGACCGCGTGGCGGCGGCGGGCCGTGCCGACCTGCTGGTCCAGACCTTCACCGATGAAGCCGAACACAGCGCCCTCAGCCCGCCGGAATATGTCGCGGTTTTCGAGGCCTTGATGGGCTGGATCGACCTCGGGGTGAAACCGGACGCCCGCTCTGTCGTCGCCCTGTGCGAGGCGGCGCGTCCTCGCTACGACGCTGTCTGCCTGTTTGATGAGCACAGGTTGAGGGGAAACGACTGAGCCCTCCGACGGCCGAGCGCAGATGCGCCGGCCGTCCCTGCCTCGCCGGTTGTGTCCTGTCCTGCTGCGAAAGCCTTTCGGCCAAGCTGGACCTGTTCTGCAGCGGAACATATCATGAACGAATGGCTCAGATCGATCTTCGACGAAAGCTGGCGGTTCTGGCGGACGCAGCGAAATATGACGCCTCCTGCGCCTCGTCCGGCACGACGAAGCGGGATTCAATGGGCGGGCGCGGGATCGGCTCGACCGAGGGCATGGGCATCTGCCACGCCTATACGCCGGACGGTCGGTGCGTCAGCCTGCTGAAGATCCTGCTGACCAACTTCTGCATCTACGACTGCGCCTATTGCATCAACCGGGTGTCGTCCAACGTCGAACGGGCGCGCTTCACGGTGCAGGAGGTCGTCGATTTGACCCTGGCCTTCTATAAGCGGAACTACATTGAGGGGCTGTTCCTGTCGTCGGGCGTGATCCGCAACGGCGACTATACGATGGAGCAGTTGGTCGAGGTCGCGCGGCGCCTGCGCGAGGATCACGACTTTCGCGGCTATATCCACCTGAAGCTGATCCCGGAGGCGGATGCGCGGCTGGTGGAGCTGGCGGGTCTCTATGCCGACCGACTGTCCGCCAATATCGAACTGCCCCGCGACGAGGCTCTGGGCCGTCTCGCTCCGGAAAAGGACGCGCGGACCATCCGTAGGGCGATGGGGCAGGTGCGGCTGAAACTGGAAGAGGCCAAGCCCGAAAAGCGCGCCCGCAAGCGCCCGCCCGCCTTCGCCCCGGCCGGTCAGTCGACCCAGTTGATCGTCGGCGCCGACGGCGCGCCGGACACGGAGATCATGGCCCGCAGCGCCGCCCTTTACGGCGGCTATGGCCTGCGTCGGGTCTATTATTCCGCCTTCAGCCCGATACCCGACGGCTCCAGCCTGCTGCCGCCGACCAAGCCGCCGCTGATGCGCGAACACAGGCTCTATCAGGCCGACTGGCTGATGCGGTTCTACGGCTTCACCGCGCCCGAGATCGGCGAGGGGACTGACGACGGCATGCTGGATCTGGCCGTCGATCCCAAGCTGGCCTGGGCGCTGCGGCGCCGCGAGGCCTTCCCCGTCGACGTCAACCGGGCGGCGCGCGAGACCCTGCTGCGGGTGCCGGGCCTGGGGGTGAAGGCGGTGGACCGCATCCTGTCGGTGCGGCGGCATCGCACCTTGCGGCTTGAGGACGTCGGTCGGCTGACGCGGTCGATCGAGGCCGTGCGGCCGTGGATCACGGCGCTGGACTGGACGCCCGGCGGCCTGACCGATGCGGTCGATCTGCGCGCGCGCCTGGCGCCCCAGCGCAAGCCTGAGCAGTTGAGCCTGTTCTGATGCGCACAGCGGTCCTGTCCGACCCGCTGGATTTCGACGGCTGGCGCAAGGCGGCGCGGCGCCTGCGGCTGGCGGGCGAGGAGCCCGGCCGGGTGAAGTTCGTCGTGGGCGCGACTGCGGGCGGCCTGTTCGATGAGGGCGGCGCCCTGTCTGAGGTCGAAGGCGGGTTCACCGCGCCGCGCGCCTTTCTGGACGCGGCGGCGCAACTGATCCAGCACCGGTCCGAGGATCGCTTCGACCTGATGTATCGCCTGCTGTGGCGGCTGAAGGATCAGCCGAACCTGATGGCCGTCCTGTCCGACCGCGACGTGGCCGAGGCGGCGGATCGGGTGAAGGTGGTGCGCCGCGCCGCCCACAAGATGAAGGCCTTCGTGCGCTTTCGACAGACGCAAGACGAAGCGGGCGAGCGCTGGGTGGCGTGGTTCGAGCCGGCGCATCGGGTGCTGCAGGCGACGGCGCCCTTCTTCGCGCGCCGGTTCAGCGCCATGCGGTGGTCGATCCTGACGCCGGACGGGGCGGCGCATTGGGACGGAACGCTTCTGACTTTCGGCCCGCCCGCCGATCAATCACAGGCGCCCGCCGAGGACGCGGTGGAGGATTTCTGGCGCACCTACTACGCCTCGACCTTCAATCCGGCGCGGCTGCGGCCTCAGGCGATGCGGTCGGAAATGCCCAAGCGTTACTGGAAAAACCTGCCGGAGGCCGGGCTGATCCCGGAACTGACCGCCGCCGCGTCGGTTCGCACGGATGCCATGGTGAACCAGCCTACGCCCACGCCCAATGACAGGTTCCAGCGTGTTCGCGCGCCGGTGGTGGATCGCGCGGCGACGGATGATCTGGTCCCCGACAGTCTGGACGAGCTGGCGCGCGGCGTTCAGGGCTGCCGCCGCTGCCCATTGTGGCGCGACGCCACCCAGGGCGTCTGCGGCGAGGGGCCGAGGCGCGCGGCTCTGATGGTGGTCGGCGAACAGCCGGGCGATCAGGAGGACCTGGCCGGTCGGCCCTTCGTCGGCCCCGCCGGGCGCATTCTGGATGCGGCGTTTGAAGAGGCGGGGCTGGATCGTCGCGACCTCTACCTCACCAATGCGGTCAAGCATTTCAAGCACGAGCCGCGCGGCAAGCGCCGTCTGCACAAGACGCCCAATGCGGGCGAAGTCCAGGCCTGCCGCTGGTGGCTGGACCATGAACGGCGCCTCGTCAGGCCGCAGCTGATCCTGGCTCTGGGCGCGACGGCGGGGCTGGCGGTGCTGGGACGAAAGCCCGCCGTTCAGGCCGAACGCGGTCGCGTTCTCACAACCAAGGATGGCGCGCGCGTGCTGCTGACGGTTCACCCGTCCTACCTGCTGCGCCTGCCCGATGCGGCGCGACGCGCCGAGGAGCGGACCCGTTTCCTGACTGATCTGACCGTGGCCCGCGACGCGCTCTAAAAAACGGACGCCAAACGGCTTGAAGTTTTCGCCTGCGTCCATATCGTATACGATTGTGCTGCGGGAGAGCGATATGAGCGTGTTTGAGGCCCAGGAAACGGTCGCCTTGTCCATCGACGAGGTGTTCGCCCTGTCGCGACGGGTGCTGACGGGGGCGGGACTGTCCGTTCCGCACGCCGAGGCGGTGGCGCGGGCCATTACGGCGGGCGAGCGGGACGAGTGCGCCTCGCACGGGCTTTATCGTCTCCCCGGCTGTGTGATGACCATCCGCTCGGGCAAGATGTCGCTGGACGCCGAGCCGGTCATCACCGACGCCTCGCCCGCCCTGGTGCGCGCCGACGCCCGTTACGCCTATTCCCTTCTGGCTTTTGAGCGGGCGGCGCCCTTGCTGGCGCAGAAGGCCAAGGAGGTCGGTGTGGCTGCGCTGGTCATCAACAACTGCTTCCATTTCTCGGCCCTGTGGCCCGAGATCGAACAACTGACCAGTATGGGCGTGGCGGCTCTGGCCATGACCCCCAGCCATTCGTGGGTGGCGCCGGCGGGCGGCCGGCGGGGCCTGTTGGGCACCAATCCGATCGCCTTCGGCTGGCCGCGTCCGGGGCCGCACCCCTATGTCTTCGACTTCGCCACCAGCGCCATCGCGCGCGGGGACATGGCGTTGCACGACATCGCCGGCAAGCCGATCCCCGAGGGCTGGGGCGTCGACGCCGAGGGTCAGCCGACGACGAATGCGCGCGCCGCTCTGGACGGCGCCATGCTGACCTTCGGCGGGCATAAGGGCTCGGCCCTGTCGACCATGATCGAACTGATGGCGGGCCCGTTGATCGGCGATCTGACCAGCCGCGAAGCGATGGCCTTTGATGACGGCGCCAAGGCGGCGCCCATGCATGGCGAACTGATCCTGGCCTTCGATCCCGGCCTGATGGGCGGCGGCGACGCGGAGGCGAACGCTGCGCGGGCCGAGGCCCTGTTCGCCGCCTTCGCCGACCAGGGCGCGCGCCTGCCGTCGCAGCGCCGTTATGAAGCCCGTGCGCGCAGTCTGGCCAACGGGGTGCGCACTCCCAAGGTCCTGTACGACCAGATCATGGCCCTTGGATTCTGACGCGAGGCGGCCAGGCCGACCAGCAGGCGTGAGAGCGGATTTTTAAAGGTCCTTCAGGGCCTTGATCGGTCATCGCTTCCAGCCTAATCATATAACGTATACGAAATTAGCCAGCTCGGGAGGAGCAGCAAATGGCGGGAATGAAGTTGGATTGGACCGGGGTGATCCCGGCGGCCACCACGCAGTTCAATGAGAGCCTGGGGGTCGATTTCGACTCCACCCAGAAGGTTCTGGACGGCCTGATCCGTGATGGCGTCGACGCCATCATTGTCATGGGCACGGTCGGCGAGAACAACTCGCTGGAACCGGAAGAAAAGCGCGCTGTCCTCAAGGCGGCGGTCGAAGTCGTCGATAATCGCGTGCCGATCATCACCGGCGTCAGCGAACTGACCACGGCGCGCGCCGAGGCCTACGCCAAGGACGCCGAGGACATCGGCGTGGACGCCCTGATGGTGCTTCCGGCCATGGTCTACGTGCCCACCGCGGCGGAGCTCGAAGCGCACTTCCGCGCCGTGGCGGCCGCCAGCGGCCTGCCGAACATGCTGTACAACAACCCGCTGATGTATCGTCAGACGCTGAACAACGACGATCTGCGCCGTCTGTCGGACGTGCCGAACATCGTGGCCCTGAAGGAAAGCGCCCCGGATTCGCGTCGCATCACCGACATCTTCAACGAGCTGGGCGACCGCTATTCGGTCATGGTCGGCCTGGACGATGTGGCGCTGGAAGGCATGATTCTGGGCGCCAAGGGCTGGGTCTCGGGTCTGACCAACGCCTTCCCCGAAGAGTCGGTGGCCCTGGTCAAGGCGGTCCAAGCCGGCGACATCGCCCGCGCCCTTGAAATCTATCGCTGGTTCATGCCGCTGCTTCACCTGGATTCGGTTGCGGATCTGGTGCAGTCGATCAAACTGTCCGAGATGATCATGGGTCGCGGCAATGAACGGGTCCGGATGCCGCGCATGCCGCTGGCCGGCGCCCGCCGCGCCGAGGTCATCGCCATGGTCGAAAAGGCGGCGGAAACGCGCCCGATCGGCTCGGGCAAGGCCATCAAGATCACCTGATCCGGAGCCCAGATGCGCGACGTCTTTTTCTGCATCGACGGTCATACCGCCGGCAACCCGGTTCGCCTGGTCGCCGGCGGCGCGCCCCTGTTGTCAGGGGCCAGCATGGCCGAGCGGCGGCTCGATTTCCTGAGCCGCTACGACTGGATTCGCACCTCACTGTGTTTCGAGCCGCGCGGCCACGACATGATGAGCGGCGGCTTCCTCTATCCGCCGACCCTGCCGGATGCAGACGCGGGCATCCTGTTCATCGAGACCAGCGGCTGCCTGCCCATGTGCGGCCACGGGACGATCGGCATGATCACCTTCGGGCTGGAGCACGGCCTGATCCGGCCACGCACGCCGGGTCGGTTGAAGATCGAGGTCCCTGCGGGCGTTCTGGACATCGCCTATGAGACTGAGGGCGATAAGGTGACCTCGGTGCGCATCCGCAATGTCCCCGCCTATCTGGCGGCGGAAGGCATCGAGATCGACGTGCCGGGCCTCGGCCCGCTGAGCGTCGACGTGTCCTACGGCGGCAACTACTACGCCATCGTCGAGCCGCAGGGCGCCTACACGGGCCTGGACGATCTGGGCGCCAGCCGCATCATCGAGTTGAGCGGCCTGGTGCGCGAGCGGGTGCGGGCGGCCTTCCACCCGGTGCACCCGGACGAACCCTCGATCAACGGGGTCAGCCACGTGCTGTGGGCCGACAAGCCCAAGGGCGACGGCGCTGACGGCCGCAACGCTGTCTTTTACGGCGACAAGGCCATCGACCGCAGTCCCTGCGGCACCGGCACCTCGGCGCGGCTGGCTCATCTGCACGCCAAAGGGCGGCTGAAGGTCGGCGACGCCTTCGTCCACGAAAGCTACATCTGCAGCCGGTTCATCGGCCGCGTCGAAGCCGAGACCACGGTGGGCGACCACAAGGCGATCGTGCCCTCGATCGAGGGTTCGGCCGTCGCCACCGGCTTCAACACCATCTGGGTGGACCGCAAGGATCCCTTCTGGGCGGGCTTCCAGGTCGTCTGAGCGACTTGCGCGTCGTAATTGCGTTCGGCGCGCGTTATGGCTGGGTCGGGCGACCGGCCCAGCCTTTTCGACTCGATGAACCGCATGGCCGCATCTCCGCTTGAAGTCCGCACCCTGTCCGACCGCCTGATGGAGGTGGTGCGCGACATGATCCTCTCAGGCGCGATCGCGCCGGACGTGCCGATCCGTCAGGACGCCCTGGCGGCTGACCTCAACGTCTCAAAGATTCCCCTGCGTGAAGCCCTTGTCCGGCTGGAGCAGGACGGGCTGGTGGTGTCGCACGCCAACCGGGGCTTCTTCGTGCGCGGCATGAGCGCGGCCGAGGCCGAGGAAATTTACGAACTGCGCCTCAAGCTGGAGCCGGAGGCGGCGGCCGAGGCCTGCCTTGTCGCTGATGAGGCCCGGCAGGACGAGGCCCGGCGGGTGCTGGCGCAGCTGAATGCGGCGGCGGCTGGGGGCATGCCGACGGTCGGCCCCCTGAACCGCGCTTTCCACATTGCCCTGGTGCAGCCGGGCAAGCGCGCCCTGACGACAGAAATCACGACCCGCCTTCATGTCATGGCCGACCGCTATGTGCGCAAGCACCTTGAGCACAAGGGGCGCCATCTGACGGCCGAGGCCGAGCATCAGGACATCCTGCAGGCGTGGCTGGCCCGTGACGCCGCTACGGTGCGCCGTCTGGTGGCCGACCA
Source organism: Brevundimonas sp. LPMIX5 (assembly GCF_003576505.1). Classification (NCBI taxonomy): domain Bacteria; kingdom Pseudomonadati; phylum Pseudomonadota; class Alphaproteobacteria; order Caulobacterales; family Caulobacteraceae; genus Brevundimonas; species Brevundimonas sp. LPMIX5. The sequence continues at coordinate 16,103 of NZ_QWTZ01000004.1, forward strand.
CCTTCAGCACACTCTGTCCGACCTGCGCGAGGAGTTCGCACAGGGCGACGGGCAAGGCTGATCGCCAGCCTTGCCTCCAGTCTTAGCCTTGCCCGAAACCTCAGCCCTGTTCGGCCGGAACGGGCGCCTGACGGGCCTTCAGGGCGGTCATCAACAGATTGACGGCGGCGTAGAGCACCACCACCACCACGCCCCAGCGCAGGACGGTCAGCGGCAGGGAGGTGATGACGAAGGCGGCCAGCAGCACTGCCGGTATCCCCCCGATGGCCATGCCCAGCACCAGCCGCAGATCGATGCGCTGGCTCTTGATGAAGCGCAGGCTCGACACCGGCATCAGGAAGGCGCAGGCGCCCATCATGATCGGGAAGGCCGCCGTGGGGTTCATGCCCATCAGGCTGAGCATGATCAGCGAAGGCGCATAAAGCCCGATGCCGAAGCTCATCAGGGCGCCCATGAGCACATGGGCCGCGACGGCGATCAGGAAGATGTTTCCGTCCAGAGAGAGCGCTTCGCCCCCTGCGGGCATCAGGTTCAGATTGGTCATGGCGTAAAGGGCGGCTGCGATCAGCAGGGCCGCGCCGACCACCATCTGAACGGCGCGCACCGGCAGGCGCAACACGATGGGCGCGCCGATCACCGCGCCCAGGATGGAGGCGCCGATACAGGCGATCAGCAGCACCGGGTCGACCTGGATCAGCTTCATGAAGACCAGCCCCTGCATGACCGTCGGCAGGCAGTGTCCGGCGTTCAGCACCGCCGGAAGAAAGCTGTCCGGCACCAGTTTACGGAACCGCAGCCAGGCCGTGGTCGGGGCAAAGGAGCCGATGCCCAGCGCATCGAAGAAGTTGGCGACCGCGCCGATGGCTATGCCTTCGGCCTTGGGCTTCAGCGCGCCGCGCGCCTTGGCGGTGCGGACCAGTTGGATGGCGTAAAAGGCAGCCAGCAGCGCCAGCGCCGTCAACAGAACGGCTATAATCATAATGTTTCCCTCCCCCGAGGTCCTCGCCGCCCTTTACGAGCGATCCGAGGGATGAAAGAAAACATGACTAGAAATCAGATACAATATACATTCGTTCCATGACCTTTCTTCCGCCCAGCGCCCCGCCCATCACCGTCGCCGAACGACAGGACCGCGTCGCCGCCTTGGCCGCGCGATTGAAAGCTAAGGGACTGGCGGCCCTGCTGGTCGGGCCCACGGCGTCGTTGCGCTATTATACGGGTCTGGACTGGCATCCGTCCGAGCGGCTGACGGGCGCGCTGATCCATGCCGATGGCCGGGTCCAGTACATCTGTCCCCGGTTTGAGCTGGACAAGGTGGCCGGGCTGACGGCGGAGGCCGTCGCAGGCGACATCCTGACCTGGGAAGAGGAAGAAAGCCCCTATGCGCTGGCGGCGGCCAGCCTTCCCGAGGGCGGCGTGCTGGCGATCGACGATCAGGCGGCGGCCTTCATCTGGCTGGGCCTCAGCCGCGTTCTGGGCGCCGATCGCGTCACGGACGGCGGCCCGCTGATCGTCGCCCAGCGCAGCATCAAATCGGCGGCCGAGATCGCTCTTCTGACCCGCGCCAAGGCCATCACTCTGGAAGTCCAGCGCCGCACCCGCCACTGGCTGAAAGCGGGCGTCCTGACGTCCGAGGTCAAGGCTTTCATCGATGCCGAACATTGCGCGCTTGGCGGTGAGGGCGGCTCCTGGTTCTGCCTGGTCTCCTTCGGCGACGACACCTGCCTGCCGCACGGGGGCGAGGGCGACCGCGCCCTGGCGGTGGATGATGTGGTGCTGATCGACACCGGGACCCTGGTGGACGGCTATCACTCGGACATCACGCGCACCTATGTCTTCGGCCAGCCGACGGAGGACTTCCGCCGCGTCTGGACGCATGAGAAGGAGGCGCAGGCCCGCGCCTTCGCCGCCGCCGCCGTGGGAGCAACCTGCGCCAGCGTGGACGCCGCCGCGCGCGATTATCTGACCGGCCTTGGCTATGGCCCTGATTACCGGCTGCCGGGCCTGCCCCACCGCACCGGCCACGGCATCGGCCTGGACATTCACGAAGCGCCCAATCTGGTGCGCGGCGATGTTACGCCGCTGGCGCCCGGCATGTGCTTCTCGAACGAGCCGATGCTGGTCATTCCCGGCCGGTATGGCGTGCGCCTCGAAGACCATTTCTACATGACCGAGGCCGGGCCGGTCTGGTTCACCGAGCCGTCGCACAGTCTGGACGACCCGTTCGCAGAGGGCGCGGCGGCATGACGCCAGCCCAGCGCTGGGCCGTCGTCGGCGGAGGGCTGGTTGGGGCGGCGACGGCGCTTCGGCTTCAGGCGGCGGGTTTTGAGACCGCGCTGATCGACCGGGGCGACCCGCGACGCGGCGCCTCCTTCGGCAACATCGGCCATATCGCCGCCGAGCAATGCGAGCCCATGCCCTCGCCCGCGACGCTCAAGGGCGCCGTGGGGCGGCTGTTCGCCTTTGGCGGGCCGCTGGACTTTCGTGCGCGCGATGCGTCCTTGTGGGGGCCATGGGCGCTGCGGTTTCTGGCGGCGTCCCGTCCGGCGGCGGTTGCTCACGGCGCCGAGGTTCTGGCGCATCTGCTGGATGATCCGGTCGGCGCCTGGATGCGTCTGGCCGCCCTGGCCGAGGCGCCAGACGGACTGATCCGGGCGACCGGCCATTCTGTGGTCTGGTCCACGCCTGAAGCGGCCCGGCGCGGGCTGGCCGGCTGGAGCGCCGCGCGCACGGGCGGGGCGCGCTTCCGCGTGATGGAGGCTGAGGAACTGGCCGCCTATGACGCCGTCCTGCGTCAACGCCCGGCAGGCGGAATCCGGTTCACCGGCACGGGCCAGGTCAGCGAACCGCAGGCGGTGCGCGACGCCCTGCTGGCCGCCTTCTCCGCCAAAGGCGGGCAGACGATCCACGCCGATGCGACCGCCGTCCGGCCGGTGGCCGACGCCGCCGAGGTCGCCCTGTCGGACGGAACAGTCATCGACGCTGATCGCGTCGTCGTCGCGGCCGGGGCCTGGTCGGAGCGTCTGATGACGCCGTTGGGCGTGCGCGCGCCTCTGGTCGGCGAGCGGGGCTATTCGGTGCAGTCGGCCCAGCATGACTGGCCTGACGACCTGCCTCTGACCGTATTCGAGGACCGGGCCCTGGCGGTCGCCCGCTTCGACGGGGGCCTGCGCGCCTCCAGCCATGTCGAGTTCGGCGCCCCTTCAGCCCGGCCCGATCCGCGAAAATGGCGCAGCATCGAGGCGCATCTGCGCGATCTGGGCGTGGCCTTTTCGGCGCAGCCTGACCGGTGGTGCGGTCCCCGGCCGACCCTGCCGGACTATCTGCCCGCCATCGGACGGCTGAACGCTCACCCTCAGGTGCATTACGCCTTCGGCCACCAGCACCTGGGCCTGACGACGGCGGCGCGGACGGCGGAAATCATCGAGCAGATGGCGCTGGGCCGGCCTGCTCCCGACTGGACCGACGCCCTGCGGATCGAACGCTTCGGCTGACTTCAGGCCGGGTGCGGACGCTGTCGCATCGCAACGGTTTTCACGCGGACGGATTAAGCGTCCATGCGCGGCGAACTGAAGACCTATCAGGCCAAGCGGCGTTTCGAGCAGACGCCGGAACCCAAGGGCGCTCGGCGAACCGGGAACGAGGACGCGCGGCGTTTCGTGATCCAGCGCCATGCGGCGACGCGGCTGCACTACGACTTCCGTATCGAGGCGGACGGTGTGCTGAAGTCCTGGGCCGTGACCAAGGCCCCGTCGCGCGACCCGGCGGTCAAGCGGCTGGCCGTTGAGGTCGAGGATCATCCGCTGGACTATGGCGGGTTCGAGGGGACCATCCCGGCGGGCAACTACGGCGCAGGCACGGTGCAATTGTGGGATGTCGGAACCTGGGAGCCGCAGGAGCCGGACCTTGAGGCGGCCTGGGCGCGCGGCCAGATCAAAATGATCCTTCATGGCGAGCGGCTGAAAGGCAAATGGGCGCTGATCCGGCTGAAGAGCGACCGGGGCAAGCCCTCCAAGCGCAACAACTGGCTGCTGCTGAAGGAAAAGGACGAGCACGCCGTCGCCGGCGAAGGCGACGCCCTCGCGCAGATCGACGCCTCGGTGACAAGCGGCCGCTCCCTGGCTCAGATCGCTGAGGGCGACGCGCAATGGACATCCTCCAAGCCGACCCGCCGCAAGGCGCCGCCGAAGCCTGCGCCGTCCAGGGCGGCGTCCAAGGCGAAGCAGCCGCACGCCTTTGTCCCGATTCAGCTGTGCAAGGCGGTCGACCATCCGCCCTCGGCGGCGGGCTGGGCGCATGAGATCAAGTTCGACGGCTATCGGTTGCAGATCGGGGTCGGCGGCGGCCAGGCGGTGCTGCGGACCCGCAAGGGCCTGGACTGGACCGATCGTTTCCCTGAGCTGGCGGCGGATGCGGCGGGCTGGCCCGATGCGGTGATCGATGGCGAACTATGCGCGCTCGATGATGATCATATGCCGGACTTCAGCGCCCTTCAGGCGGCGATATCGGAGGGAGAGACGGACCGGCTCGTCTATTTCGCCTTCGACCTGTTGTTCGACGGGGCGGAGGATCTGCGCAGGCTGCCGCTGTCGCACCGCAAGGCGCGGCTGCAGGCCTACATCGACCGCATCGGCGCTAAGGGCGCCGCGCGTCTCCGCTACGTCGAGCATTTCGCCTCGACGGGGCAGGCGGTGCTGGAAAGCGCCTGCCGGATGCATCTGGAAGGCGTCATCTCTAAGAAGCTGGACGCGCCCTACCACCCGGGCCGGTCGTCAAGCTGGGTGAAGTCCAAATGCCGGGGCCGCGATGAAGTCGTCATCGGCGGCTGGTCGTCGGAAGGCGGCAGCCGGTTCCGCTCGCTGCTGGTCGGGGTGCGCGAGAAGGGCGGGCTTAAATACCTCGGCCGGGTCGGGACGGGTTTCGGCGAGACGGCCACGCGGCTGCTCATGCCCGCACTGAAGGCCGAGGCGGCGGACAAGAGCCCCTTCGTCGGTCCCGGCGCGCCCAAGGGCGGCAAGGACATCCATTGGGTGAAGCCGAGGCTGGTCGCCGAGATCGAGCACGGCGGCTACACCGAGTCCGGCGCCTTGCGGCAGGCGGCGTTCAAGGGCCTGCGCGACGACAAGGCCGCCGAGGACGTCACGGACGCGCCGCAGGCGCCTGCCGTGTCGCAGGCGCCGCGCAAGAGCGGCAAGGTCACGGTGGCGGGCGTCGCCATCTCCAGCCCAGACAAGGTGCTGTGGCCCGGCGCTGATGGGCGCCCGCCGATCACCAAGGCCGAGTTGGCGCGCTATTACGAGGCGGCGGCTGAGCGGCTGCTGGCCCATGTGGCGGACCGGCCCGTCTCCATCATCCGCGCCCCGAACGGCATAGAGGGCGAGACCTTCTTCCAGCGTCACGCCATGGCCGGGTCGAACCCGCGGCTCAAGCTGATCGACGTCAAGGCGCGCACGCCCTACGTCGCCGTCATCGATGTCGGCGGTTTGGTGGCCATCGCCCAATCCGGCGGGCTGGAGCTGCATCCCTGGGGCTGCAAGCCGGGCGATCCGGAGACGCCTGACCAGATCACCTTCGATCTGGACCCCGACGTGGGGCTGGACTTCGACGACGTGATCGCCGCTTCTCTCGTGGTGAGGGCGAAGCTGGAGGCGTTGGGCCTCAATCCCTTCGTCAAGACGACGGGCGGCAAGGGGCTGCATCTGGTCGTCCCGATCCGCGCCGACGGGCGTTCGAGGGTGAGCTGGGATCAGAACAAGGCCTTCGCCAAGGCTGTGTCCGAGGCCATCAAGTCCGAGGCGCCGGACCGTTTCACCACCACCCTGGCCAAGAAGGCGCGGGGCGGAAAGATCTTCATCGACTATCTGCGCAACGGCCGGATGGCGACCGCCGTGGCGCCCTGGTCGCCGCGCGCCCGGCCGGGGGCGGGGATCGCCTTTCCCCTGTCGTGGGATCAGGTGAAGCCGGGGCTGAACCCGGCCGACTACAATCTGTGGGTCTGGCCCGAGTTGCTTGAGCGGCCCGACGCATGGGCCGATTTCCGCGACGGCGCCGTCAGCCTGAGGCCCGCCCTGCGAAAGATGGGCGTGGACTGACTCTCAGGCGGTCTTCTTGCGCGGCGCCGACTTGGCGGCGGGCTTCTTCGCCGCCGGTTTGCGCGCGCCGCCGGCCGAACCCTTCAGACTGTTCTTCAGCGCCGCCATCAGGTCGATGACGTTGGTGTCGTCCGGCTCGGCCACGTCGACCAGACCCTCGCCGCCCTTGGTCTTGGCCTTGATCATCTCGCGCAGGGCGTCGTCATAGCGATCCTTGAAGGCGGTGGGGTCGAAGTCGGCTTCCTTCTGGGCGATGATGCGGGCGGCGATCTCGACCATGTCGGCGTCGGCTTTCACCTTGGGTATGTCGTCGAAATAGTCGTCGACGTCGCGCACCTCGTCATGGGCGCGCAGGGTGTAGGCCAGCAGGCCTTTGCCCCTCACCTCCAGCGCCAGCTGACGTTCCTTGCCGCGCAGGACCAACTGGCCCAGCGCCACCTTGCCCTGCTTCTGCATCGCGTCGCGGATCACGGCGAAGGCCTCGACGCCCGCCCCCTTTTCGGGGACGACGAAGAAGGGATCGTCCCAGTACAGACGGTCGATGTCGGCCTCGTCCACGAACTTGTCGATGGCGATGGTCTTGGTGCTGTCCAGCCGCACCTTGTCGAAATCGGCGTCGTCGAACAGCACGTATTCGTCCTTCGACACCTCATAGCCGCGCACCAGATGGCTGCGCTCCACCGGCCCGGCGTCGGGGTCGGTCGGCACCATGCGGATGCGGTTGTGGGTGTCCGGATTGATCAGGTGAAAGCGCACGTCGGCGGCGCTTGTCGTCGCGGTGTAGAGCGCCACCGGACAGGTGACGAGCGACAGTTTCAGATGTCCTTGCCAGGTCGGGCGAGCGGCCATGTGATCCTCCATTGTCAGATGGAATGCGCGGCGACGACTTGCGTTCGCCCGAGGCTGCGGATCGCCGGGCGATCGGACGGTGGTAATAGGCCGTGGGGCGAAGGAGTTTCGCCTAACCGCCGCCGCAGCTTCATCGCGCCGTGACGGCGCCGTCGCGTCTACGACATTGCGCGCCTCTAGGTCTGTCCCGCTTTCTCAAGGGGTAGGATCATGAAGCCGATCAGTCTCAAGCGGGGATTTCTGGCGGGCGTCGCCGTCGCTGGTTTGATGGCGGCTGGGGTCGCGCACGCCCAGACCGCATCGCCTGCCGAAGCGACGACCGCCGTGGACGACATCGTCGTGACCGCCCAACTGCGCGCCCAGGATCCGATCGAGGTGCCCTTCGCCCTGACGGCCTACAGCGGTTCCTTCCTGGAAAGCCTGGGCGTGCAGGAGTTCGATCAGTTGTCGGCCTTCGTGCCGGGCTTCCTGGTGCAGAACCAGTCGCCGAACAATCCGGGCTTTGTGATGCGCGGCATCACCTCGGACTCGGGCGCCGCCACGGCCGAGCCGCGCGTGTCCGTCTATCAGGACGGGGTGTCGATTTCGAAGTCGCGCGGTTCCTATGTCGAACTGTTCGACATGGAGCGTATCGAGGTGGCCAAGGGGCCGCAGTCGACCCTGTATGGTCGCGGCGCCCTGATCGGCGCGGTGAATCTGGTGCAGAATCGCGCCCGCCCCGGCCAGTACGGCGCCGCCGCCCGCATCGAGGCGGGGGACATGGATTATCGTTCGGTCGAGGGCTTTGTGAACGCCCCGCTGGGCGAGACGGGCGCACTGCGTCTGGCCACGCGGATGAAGACGCGCGACGGCACGGTCGAGAACCTGCTGGGCGGCGAGAACTACAACTCCATCGAGACGAAGGCCGTGCGCCTGTCAGGAGCCTGGGCGCCGACCGAAGACCTGTCGTTCGACCTGATCGCCAACTATCAGGTCGATGACGCCTCGGCGACGTCATTCAAGTCCATCGCCTATAACCCGGCCGACCCGAACACCGGCGCCGTGCTGGGCGGACGTGATCCGTGGGAGGGCGCGGCCCTGACGCCGGGCGCCGACTTCGACGGCGGCGTGGGTCTGGGACTGGATCGGGAAGTGTGGGGCGTGACGGGGCTGGCCAGATGGCGGCTGTCGCCGTCGCTGACGCTGAACTCGACCACGGCCTACCGCACCTTCGACTCGACCGAGGTTTTCGACCCGGACGGCCTGTCTCTGCCGCTGCTGACGGCGGCCGAGCACGCCCACGGCAAGCAGTGGAGCCAGGAACTGCGCCTGAACTACGACAACGGCGGGCGCGTCAGCGGCTTCGTCGGCGCCGGCTGGTTCCGCGAGGAAGGCTTCCAGCGGATGCCGACCCAGTTCGACGAACGTCTGGCGCTGGTGCAACTGGCCGGGCTGCTGGACGGCAGCCCGACGGACGTGGGGCGCAACACCCTGCCGATGGCGGCCTATCCGACGCTGGCGCGGCTGGCTCTGGCGCAGATGCTGACGCCGCTGGGCGGAGGCGCTTTGGCCGGCCCGATCGCCGATAATCTGAAGTCGGCTCATATCGAGACCTCGACCAACTTCGGCGAGTTGACCTCGTGGGACGTGTTCGGGGATGTGACGGTGCAGGTCACGGACCGGCTGGAGGTCGCGGGCGGCCTGCGCTGGACCACCGACGACAAGACGACGGGCTATTCCGCCGCCGTGCTGAACGGGCGCTCGACGTTGGGCGGCCTGCTGGCCGTGGCGCAGGGGGCCGTGCCGCCCGCACAGGTTCCGGCCCTGCTGGCGGCGCTGGCCAACCCGATGTACGGCCAACTGCCCGAGACGATGGTTCCTCTGTTCGGCATCACCAGCCAGCCGACGGCGGGCAATGGCAGCCGCATCGACGCGGATCACAAGGACGACGGCTTCACTTGGCGGCTGAACGCCCGTTACGCCCTGTCGGAAGACGCCAGCCTGTACGCCAACTATGCGCGCGGCCGTCGCCCGGAGGTGCTGGAAGTGCGCGGCCCCTCGGCTCCGCTGGGCGCGCCCCAGTTCCAGGTGGTCGCGGCCGAAACGGTCGACAGCTTCGAGGTCGGCTATAAGACGGCGCTGATGGATCGGCGCCTGCGTCTGGATGCGGCGGTCTTCCACTACGCCTATGACAACTTCCAGACGACCGAGCAGGACGGGACCCGCTTCGTCACCATCAATGCGGGCGAGGCCAGCGCCTATGGTTTTGAAGGTCAGGCGGCCTTCGCCGTGGCGCCGACGTTCGACCTGTTCGCCTCCTATGGCTACAACCACTCGCGCTTCGACAGCGGGGCGCGCAAGGGCAACCGCTTCCGCCTGTCGCCGGATCACATGGCTTCGATCGGGGCGACCTGGCGCCTGCCGGTCGAAGGCGGGGCGTTCGAGGTCCAGCCGACCTATACGTGGCAGTCCAAGGTCTTCTTCGACGACGACAACGACCGCCCGGACCTGCAGACCGGTAACTTCGTGCCCGACCTGATCCAGGACGAGTATCAGGACGGCTATGGCCTGCTGAACCTGCGGGTGCGCTACGCCCCGTCGAGCGGGAACTGGGGCGTCGAGGCCTTCGGCGACAACATCCTGGACGAGAAATACATCAAGGATGCAGGCAATACCGGCGATGCGCTGGGTCTGCCGACCTTCATCGCCGGGCGCGGGGCCAGCTACGGCGTCGCCTTCACCCTGCGTTACTGAGGGCCGCGAGGATGAGCATGAACCGTCGCGGCCTGCTGGGCCTGTTTGGTGCGGGGGCGGCGGCCGGTTGCGCCACGCTTCCTTCCGGTGAAGACGTCGCTGTCGCCTTCGCGCATGGCGTCGCTTCCGGCGATCCGGCGACGGATCGGGTCATCCTGTGGACGCGGGTGACGCCCGAGATCGGACAGGCCGGGCCGGTGTCGGTCGTCTGGCGCGTGCTGGAAGGCGAGGACGACCGCGTGGTCGCCACGGGCCACGTCATGACGGGGCCGGAACGCGACTATACGGTCAAGGTGGATGCGGCCGGGCTGAAGCCGGGCCGGGATTATCGTTACGATTTCGCTGTCGGCGAGACGCAGTCGCCTTTGGGTCGGACCCGGACGCTGGCGGCGGACGGCGTGGCGCCAGTCAATCTGGCGGTGGCGTCATGTCAACTGCACCCCGGCGGACTGTTCAACGCCTATGAGGCCATCGCCGCCCTGCCGTCATTGGACGCCGTGGTCCATCTGGGCGACTACATCTATGAATATGGGGCGGAAGACGACGCCTATGGCATGGCGACGGGGGCGAAGCTGGGTCGCGAGCCGCAGCCGCCGCATGAGATCGTCACCCTGGCCGACTATCGGCTGCGTCACGCCCAGTACAAGACCGACCCCGACCTTCAGGCCGCTCACGCCCGCGCCCCTTTCATCTGCGTCTGGGACGATCACGAGACGGCCAATGACGCCTGGATGCACGGCGCGGAGAACCATCAGCCCGAGACCGAAGGCGACTTCGCACAGCGCAAGGCGGCGGCGCTGAAGGCCTATTACGAGTGGATGCCGATCCGCGAGGCTGAGCCCGGCGCGCTGAAGGAGGCGATCCACCGCAGCTTCCACTTCGGCGACCTGGCCAGCCTGATGATGGTCGAGACGCGGCTGACCGGCCGCACCGAGCCGCTGGACTACGCCAAGGATCTGACGGCCATGGAGGGACCGGACGGCGAGCCGGTGCTGGACCTGGACGCCTTTCGCGCCAAGCTGAACGACCCGGTGCGCGATCTGATGGGCGCCCAGCAGCGCGACTGGCTCAAGCGCGAACTGTCCGCGTCAAAGGCCACGGGGCGGCCGTGGCAGGTGCTGGGCAATCAGGTCGTCATGGCGCGCGTGGCCGGGCCCGACGTGTCGCGCACCCTGACCGAGGCCGAGGTTCAGGGCCTGATGGCCCGGATTCCCGAGGCTTACCGCGACCAGTTCGAACAGGCCCTGTTCCTGTTCAAGATGGGGTTGCCGTTCAACCTCGACGCCTGGGACGGCTATCCGGCCGGCCGCGAGCGCCTCTACGCGGCCTTCGCCGAGGCGGGGGTGCACCCCATCGTCCTGTCCGGCGACAGCCACGCCTTCTGGGTCAATGAACTGAAGGACGCGGGCGGCGCGCGTCGTGCGATCGAGTTCGGGACCAGCGCGATCTCCAGCCCCTCGATCGGCGACGCCATCGGCGGCTTCCCTCTCGGCGCGGCCCTGATGCAGGCCAATGACGAGGTGCGCTTCTGCGACCAGTCGGCCAAGGGCTTCATCCTGCTGACTCTGACCGAGGATCGGGCCGAGGCGGCGCTGATGCAGGTCTCGACCCTGTTCGCCAAGCCGTTCGAGGTCAGCGCGCTGAAGCAGGTCGTGGTGATTCGCGCAGACGGGGCGATAACAGGCGTCTGATCGCCAGGGCAGGGGCCGGCCGAAGGGGCGGCGCTGCGGTTCGGCGGGCGCTAAACCGTTCCTGCTACGGTCACAATCGCGCCAACTCGTCGCTTTGACGCAAGGGCGTCATTTCCCTTAGGAAAAAGTCTGGCAGAACGGTGAGGCGCGTGGGGCGTCCTCCGCAGCGCCGTCCCACAACCTATCGGAGATGATCGACACGCCCGTGCCCGCCAGCTTCCTCCTGCTAATTATACTCGTCCTGCCCTTCGTCGGGGCCATGATCGCCTCGGGGCTGCCGCGTCACGCGCGGACCTCTGCGGCTGCTCTGTCGTGGATCATCGCCCTGATCAGCGTCGGCTGTCTGGCGGTGCTCTGGCCCCGATTCCAGGACGGCGAGGTGTTGAAGCTGACGCTGGCGTGGCTGCCGTCCCTGGGGGTGAATTTCACCATTCGGCTGGACGGCCTGTCCTGGGTGTTCAGCGCGCTGATCCTGGGGATCGGCGCCCTCGTGGTGCTGTATGCGCGCTACTACATGTCGCCGAAGGATCCGGTGCCGCGCTTCTTTTCCTTCCTGCTGGCCTTCATGGGCGCCATGCAGGGCGTGGTGCTGTCGGGCAATCTGATCCAACTGGTTGTCTTCTGGGAACTGACCAGCCTCTTTTCCTTCCTGCTGATCGGCTACTGGCACCAGAACGCTTCGGCGCGCGAGGGCGCGCGCATGGCGCTGACCATCACCGCCACGGGCGGGGTGGCCCTGCTCGTCGGCATGATCCTGATCGGCCGCATCGTCGGCAGCTATGAGCTGGACGCCGTCATCGCCGCGCGCGACGTCATCCTGGCCAGCCCCCTCTATCCGGTCGCTCTGGGTCTGATCCTGATCGGGGCCCTGACCAAGAGCGCCCAGTTCCCCTTCCACATCTGGCTGCCGCGCGCGATGGCGGCGCCGACCCCGGTCAGCGCCTATCTGCATTCGGCGACGATGGTGAAGGCGGGCGTCTTCCTGCTGATGCGGTTCTGGCCCGTCTTCGGCGAGACCGAGATGTGGTATTTCGTGGTCGGCGGCCTGGGGCTGACGACCCTGCTGGTCGGGGCCTGGTGCGCCATCTTCCAGCACGATCTGAAGGGCCTGCTGGCCTATTCGACCATCAGCCATCTGGGCCTGATCTGTCTGCTGCTGGGGCTGGGGTCGGACCTGGGGGCCATCGCCGCCATCTTCCACACCATCAACCACGCCACCTTCAAGGCCTCGCTGTTCATGGCGGCGGGCATCATCGACCACGAGGCCGGGTCGCGCGACATGCGCAAGCTCAGCGGCCTGATCCGCTTCATGCCGATCACCGCCACCCTGGCCATGGTCGCCGCCGCCGCCATGGCGGGCGTGCCCCTGCTGAACGGCTTCCTGTCCAAGGAGATGTTCCTGGCCGAGGCCCTGGCCAGCACCCAGACCTCGGCGCTGAATCAGGCCCTGCCGGTGCTGGCGACCCTGGCGAGCGCTTTCAGCGTCCTGTATTCGCTCCGCTTCATCCACACGACCTTCTTCGGTCCGCCGCCGACCGAGCTGGATCGCGTCCCGCACGAGCCGCCCGCCTGGATGCGGCGCCCGGTCGAGGTGCTGGTGGCCCTGTGTCTGCTGGTCGGGGTGTTTCCGGCGGTCACCGTCGGCCCCTTCCTGCGCAGCGCGGCCGTGACCATGCTCGGTTTCGACCTGCCCTATTACAGCCTGGCCCTGTGGCACGGCTTCAACCTGCCGCTGCTGCTCAGCGTCATCGCCATGGCGGGCGGGATCGGCCTCTATGTCGTCTTCGGCAAAGCGCTGAACGCCAATCCGCGCGGCGGTCCCTGGGGCATGAAGCGGCTCAACGGCGGTTATCTGTTCGAGCGCTCCCAGGTCATGCTGATGGACCTGTCGCAGTGGATCATCCATCGACTCGGCGCCCAGAGGCTTCAGCCGCAGCTGCGCCTGATCGTGCTGACGGCCCTGCTGTCGGGAGTGGTGGCGGCGGCGGGCGGTTTCGTCCTCACCTGGCCCGAGTTCCGCGTACCCCAGGCGCACAACCTGGCCTTCGCCGCCCTGTGGCTGGCGGGCGGAGCCTGCGCCCTGGCCGCGGCCTGGCAGGCCAAATACCATCGCCTAGCGGCCGTCATTCTGATGGGCGGGGCGGGGCTGGCCAGTTGCCTGACCTTCGTCTGGCTGTCGGCGCCGGATCTGGCCCTGACCCAGCTGGTGGTCGAGGTGGTGACCACGGTGCTGCTGCTGCTGGGCCTGCGCTGGCTGCCCAAGCGGCTGGCCGAGATCCATGTACCCGAGTCCGAGAAGCGCCGTGCGCGCTGGCGTCGTCGGCTGGATCGAGGCATCGCCATCTTCGCCGGGGCGGGCGTGGCTCTGATCTCCTGGGCCGTCATGGTGCGGCCGCCGGTCGAGGGGGTGTCGCGCTTCTTCGTCGAGAAGGCCTATGAGGAGGCGGGGGGCCGCAACGTCGTCAATGTCATCCTGGTGGACTTCCGGGCCTTTGACACCTTTGGCGAGATCACCGTCCTGGGCGTCGTCGGCCTGACGGTGCTGGCCTTGCTGCGCCGCTTCCGCCCGGCCAGCGACAGCCTGTCCCAGCCGATGCAGAAACGCGTCCAGGATGCGTCTGACCGCGCCCGCGAAGGCCGCAGCGAGGGCGACACCCTCAGCGACACCATGCTGATCCCCGGCGTGGTGATGCGCTGGCTCTTCCCCTTCATCATCCTTCTGGCCGTGCATCTGTTTCTGCGCGGGCACGACCTGCCGGGCGGGGGCTTCGCTGCAGGGGTTGCGCTGTCGATCGCCTTCATCCTGCAATATATGGCGTCTGGCGCCCGCTGGGTGGAGGAGCGGCTTGAGATCCGCCCGATCATCTGGATCGGCGTCGGTCTGTTGATCGCCGCGATCAGCGGCGCCGTGGGCTGGATTTTCGACCAGCCGTTCCTGACCTCCTATTTCCAATACGCCGACCTGCCGCTGCTAGGCCGCGTGCCGCTGGCCAGCGCCGTGCTGTTCGACCTGGGCGTGGTGGTGCTGGTGGTCGGCGCCACCGTTCTGGTGCTGGTCGCCCTGGCTCACCAGTCGCTGCGCCGCGCGCGCATCGAGGAAGCCGAGGCTGAGGCAGAGGCCGAGCAGAAGGGAGGGGCGCAATGACCCAGATCGTCCTGGCCCTGGCCATCGGCGTGCTGACCGCCTCGGGGGTGTGGCTGATGCTGCGCCCGCGCACCTTTCAGGTCGTCATCGGCCTGTCGCTGGTCTCCTATGCAGTCAACCTGTTCATCTTCTCCATGGGGCGGCTGCGTTCGGGCGCGGCGGCCTTCACCAGCAAGGGCGCCGAGGATCCGGCCCTCTACGCCGACCCGACGCCTCAGGCTCTGGTGCTGACGGCCATCGTCATCAGCTTCGCCCTGACGGCCCTGTTCCTGGTCGTGCTGCTGGCCTCGCGCGGCGAGACGGGCAGCGACCATGTCGACGGCCAGGAGACGCCCGAATGACCGATTGGCAGGAACATCTGATCATCGGGCCGATCGTTCTGCCCATGGTCATCGCCGCGGCTATGCTGCTGTTTGACGAGCGGCGCCGTCTGCTGAAGGGCGGCCTCAGCCTGTTCGCCATGGCCGCCATCCTGGTCATGGCCCTGGCCCTTCTGCATGAAAGCGCGACCGGGGCGGCGGGCGGCGGCGACACCGCCCGCGTCTATCAACTGGGCGACTGGCCGGCGCCGTTCGGCATCGTCCTGGTGGCGGATCGTCTGTCGACGCTGATGGTGGCCCTGACCAGCGTGCTGGGCGCCTGTTCAATGATTTTCGCCCTGGCGCGATGGGACAGGGCCGGGCCGCGTTTCCACGCCCTGTTCCTGCTGCTGGTCATGGGCGTCAACGGGGCCTTCCTGACCGGCGACCTGTTCAACCTCTTCGTCTTCTTCGAGATCATGCTGGCGGCTTCCTACGGCCTGGCCCTGCATGGTTCGGGCGAGGCGCGGATTCGCGCCGGGCTGGCCTATATCGCCGTCAACCTGACGGCTTCCATGCTGTTCCTGATCGGGGTCAGCCTGATCTACGGCGTGACCGGCACCCTCAACATGGCCGATCTGGCTGTGCGCATCCCCCAGATCGCCGCGGCGGACCGGGGCCTGTTCCACGTCGGGGCGGCCGTGCTGGGCGTGGCCTTCCTGACCAAATGCGCCATGTGGCCGCTCGGCTTCTGGCTGACCACCACCTATTCGGCGGCCAGCGCGCCGGCGGCGGCCGTCTTCGCCATCCTGTCCAAGGTCGGCGCCTATGTGATCATCCGTCTCAGCTTCCTGCTGTTCGCGCCCGACAGCGGCGACTCGGCCGGGTTCGGCCAGTTGTGGATCCTGCTGGGCGGGCTGGCGACCATCGGCTTCGGCACGGCAGGCATGATCGCGGCGCGCGACCTGTCGATCGCGGCGGCCTACGCCGTCATCGTCTCTTCGGGCACGGTGCTGGCGGCGGTCGGGACCGGTAACGCCGACGTCTTGGGGGGAGCGGTTTTCTATCTGGTCGGCTCGACCCTGGCCTGCGGCGCCCTTTTCATGCTGGCCGAGGTGCTGAACAGAGGCCAGGACCTGGGCGCCCGCTCGGGCCGCGCCGTCTTCGACGATGAATATTTCGATCCCTTTGACGACGAAGAGCGCAATGAGCCGGGTCTGGTCATTCCCGCGGCGGTGGCGGCTTTGGGCGGAGCCTTCCTGATCTCGACCCTGATGATCGCCGGCCTGCCGCCGCTGGCGGGCTTCATCGGCAAACTGGCCATGATGGAGGCCCTGTCGGGTCTCGGCGGCTGGGCTGGGTACGGAGTGATCGCGGCCCTGTCCTTGGCCTCTCTGGGCGCGCTGATTGGTCTGACGCGGCTGGGCATGGCGGCGCTGTGGGCGCGCGATGACGACGCTGAGCCGGCGATCGTCGTCGGCGCCGCCGAGGGCGTGGCCATTGCGGGCCTGCTGGCGGCCTGCCTGTTCCTGGCGGTTTTCGGCGAGGCGGGCTTTACCTACGCCGACCACACCGCCGATTGGCTGGTGCGGCCTGACGCCTATATCCGCGCAGTGCTGGGAGGCGGCGCATGATCCGGGCGGTTCTGCCTCACCCCATACTGTCACTGGGACTGTTCGGGGCCTCGCTGCTGCTCAGCGGCTCGACGGCGCCGCCGTCCCTGGCTCTGGCCCTGCTGATGGCTCTGGCGGCGCCTCAGATCATGCGCGTGCTGGATGTCGAGCCGGTGCGGCTAAGAAAGCCGCTGACTTTGCTGAGCTTCGCCGTGGTCGTCACGCGCGACATCATCCGTTCCAACTGGGAGGTGGCGCTGGTCGTACTGGGTCTGAACCCGTCGGGCGACAAACGCGTCTCGGGCTTTGTTCACATTCCGCTGGAGATGCGTGATCGCTATGGCTTGGCGGTTCTGGCGGTGGTCATCACCAGCACCCCGGGCACGATCTGGGTGGAGTATGAGGACGCGACCGGCGTGCTCCTGCTTCACATCCTCGACCTTCAGGATGGGGACGACTGGGCGGAGCGCATCAAGAATCGTTATGAGCGCCGTCTGATGGAGATTTTCGAATGAGCGGCGCCGTCTTCTACTGGGCGCTGGTCGTGGCGCAGCTGTTTCTGGCGGGCGCGGCCCTGATCGGGGTGTGGCGCATCGCCAAGGGTCCGCGCGCCCAGGACCGCATCCTGGGACTGGACACCCTTTATCAGGCCGGGATGCTGCTGATCGTCGCCTTTGGCGTGCGGACGGGAACCCAGCAGTATTTCTATGCGGCCGTGATCATCGGCATGCTGGGCTTCACCTCTTCGGTCGCTCTGGCCAAATTTCTGATGCGCGGCGAGGTGATCGAATGAGCGGCTTTCCGGCCAATGTCCCGGCCTGGGCGGCCCTGCTGGCGGCGGGGCTGGTGCTGTTCGGCGCCGGGCTGACCTTCATCGGCGCGCTTGGTCTTGTGCGGCTGCAGACCTTCTATGAGCGGGTTCATGCCCCGACTCTGGGGGCGACGCTGGGCATGTTCGCGGTCTTGTGCGGCTCGGTCGTCTATTTCACCGGGGCCGAGGGGCGGTTCATGCCGGTGGAACTGCTCGCGGCGGTCTTCTTCACGGCGACGACGCCGGTGACGCTGATCATTCTGGCCCGTGCGGCTCTGTTCCGCGACCGCACGGATCGGTCAGGCGACGGCGTCAGGGTGCCGCTGGAAGGCGAGTGCGCGGGCGTGGTCCGGACGCCGCCGGACGTGATTACTGATCCTCGTCGAAGCGACGCGCCACAAGATCGGTA
This sequence comes from Brevundimonas sp. LPMIX5, assembly GCF_003576505.1. NCBI lineage: Bacteria > Pseudomonadati > Pseudomonadota > Alphaproteobacteria > Caulobacterales > Caulobacteraceae > Brevundimonas > Brevundimonas sp. LPMIX5. The sequence continues at coordinate 33,745 of NZ_QWTZ01000004.1, forward strand.
AGGGCGGCCACGGCCTCCGGGGCGTCGCGCCCCTGTGCCTTCACCTCCACGTCGCAACCGATCCCCGCCCCCAGCATCAACAGGCCCATGATCGAGCGGGCGTCCACGCTCACCCCGTCGCGCGTGACCTGAATCTCGGATTCGAATTCCGAGGCCAGCTTGACGAATTTGGCCGAGGCGCGGGCGTGCAGACCGCGCTGGTTGCAGATGTTCAGGGTCGCCGTCGCGCTGGAGGCTGGATCGGCCGTGTCGGTCATTTTTCGCCCGCCAGGACCCAGGAGGCGACCGAGATATATTTGCGCCCGGCGTCCTGAGCATGGGCCACGCAGGCCTCAAGGCTTTCGCGGCCGCGTACGCTGGCCAGTTTGATCAGCATGGGCAGGTTCAGCCCGGCGATCACCTCGGCGCCGGTCTGCTCCATCACGGAGATGGCCAGATTGGACGGGGTGCCGCCGAACATGTCGGTCAGCAGGATCACGCCCTCGCCCTCGTCGACGGCGGCGGCGGCGTCGACGATGTCGCGGCGGCGCCGCTCCATGTCGTCTTCGGGGCCGATGCAGATGGCGGCGACGCCGCGCTGCGGCCCCACCACATGCTCCATCGCCGACAGGAATTCAGAGGCCAGGCCCCCGTGGGTGACGATCACCAGCCCGATCATATAGGCTTCACCAAAGACATCCCCTGCTCGCCTGCGCGAGCGACAAGCCTCATTTCATAGGGCAATCGCGGCGCGGATCAAAGAGCGGGCGGCGCCATCGCGGAAACGGCGTGAAGGGCGGCCGTTGCGACGGCCGCCGCCGAGGCCGGTCGCGGGTCCAGATCAAGCTGAGGCAGGGACACGCCCTCTATGGTCCGCCAGGTCGGCTGCGGCAGACGCTCGACCGGCTCTCGCGTCAGGCGCAGGGCGAGGGCCAGGCGCGTCGAGGGGCGGAAAGGCCGGGTGACGATGCCGACGCCGCGCACCTCCATCCGGCCGGCGATGGTGTCGGGCGCGGCGGCGTACAGGGCGCCGCGACAGGCGAAGACCTCCACCCAGTCGTCGCCGACCAGCCGCCAACCGTCCTGCATCAGCCGCAGCGCCAGGTCGCTCTTGCCTGAGCCCGACGGTCCCTGAATCAGCACGCCGCGCCACCCCTTCGACGTGCGGGCGGCGACGACGCTGGCGTGGACGGGCTCGGGGGTCATGCGCGCTTGCCGACGGCGGGCAGGCTGACTTCGAAGCGGGCCCCCAGCACGGCGCCGTCTTCGCCCTTGCGGTTCTCGGCGCGGACCCGGCCGCCGTGGGCGTCGACGATCTGGCGCACGATGGACAGGCCCAGCCCCGAGTTGGCGCCGAAGGCCGTGCCCTTGGGCCGCGAGGTGTAGAAGCGCTCGAACACCGTCTCCAGATTCTCGGCGGGAACGCCGGGGCCGTCGTCGTCGATGCGGATACGCAGCGGTAGATCGGGCTGGCTGTCGTCACGAGACAGGCTGACGCGCACCTCGCCGTCAGCCGGGCTGAACGAGCGGGCGTTGTCGATCAGATTGCGGAACACCTGACCCAGCGGCACGTCGCGGCCCATGACGCGGGCGTTGTCGGTCGCTGCCGTAAAGCGCACGGTCGGCTCATCGGGTTTTCGACCGGCCTCATAGACGCCGATGATGTCGCCCAGTAGTTCGTTCAGGTCGATGGCGCGTGGTCGGTCGCGCGACAGTTCGGCGTCCAGGCGCGAGGCGTTGGAGATGTCGGTGATCAGACGGTCCAGACGTCGGACGTCCTGTTGCAGCAGATTGGTCAGGCGCGCGCGCTGCTCCTCGGTCTTGACCAGAGGCAGCGTCTCCAGCGCCGAACGGATCGAGGTCAGCGGGTTCTTGATCTCGTGCGACACATCGGCGGCGAAGCGTTCGATGGCGTCCATCCGGGTCGACAGGGTGTCGGTCATCGATTCCAGCGCGCGGGCCAGGTCGCCGATTTCGTCCTTGCGGTCTTCCAGGTCGGGCAGGGAGATGGCGCGGGCGCGTTGCAGACGCACCTGATCCGCCGCCGCCGACAGCCGCATGACCGGCCGGGCCACGAACAGGTGCAGCACCAGGGACGCCAGCAGGTTCACCGCCAGGGCGACCAGGGCGAACGGCATCAGGGCGCGGCGCTGGGCGTCCAGGGTGGCGTTGACGTCGCCGGCCTCCAGCGTCAGCACGCCCAGAACCTGCTGCACATGGCGCACAGGCAGGGAGACGGAGACGACGCGCTCGCCTTCCTCATTGCGACGCAGGGACGCCTGGGGGGCGCCCGTAAGCGCGCGCTCCACTTCGGCCGACAGTTCAGCGTTGGCGCGGGCCAGGCGCGCTTTCTCGCGCGGCGAGGGCTCGTCGGAGGCCAGGGCCGTCCCGGCCGGATGGGCGGGGGGGAGGGGCGCGCCTGGAATGGTGTCGCTGACCCGGTAGGAGTCGGACACCTCGATCCCGTCGACGTCGAACAGCCGGGCGCGCTGGCCGGCCGGAATGAAGTTGTCGCGCAGCCACAATGCGGCCGCCCGATCATCCAGCATGGGATAGGGATCGCCCTGGGTGATGCCCAGTTCGCCCAGAACGTTGGACAGAAGCTCGGCCTGGACGCCGAGGGATTCCTGACGCGCCTCGATCAGCCCCCGCCGCCATTCGTTCAGCAGCAGGGCGCCGCCGAACAGGATCAGCAGGCTGAGAAGATTGAGGGCCAGGATGAATCCGCCCAGGCGCGATCCGCCGAAGCGGAATCGGCGCCGCGCCCGGACGGTTTCAGGTTCAGCTCTCGCGGTAGCGGTATCCGACGCCATACAGGGTCTCGATAGCGTCGAACTCAGGGTCGACCATGCGGAACTTCTTTCGCATCCGTTTCACATGGCTGTCGATGGTGCGGTCGTCGACATAGACCTGATCGTCATAGGCGGCGTCCATCAGGTTGTCGCGGCTCTTCACGAAACCGGGGCGCTGGGCCAGGGCCTGAAGCAGCAGGAACTCGGTGACGGTCAGCTTCACCGGCTTGCCGTCCCAGGTCGATTCGTGGCGCGCCGGGTCCATCGACAGCTTGCCGCGCTTGATCGCCTTGCCGGCTTCGGCGGCGGCCGGGTCGATGGGGTCCAGGCCTTCGACGCCGGCGCGGCGCAGCAGGGCCTTCACCCGTTCGATCAGCAGACGCTGGCTGAAGGGTTTGTGGATATAGTCGTCGGCGCCGAGGTTGAAGCCGAGGATCTCGTCGATCTCCTCGTCCTTCGACGTCAGCATGATGACCGGCAGGGCGGAGGTCTGGCGCAGGCGGCGCAGCACTTCCATGCCGTCCATGCGCGGCATCTTCACGTCCAGGATCGCCAGGTCAGGCGGGGTCGTCTCCAGCGCTTCCAGGCCCGAGGCGCCGTCGTGATAGGCGGTCACCGTGTGGCCGTGGCTTTCCAGAGCCAGGGAGACGGAGGCGACGATGTTCTCGTCGTCGTCGACCAGAGTGATGTTGGCCAAGGGCTTCTCCTTAGTGCGGGCGGGGAACGTCCGGTCCGCCGTCGTCTGCACAACGCACGGCAAGCGTAACTGTTCTACTCGATCGTGGTGACTTTACGTTCACACAAAATGGAGCGCGTCGTCGCGGCTTTCAACCACCGGAGTCAAAAGCGAAACCCGACCTTAAGCTTGGGGGCGCAGGATAGGCGTCTGTGCTTGCGAAGGGCGTCATGGCCGGTCCTGTTCATTACGAAATCTACATCCGCCGCACGGCGCCGGCCGACTGGTCCCTGCATCAGGCGGTGGAGGATCGTCGTCAGGCCGTCGACGCCGCCGAAGACCTGCTGCGGGATCGCGAGGCGGTCGCCGTGCGCGTCACCAAGGAGACGCTGGACCCCGAGACGATGGAGTTCGCCAGCGTCATCATCCTGACGCGCGGCGCGCCGGAACTGTCGCGCAAGCGCCCGCCCGCCGTCGATCAGCGCGGCCCGGCCTGTCGCGGCGTCGGCGACCTGTACGCCCCTCATGCGCGCGAGACCATCGGCCGGGTGCTGGAGGACTGGCTCAACCGTCAGGGCGCGACGGCGTTCGAACTGCTGCACCGCCCCGATCTGGCCGAGCGGCTGGAGGCGTCCGGCGTCGAGCTTCAGCACGCGATTCAGAAGATCGCCGTGCCCGAGGCGCAGGCCACCCCGGGCCAGTCGGTGCACGACCTGATGCGCCACTATCAGCGCCTGGCCGAACAGGCGATCGAGCGGCTGCTGACCACCGGGCGCAAGAAGCAATTTCCCAGCTTTGAGGATCGGCCGGTCGCGGCGACGGCCCTGGCGCTTCAGGGCGCGGCGGACCGGGCCTTTATCATGGGCGGAGCGGTGGCGGGCGCCCTGCGCGGCCTGCCCGGCGCGCGGGCGCGGGTCGAGCGGCTGATGGACATCTGCGATCAGGCTCCGGCCGAAGGCGCTCCGCGCGCCCTGGTGCTGGTGCCGGTGGAGCAGATTCTGTGCGAGCTTCTGGGCTCCCGTCACGGCCTGGCCCAGGTGCTGGGGCCGGGGTTGGATCAAGGCGCCAGCCTGGCGGCGGTGGTGCGCATGGCCGCCCCGCGCGAAGTGGACGCCGTCCTGGCGCAGGACGCGCGCCTCAGCCTTCTGGCCCCGCCGATCGAGGGGCCGGTGCGGCGTCTGGGCGAACGACTGGCGGCGGGCGAGTTTCCCCTGCTGGCCGCCTCTCTGGCGCGCATGGTGCTGCGCGAACTGATGAGCCAGCGCCGCCTGCGGCCCGGCGACGCGGTCGGCGAGATCGAGATCCTGCGCGTCCTGGCGATGGCGCTGACGGCCACGGCGGGGCGTCTGCTGACGCTGGAAGAGGTGCAGACCGCCTTCATCGAGCGGTCGAAAGGGCTGGTCGCGGCCGATTTCGTCGCCGCCTATGTCAAGGATTGCGCCAGCGTCCTGTCGGAAGCCGAGCGGCTGACGCGCCTGTGTGAAAACGTCACCGGCGGCGCCAATAAGCGGGCGGCCGCGCGCTGGCTGGACGCCTGCGTCGCCTCCCTGCGTTTCGAGACGGAAATGCGGGCCCGGACGCCCGGCGCGACGCCGCCGGGACAGCGGCTGATGGCTCTGGCCGAGCTTCAGCGCGGCGTGCGCAAGGCCGGACTGTTCGAGCGCGAGACGCAGGGCGTGGTGGAGGCCCTCGGGGCCGTCGGAGGTTCGATCGAGGCCGATGCCCGGCTCACGGCTCAACTGGCCCGCGCGCCTGCTCCGGTCCCGCAAAAGCTGGCGGTCCTTCTGCGTCTGGCGGCGGGGGAGACGGGGCCGAGCGGACCGGTCGCGGAGCGCGCCCGCGCCGAGGCGCTGCGCCTGATGCGCGCCCCCGACGTCCGCGCCGCCCTCAGCGCCGAGCCGCAGGCGGTTCAGGCCCTGCGTCCCCTGATGCAGGCGGCCGGACTGGCGGCCTGAGGCCTTACTCGATCAGCAGTGTTGGCCCGCCGCCCAGCCCGACGACCAGGCCCACTGGAAGTTGTAGCCGCCCAGCCAGCCGGTCACGTCCGCGACCTCGCCGATGAAGAACAGGCCGGGGACCGCCTTGGCCTCCATCGTCTGTTGATCGAGGGCGGCGGTGTCGACCCCGCCCAGCGTCACCTCGGCGGTGCGATAGCCCTCCGAGCCGACCGGCTTGACCGTCCAGGCGTTGATCGTCTCGGCCAGGGCGCGCAGCTTCTTGTCGCCGACCTCGGCCAGTTTGCCCGACAGGTTTTCGCGCGCGCACAGGGCCTCGGCCAGACGGCGCGGCACGACGCGGCCGACGGCAGTGTGCACGGCCTGCTTGCCGTTCTCGCTCTTGGCGGCCAGAATTTCGGCGGCCGCGTCGCGGTCGGGGGCCAGATCGACGGTGATCGCCTCGCCCTCGCGCCAGTAGGAGCTGATCTGCAGGATCGACGGCCCCGACAGGCCGCGATGGGTGAACAGAAGGCCTTCGCGGAAGACGGTTTCCTTGGCCGGGCGGCCGGGACCCGCCTCCTTGGGCGCCTTGTGGCGGACCACGGCGTCCACCGACACGCCCGCCAGCGGCTTGAGTTGCTCCAGCAGCCCCGGCTCGAACGTCAGTGGAACCAGCGCGGGCCGGGTGTCGGTGACGCGCAGGCCGAAGCGCCGCGCGACCTCATAGCCCCAGCCGGAGGCCCCCATCTTGGGAATGGACTTGCCGCCGCTCGCCACGACCAGAGAGGTCGCCGTCACGCGCGACCCGTCGTCCAGATCGACCTGAAACCGCTCGCCCGCGCGCTCGACCTTTTTGACGCCGACGCCCAGCGACAGGGTGACGTCCGCCGCCTTCATCTCGTCCGTCAGCATGCGGATGATCAGCTTGGCGCTGTCGTCGCAGAACAGCTGGCCCAGCGTCTTTTCGTGCCAGGCGATGCCATGGCGATCGACCATCTTGATGAAGTCGTGCTGGGTGAAGCGCCGCAGGGCCGACAGGGCGAAGCGCGGGTTCTCGCCCAGGAAGTTGGCGCCGCTCGTCCCCAGATTGGTGAAGTTGCAGCGTCCGCCGCCGGAGATGCGGATCTTCTCGCCGGGCGCGCGGGCGTGGTCGATCACGCGCACGCGACGGCCGCGCTTGCCCGCCTCGATGGCGCACATCATGCCGGCCGCGCCGGCGCCGACGATCAGGACGTCGATGTCTGAAGACTTCATCGCCCCGCCCTAGCAGGGGAAGACGCGCGAAGCGACCGTCAGAGGCCCAGCATGGCCCGATAGGTGGGATGCACCTGATCGGCGTATTCCGGGTGCTTCTTCAGATAGCTGGAGAAGAAGGTGCACGTCGGCAGGATCAGCAGGCCCTTGTCCTTCAGATCGGCCAGGACGTGTTTGGCCATGCGGCTGGCGATGCCGCGCCCTTCCAGCGGGACCGGCACGAGGGTCTCGGTGATCAGGCGCCCGCCCGCGACGGGGTTGTAGATGACCACGGCGGTCTCGCCGTCGATGTCCAGCTCGTAACGCTTGGCTTCTTCGTTGTCGCGGATTTCGGGGTCCAGGCTCATGGTTGTGCTCTTGTTCGAGTTGATGAGAATCTAAGTAAGAGTAACGACAGCTGATGATGGGGATGGATTTTGAAACGTGAAAAATATTGATCCGCTCAGGTATGCTTTAGAAATTAATCCTTGGACGCCCGCAGACGATTTGCGTGAAGCTACCCTTTGGCGAGGCGTTATAGTGGGAGCGTGGGGAAGTGTCGAAACGACGCTGAAAGAAATTGCGTTGAGGGCATCAAAAACAGACCCCTATGGCTCGATCGATTGTCGTATCCCGAATAGCAGGTCGGAATTGGTATCTCACCTTAGAGGTGTGTTAATAATTGAAGGCCCTCTTTGCTCCATCAGAAATGAAATTGATGAGCTGCTATCTGGTTATGATCAAGGAGCTAATGATCGAAATTTGCTAGCCCACGCGCATATGGAAGTACTGGGAAATTGGGGGGGCTACCTTTAAAGCGTTTCATGCAAAGCGCGATAAACAAGGGGGCGATCACTTCGTCTACAATCGGATCAGGAAAACGATAGGCGAACTCGATGATATGGCGCGAATAGCCACAGAGCTAAGCCACAAGGTCCAGTTCATTCGAGATCGTATTGATGAAGGCGCTCTTCTGATGTCTATCGGCTGATTTAATGCGCGCCGTCCCAGTTCGGGGCCGCCTTGGCCTCGACGTCCAGGGGCACGCTGAGATCGACGACAGGCAGGGCGGCGCCTTCCATGATGCGGCGGATGACGGCGATGGCGCGGTCGGCCTCGGCCTCGGGGGCCTCGAACACCAGTTCGTCGTGGACCTGCAGCAGCATGCGGGTTTGCAAACCGGCATCAGCCAGGGCGCCGGGCATACGGATCATGGCGCGGCGGATGATGTCGGCGGCCGCGCCCTGGATCGGGGCGTTGATGGCGGCGCGCTCGCCGAACTGGCGCTCGGCGCCGGACTTGGAGTGGATGGCCGGGATGTGGATGCGCCGCCCGAAGACGGTGGTGACGAAGCCCTGCTCCTTCACCAGCGCCTTGGTCCTGTCCATATAGGCGCGGATGCCGGGGAAGCGCTCGAAATAGGTCTTGATGTAGGCTCCGGCCTCGCCCTGATCGATGCCCAGCTGGGCGGCCAGGCCGAAGGCGCTGATGCCGTAGATGATGCCGAAGTTGATGGCCTTGGCCCGGCGACGCGTCTCGCTGGGCATGCCCTCGACCGGCACGCCGAACATTTCGGACGCGGTGGCCGCGTGGATGTCGAGGCCGCTCTTGAAGGCGCGCTTCAGCTCGGGAATGTCGCCGATGTGGGCCAGCAGGCGCAGCTCGATCTGGCTGTAGTCGGCTGAGATCAGCACATGGCCCGGTGAGGCGATGAAGGCCTGACGAATCTGGCGTCCCGTCTCGGTGCGGATCGGGATGTTCTGCAGGTTGGGGTCGGATGAGGCCAGACGCCCCGTGGTCGCCGCCGCCAGCTGATAGGAGGTGTGGACCCGGTTCGTCTGCGGGTCCATCGCCGCCACCAGGGCGTCGGTATAGGTGCCCTTCAGCTTGGACAGCTGGCGCCAGTCCAGGATGGTGCGGGGCAGGGGTTGCGTCTGAGCCAGCTCCTCGAGCACGCTGGCGTCGGTGCCCCACTGGCCGCTGGCGGTCTTCTTGCCGCCGGGCAGGTTCATCTCGCCGAACAGGATCTCGCCGATCTGGCGCGGGCTGCCGACGTTGAACGGGCGACCGGCCAGCTTGTGCGCCTCCTCCTCCAGCTCGGCCATGCGCTGGCCGAAGGTCGAGGACAGGGAGCGCAGCCGGTCGGGGTCGACGCGAACGCCGGCCCGCTCCATGTCGGCCAGGACGGCGGGCATGCCGCGCTCCAGCGTCTCATAGACGCTCGACAGGCCCTCGGCCGCCAGACGCGGCTTCAGCAGGCGGTGCAGGCGCAGGGTCACGTCAGCGTCCTCGGCGGCGTAGCAGACGGCCGACTTCAGCTCGACGTGCTTGAAGCTTTTCTGGCTCTTGCCGGTCCCCGCCACGCTCTTGAAGGTCATCGGTTCGTGGCCGAGGTGCAGGCGCGCCAGTTCGTCCATGCCGTGGCCGTGCAGACCGCCTTCCAGCACGTAGGAGATCAGCATCACGTCGTCGATCGGGCTGACACGCACGCCGCGCCGGGCCATGACAGCGAGGTCGTATTTGATGTTCTGGCCGACCTTCAGCACCGACGGATCTTCCAGCAGCGTCTTCAGCCGCGCCAGCGCCGTCGGCTTGTCGATCTGTTGCAACGGCGGGCGGGCGTCGCCGCCGTCCCCGAAGTCCAGACCGCCGTCGCCGGTCGGCTCGTGCTCATGCGTCAGGGGGATGTAGCAGGCGTCGTTCGGCCCGACCGCCAGCGACACGCCGCACAGCCCGGCGTGGGTTGAGGACAGGGCGTCCGTCTCGGTGTCGAAGCCGACCACGCCCGCCGCCTTGGCCCGCGCGATCCAGCGGTCGAGGTCTTCCAGCGTCTGCACGCACTCATAGCGGCCGTGGTCGATGGCGTGGATTTCGGCCGGGGCCGCAACTTCGGTCTGGCCATAGCGCGGCGTGGCGACCGGCGCCGTCGGCTGGCGCGTGAAGGCGGAGCCTTCCTTCTGCGGCGCCTTGCCGTCGCCGACGCGGCGGGCCAGCGAGCGGAACTCCATCATCTCCAGGAAGGCCGACAGTGTTTCGGGGTCCGGGGCGCGGATGATGAAGTCGTCGATCGGTTCGGGGATCGGCGCCTCGCAGTCCAGCTTGACCAGTTCACGCGACAGGCGGATCTGATCGGCGAAATTGATCAGCGTCTCGCGGCGCTTGGGCTGTTTGATCTCGCCCGCGCGGGCCAGCAGGGTGTCCAGATCGCCGTATTCGTGGATCAACTGGGCCGCCGTCTTGGGGCCGATGCCGGGGGCGCCGGGCACGTTGTCGACGCTGTCGCCGATCAGGGCCTGAACCTCGACCACCTTGTCGGGCGCGACGCCGAACTTCTCGAACACGGCCTCCTCTTCGAGGCGGCGGTCCTTCATCGGGTCATACATGACCACGCCGTCGCCGATCAGCTGCATCAGGTCCTTGTCGGAACTGACGATCACCGCCTCGCCGCCCGCGTCGCGCGCCTTGCAGGCATAGGTGGCGATCAGATCGTCGGCTTCGTATCCGACCATCTCGACGCAGTGGACGCCGAAGGCCTTGGTCGCCTCGCGCACCAGCGGGAACTGCGGCACTAGATCTTCGGGCGCCGGGGGGCGGTGGGCCTTGTACTGGTCGTAAAGGTCGTTGCGGAAGGTCTTCTCCGAATGGTCGAAGACGGCGACCAGATGCGTCGGGCCGTCCTCGCCCTTCATGTCCTTCAGCAGCTTCCACAGCATGTTGCAGTAGCCCTGCACCGCCCCCACGGGCAGGCCGTCCGACTTGCGCGTCAGCGGCGGCAGGGCGTGGTAGGCGCGGAAGATGTAGGCCGAGGCGTCGATCATCCACAGCCGCAGGGGCGGCCCGTCTTGAGTGAGGGGGCGGGCGGGGATTTCGGCGAGCGCGTCGGTCATGGCGCGAACATAGGGGGCGGCGACGCCCCCGTCATCCGGCCATGTGACGGATTAGGGCTGCCAGCCGCCTGGCGTTTCGGGGATGACGTCCTCGCCCTCGTCGGTGACCTCGCCGCGGGTCAGCTTGACCTCCGCCCAGGCGGCGCGCAGCAGATCGGTGACGCCCTCGCCCGAGACGCCGGACACCAGCATGGGGCGTCGGCCCGCGACCGCCTCCAGCGCCGCCGCCTTTTCCTCGCGGGCTTCGGGCGTCAGGGCGTCGATCTTGTTCAGGGCCAGAATCTCGGTCTTGTCGGCCAGACCCTCGCCATAGGCCTCCAACTCGCCGCGGATGATGCGATAGGCCTCGACCACATCGTCCTGCGTGCCGTCGATCAGGTGGATCAGGCTGGCCGAGCGCTCGACGTGGCCCAGGAAGCGGGTGCCCAGCCCCGCGCCCTCGCTGGCGCCTTCGATCAGGCCGGGGATGTCGGCGATGACGAAGCGTTCCGACGGGCTCAGGTCCACCATGCCCAGGTTCGGCGTCAGGGTGGTGAAGGGATAGTCCGCCACCTTGGGCCGCGCCGCCGAGACGGCCGACAGGAAGGTCGACTTGCCCGCATTGGGCAGGCCCGCCAGACCAATGTCGGCGATCAACTTCAGCCGCAGCCAGATCCAGCGCTCCTGGCCGTCCTGGCCGGGGTTGGCGTGACGCGGGGCCTGGTTGACCGGCCCCTTGAAGCGGGTGTTGCCCCAGCCGCCGTTGCCGCCGGACAGCAGCTTCACCTTCATGCCCGCCTCATCAAGGTCGACGAGCACCGTCTCCTTGTCCTCGTCCAGCACCTGGGTGCCGACGGGGACGCGCAGGACCACGTCTTCGCCCTTGGCGCCGTGCATCTGGCGGCCCTGGCCGTGGTGGCCGGTCTGGGCCTTGAAATGCTGTTGGTAGCGGAAGTCGATCAGGGTGTTCAGCCCGTCGGCCGCTTCGACCCAGACATCGCCGCCCTTGCCGCCGTCGCCGCCGTCCGGCCCGCCGTTGGGAATGAACTTTTCGCGGCGGAACGAGACGGAGCCCGCGCCGCCGTTGCCGGAGCGAATATAGATCTTGGCCTGATCGAGGAACTTCATGGGCGCCTTATGGCCCAGAAGCGCGGCGAATTACAGGCGGGTGCGATCTTAGCTGTTCGCCCAGACGCCGAAGGGGTCGCTCCACGCCATGTCGAGAGCTTTGCCGACGGCGGGGTGGGTGATCTCGCCCTTCAGCACGTTCAGGCCGTGGGCCAGATGCGGATCGGTGTGCAGAGCGTCCAGCCCCTGATCGGCCAAGGCCAGACCATAGGGTAGGGTGGCGTTGTTCAGGGCTTCGGAGCTGGTGCGCGGCACGGCGCCGGGCATATTGCCGACGCAGTAGTGGATGACGCCGTCGACCACATAGGTCGGATCATCGTGGGTCGTCGGGCGCGAGGTCTCGAAACAGCCGCCTTGATCGATGGCGACGTCGATCAGGACGCTGTCCTTCTTCATCGACGCCAACTGGTCGCGGCGCACGAGGGTCGGGGCCTCTGCGCCCGGCGTCAGAACGGCGCCGATCACCACATCGGCCTTGGGCAGTTCCTCCTCGATGGCGTGCAGCGAGGAATAGCGGGTGATGACGCGCCCGCCGGTCACTTCGTCGATGTGGCGCATCCGGGGGATCGAGCGTTCCAGCACCACGACCTCGGCGCCCAGACCCACGGCCATGCGCGCGGCGTTCAGCCCCACGACGCCGCCGCCCAGCACCAGCACCCGCGCGGGCGCCACGCCCGGCACGCCGCAGAACAGCAGGCCCATGCCGCCCTTGTGCTTCAGCAGGGTTTCAGCCGCCGAGAAGACGCCTATGCGCCCCGCCACCTCGGACATGGGCGCCAGCAACGGCAGGCCGCCGTTGCGGTCGGTCACCGTCTCATAGGCGATGGCGGCGCAGCCCGAGGCCAGCAGGGCCTTCGTCTGCTCGGGATCGGGCGCCAGATGCAGATAGGTGAAAAGGATGTGTTCCGGCTTCAGCAGGGCGAACTCGGCGGGCTGAAGCTCCTTGACCTTCACGATCATGTCGCTGTCGGCGAAGACGGCGGCGGCGTCGGGGGCGATGCGCGCGCCCGCCTTGATGTAGTCGGCGTCGGTGAAGCCCGCGCCCAGACCGGCGCCCGTCTCGATCAGGACGGCATGGCCGTGGGCGACGTATTCGCCGGCGGCGGCTGGCGTCAGGCCGACGCGGTGTTCATTGGTCTTGGTTTCTCGGGGGGAGCCGACGCGCATTTTTCTTTCAGTGTCCTGGCCACGACGTGGGGCGGGCGGACGCTAAACAAGCGGGCCATGCTGCACCAGAGAAAAATAAAACCCCGCGGACAGAAACGTCCGCGGGGCTGAAAAAGGGTTCGCCCGATCCGGGCGGGGACCTTTAGTTCTTGGCGTCGCGAGCAGCGCCTTCGACCGCCTGGCCGGCGGCCTGGGTGTCTTTGCCGACGCCCTGAATGGTGTTGCAGGCGGCGGTGGTCAAAGCTGCAGCAGCGACGGCCAGAATGATGAGTTTGCGCATAGGAGGCTCCTGTTGGTTCGGGCTCCGCGCCCGTCCTCCATACAACGCTACGCTTGGGGTGCGGTTCCGCTGAGACGGAAGGCTGCGACCTCTCGGACATGGGCGGCTTCGCGGGCTTCGGGGGTGACGAAGGTCAGCCGTGCGATCGAGCCGCCGCCGGGCGCGGGAACGATCCGGGCCTCGCCGCGCAGTTGTTTGGCGAAGGCCATCATCAGGGTGCGGCCGACGCCCGCCTCAATGGCGTCATCCAGACCGGGACCGTCATCCTCAACTTCTAATACGCTAGTGTCGCCATTGACCTTGAAGCGCACCTTCAGTTCGCCGCCGCGTCCGGCGAAGGCGTGTTTCTGGGCGTTAGAAACGGCCTCGACCAGCCACAGGGCCAGGGGCGCCAGCTTGTCGGGGTCGATGATCAGCGGATCGGCCTCGATGGAGGTGGTCACCAGCGGTCCGCGCACCGCCTCGCTTGCGATCAACTGACCGACCAACTCGCGCAGGAAGGTGTCGGCGTCGGCCTCGCGGATATCCTCGCTCTGATAGAGGACGCGATAGATCTGGGCCAGGGCGGTGATGCGCTGTCGCGTGTCGCCCAGGGCTGAGCGTGCTCCGGGGTCGGTCACCGCCCGCTGCTGCATCGACAGCAGGGACGAGATGATCTGCAGATTGTTTTTCACGCGGTGGTGGATTTCGCGCAGCAGGGCGTCCTTCTCCTCCAGCGCGTCCAGAATGTCCTTGTCGCGACGGGTGATGGTCTCGCCCAGATGACCCAGGGTGCGGGCCAGGGTGCGGATTTCGGCCGGGGCGTGCTCGGCCTGGACCGGGCGAATGGAGAAACGACCCCGCGCATAGATGGCGGCCACCCGCTCCAGATAGTCGAGCCAGCGCACCACGATCCGCTCGGACAGCAACATGACGGCCGCAAACGCGGTCAGCCATGCCGCCAGAGGCAGCAACAGGGTGCCGAACGGGTTCAGCCGCGCCCAGGACAGCAGTCCCGGCGCCGGAGCCGACAGCAGGACGAAGACGTCCTGTCCAGCCAGGGGCGCGCCTCCATAGACATGGCGTCGTCCCTGGGCGTCGCGCGCTTCGAACATGACGGCGGCGCCGTCGCGCGCCCGTTCGGTCCAGCCTTCAGCCTGGCGCGCGCGTTTCAAGGCGAAGGGCGCGGGGTCGGTGGCGATCAGAATGTTTCCGGCTCCATCCGTCAGCGCCGCCTGAGAACCAGGGGGCAAGGCGGGGTCGCGGATGTCCGGCTGGAGCACGCGGAAGGGAACTCTCGCCGCCAGCGCGCCTTGAAAGGCGCCCATCGGGCGCTCCCAACGGACGGCGACGATCAGGGATTCTCCGTCGGCCGAACGCTGCATCACAACGTCCTCACCCTCGCTCAGGCGCTGATGCCAGACCTGACCCAGGACGCTTTCGTCCTCTTGCGCCTGACCGGCGTTGCGTGACGCGCAGACGGGAGCGCCTGTCGCGCCGTAGCGCGCCAAGCTTGTAATTCCGTCCATCCGGGCGGCGAGGGCGGTCAGGCGCGCTTCGCAGAAGAAGCCGACCCCTTCAGGCGTCAGGGCCTGAAGCAGCACGACGGTCGAGTTGATCCGGGCCTTGGCGTCGGAGGCGCTGCGTTCGGCCGCCAACTGAAGGTCGATGCGTCGTTCCTGCTCCTGTTTGCGGAACTCCGCCTCGGTCTGGATCACGCCGAGCAACAGGATGGGCAGCAGACCCAGGGCCATAGCCAGGCCCAGGCGGAATCGGATGCCCTGGACGCTGCGGCGCCCGAGCTTTCGGCCCAGAACCCGGCCGACCCTCACCGCTATTTGCGCCCGGCGCCGCTTAGTCTGTCCGCGTCGGCCAGAATCGAGCGCATGGCGTCGCCCGCCGATTGGCCGTCGCGCGCATAGCCGCCGCGCTCCAGCGTGGCCTGCAGCGCCTTGCGCGCTCGCGACACGCGGCTCTTCACCGTGCCGACGGCGCACTGGCAGATTTCAGCGGCTTCTTCATAGGCGAAGCCCCCTGCGCCCACGAGGATCAGGGCTTCACGCTGCTCTTCCGGCAGGGATTTCAGCGCCTGACGCAGTTCGTCCAGGGCCACGGGCGCTTCGGGGTCGTCGACGGCGATCAGGGTGCGCTCCGCGGCTTCCTGGTCCAGTTGGGTCTGGCGCCACGAGCGGCGCTTTTCAGAATAGAATTGGTTGCGCAGGATCATGAAGGTCCAGGCCTTCATATTGGTGCCCATCTGATAGCTGGCGCGGGCGTCCCATGCCTTCATCATGGCTTCCTGGGCCAGGTCATCGGCGGCCGTCGGGTCGCCGGTCAGGGTCCGGGCGAAGGCCCGCAGGTGGGGGATCAGGGTGACGAGTTCAGCTTTGAACGCGTTGTCGTCTGATGACGAGGGCCGGGCGGCGGGGGTCGTGGTGGTCACTGCCCCTCCTTGGCGGATGCGCCCTGATCGGCGCGGCGAAGGATTTCCAGAAATTCGTCCGGCACCGGCTCGTTGACGACTTCGTCGAACATATGGCGCAGCTTCACGCCGATGGCTTGCTGACGCAGACGGACCTCTTCGAGATCGCGTTCGTTCGAGGTTGACCCGCTTTTACGCGCGGGGTTGTCCTTAGGTTCGATCATGGAGTGTCGGCCGCCGCCCAAGCCTTATGAAGTCGTTCATAGAGACGCAGAACGCCGCCTCGCCAATAGAGTTCCTACGCCGTTGCGGTTTTATGCTCAAGCTGGACGACGCTCACGGAACCGTGGCGTGTCTGGTACGTTGTCGTCCTCTAAGCCTGTCTCATCAGTGGAGACGGGCGCCGTCGGGGAAATACATATGAGTCTTCTGGCCAGACTTGCGCCGCATCTGCCCTATGTTCGCCGTTACGCTCGCGCCCTGACGGGCGATCAGAGCACGGGCGACAACTATGTCCGCGTCGCGCTTGAGGCGCTGGCGGCGGGCGAGCGGCAACTGCCCGCCGACATGACGCCGCGGGTGGCGCTCTATCACGTCTTTCACACCATCTGGTCCAGCACCGGGGCCCAGCTGGAAAGCGGCGGAGCGGCCGAAGGCGATGACGCATCGCGTCGCCTGCTGCGCATTGCGCCCCAGTCGCGTCAGGCCTTCCTGCTGACGGCGCTGGAGGGCTTTACGCCGTCCGAGGCCGCCCAGATCCTGGCCGTCGATCCGCGCACGGTCGAGCGCCTGATCTCCGAGGCCCAGTCCGACATCGACGCCGAACTGGCCACCGACGTGCTGATCATCGAAGACGAGGCGATCATCTCGGCCGACATCGAAAGCCTGGTGAAGGAGCTGGGCCACCGCGTCACCGGCACCGCCACCACTCACGATGAGGCCGTGGACGCGGTTTCGCGGCATGCGCCGGGGCTGGTTCTGGCCGATATCCAACTGGCGGACGGGTCTTCGGGCATCGACGCGGTCAAGGATATCCTGCGCAAGTTCGACGTGCCGGTCATCTTCATCACCGCCTTCCCTGAGCGGCTGCTGACCGGCGAAAGGCCCGAGCCGACCTTCCTGATCACCAAGCCGTTCCAGCCGGAAACGGTGAAGGCGGCGATCAGCCAGGCGCTCTTCTTCCATCCCTCGCGCCAGAAGGCGGCCGCCTGAGCAGGGCGGCGCCCCCGACCCCTTTGAAGGGCTCCGCTGCGGCGGGGCCCTTTTTTGCCGGGCGGAAGCTCAGGCGGCGGGAGAAGCGTCGACCGGCGGCGGCGTCGCCTCCGGGCCGGCGCTGCGGGCGGCCCGGTCGGTGTCCACGACGGGCGGCGCCTCAGGCGTCATGCTGGCTTCCTCGGCGGTTTGACGCAGGCTGGCGTTGTTCACCGCCCAGAGGCCGAGCAGCAACACAGCGGCCGCCCCCGCCGATATGATCAGCAGCATGAGGATGCGCCGTCCGCCCCGGCCCTGGCGTACATACTGGGCCTCGACGGCGTGATGGGTTTCCACGGCGTCGGCGGAGTGGGAGTGCGGGTCTTGATGCGTCATCGGCTCGCGTCCTTGTCTATTCGTCTTATCGGCGGTGTCCCAAGGCGAACGTCGCGGGCGCCCGGCCGTTCCGCTCCAATCCAATCCGGCGGGTTCAGGCGGATTCGACGACGGGAACTGACTCGCCTGCGCGCCGTTATCTGATCGCCGAGAGCGATTCCCCCGCCGACCGCATGGTCGGTCTTTGCTCTCGCCTCATTCTCGATGATGCGACTCCTGGCGGATCCCCAAAAAAGGGTCCGCCTTCTTTTTTGCCTGAGGATCAGGCGTCGCCGTTCGCCGGCTTGCTCTGCGGGCGAGAGGCGCCACTATGGGTTCTGAAAGAAAACCCTGATGGGAGACAGACTGATGAGCTTGCGCAACCGACAGTGGATCCTGCGTCGCCGACCGCATGGGCTGATTCAGGAGGGTGATCTGGAACTGGCCGAAAGCGTCGTGCCCAACCTGAAGGACGGAGAGGTCCTGGTCCGCACGATCTATCTGTCGATCGACCCGACGAACCGCACGTGGATGAATGATTCCGAAGGCTATCTGCCGCCGGTGGGGTTGGGCGACGTCATGCGCGGGCTGACGCTGGGGGTGGTCGAGCAGTCACGCGGCGAGCGGTTCAAGGAAGGCGATCTGGTCACGCCTCTGTCCGGCGCCTGGGCCGATTACGCCGTCGTGGCCGAGGCGGGGCTGCGCCCCGTCCACCGCGCGCCGGGCCTGCCGCTGACCGCCAATCTCTCCGTCCTGGGGATGACCGGCATGACGGCCTATTTCGGCGTCACCGACGTGCTGAAAGCCAAGGCGGGCGAGACCCTGGTCATCTCGGCGGCGGCGGGCGCGGTCGGCTCCATCGCCGGGCAGGTGGCCAAGCAGCGCGGCTGCCGCGTCATCGGCATCGCCGGCGGCGCCGAGAAATGCCGCTGGCTGACCGAAGAGCTCGGTTTCGACGGCGCCGTTGATTACAAGAGCGAGGATGTGGGCGACGCCCTGGACCGCCTGGCGCCCGACGGGATCGACCTCAATTTCGAGAACGTCGGCGGCGACATCATGATCGCCGTCTGGAACCGGCTGAAGGTGCACGGCCGCATGGCCGTCTGCGGCCTGATCTCGGCCTATAACGCCACGCGGATGCCGCCTTCGCCCAATTTCTCGCGCATCATCACCCACCGTCTGGACGTGCAGGGCTTCCTGGTCCTCGACTACGCCCACCGCGCCAAGGAAATGGTCGCCGAAATGGGCCCGTGGCTGGCCGACGGCAAGGTCCAGTGGAAGGTGCACGTCGACGACGGCCTGGAAGGGGCCGTCGGCTCGCTGAATCGCTTGTTCACCGGCGACCATGACGGCAAGCTGATGGTCCGGGTGTCGGAGGAGCCGGCGGCCTGAGCGAGGAAGAACCGCGCATGACCGAACCGTTGCATGTCCATTTCGAGGATCTCGAGATCGGCCAGGTCATACCGCTGGGCGCTTGCGCCGTCGATGCGGCGGCGCTGGACCTGTTCGCCGAACGCTTCCTGCCGGGGTGGGACGTCGCCTATGGCGCGCCCGAGGCCATGGTCTACGCCCTGTGGAGCCGCCTGTCCGCCGACCGCATGGGCGGCTGGGCGGGGTCCAAGACCCTGGCGGTGGATGGCCTGCGCTTCCTGCGCAATCCTCCGGCGGGCGAGTTGCTGCGCGGACGGCTGACGGTGATGGGCAAGGACCCGGTCGGCGACGAAAAGGGCGTGGTCATCGCCCAGCAGGACATTCTGGACGAGGCGGGCCGACTGGTCTTCTCCTGCCTGACCCGCGCCCTCGTGGCCCGCCGCTAAACCCCTTTTCCCCTTGTGGCATAGCCGAAAAACGCCCCGCCAGCAGCCTGACGGGGCGTCTTCATTTCATCGCTTTATCCGGGCCTCAAGCAGCGCGAATGCGCGTTAGGCCCGCTTCAAAGAAGCCTCAAGCAGCGCGAATGCGCGTTAGGCTCTTAATCAAGCGTTGGCGGCGACCGGCTGCGAGGCGGAGCGGGTCAGGGCCATGGCGATCAGACGGTCCCAGCCCAGCAGCGACACCAGATGGGCGTAGATCTGGCCCAAGGCGCCGTTGTCGCGCAGTTCGGCCAGCTTCTCGACCGGCAGGGCCTTCAGCTTGTCTTCCGACACGGCGAAGTATTCGGCGATCTTTTGAGGCGCGCCGGGCGAGCCGTCGGCGTTGCGCGGGGTGAAGGTGGCTTCACGCACCTCGAACAGGTCCAGTTCCTTGAGCAGGTTGACGAAGGACTCGGTGCGTGCGCGCTCCTGCTCGAAGTTGTTGCAGAACTCCATGCCGAAGTTGACGTAGCCGCTGGGCTGGCCGTTTTCGAACAGGGGCGTCTCGCCGCCTTCGACAACAAAGGGGGCGGCGCGGTCGATGCACAGCACCATGCGCTTCTGCTCTTCGTCATTGGCGAAGACGAAGGGGTAGCGGCGGACATAGGCCGGGATATAGGCGTCGGGGCGGAAGTCGCCGTTCTCGATGAACAGGTTCTCGGCCTGGTTCAGGCCCATGGCGGCGACCGGCTGCTTGGCGTCGCCGACGAAGATGATCGGATAGGACAGGGCGGCCGGGGCGAACTCCGTCACCGTCAGCGGCACGACGTGGGTCTGGGCCACGAAGGCGTAGGGCTTGTCCGCGGGCGTCACGCCCAGCTTGCCGTGCACGTCAGCCGACAGCGGCTCGGGCTGGGAATAGAACAGGACAGTGCCCGACAGGGGGCTGTTCGCTTGGGTCGCGTCGGTCATGAAATAGGGTCTTCTGAACAGAAAGGACGGTTCTTCTAGCCCAAGGCCGGGGCCGCCGCAAACGCCGCTGTTTGGCCACAATGAGCCCCGATCGAGCCTGCGGCGCGCGGTCCCGGTTGCGGCGCGGCTCCGGACCCCCTAGCTCTTAGCTCATGGGCGACGCCTGCGATCATGATCATATCGACAGCCGACCCGGCGCCGCCGAGGTCGAACGGGCGATCGCCGCCGTCGAGGCGCGGTTTTCGGCCGATGGCGACCGTATGACCGCCCCGCGCCGCCGCGTGCTTGAACTGCTGCTGTCGGCCGCCGAGCCGGTCAAGGCCTATGACCTGATCGCCCGCTATGGCGTCGATGGTCAGGCGGCCAAGCCGCCGACCGTCTATCGCGCCCTTGAGTTCCTTGAGAAGCGAGGTCTGGCCCACCGCATCGCCTCCATCAGCGCCTACGTCGCCTGCACGGCCGACGCCTGCGCGCCAGGCGGCCATGCGGCGGCCTTCCTGATCTGCGACTGCTGCGGCGCCACCGAAGAGGTGGCGGTCCCCGGCGCCGATGTGATCGCCCAGGCGGCCGCGAAGGCGGGCTATGCGATCGAGCGCACCACGATCGAAGGCCACGGCCGGTGCGGCGCCTGCCGCGTGGCGGCCTGAACTCGATGGACGCCTTGGCCCTGTCGGCGCCGCGCCGGATCAGCGTGCCGATCGACAATCGCTGGGGCGCGGGCGACATGGCCGTGCTGGACTTCGGCGATCCCAAGCGGCCGGTTGACCTGATCTTCGTCCACGCCAACGGCTTCAACGCCCTGACATACCGCTCCCTGCTACAGCCGCTGTCGGGCGCGCTGCGCATCTGGGCGCCGGATCTGCGCGGTCACGGCCGGACGCGTCTGCCCGCTCTTCCCGACGGCCGCCGCAGTTGGAAGGATCATCGCGACGACCTGATCTGCCTTCTGGAGGCGATCGACGGCCCGCCCGTCGCTCTGGCCGGCCATTCCATCGGTGGGACCAGCGGCCTGATGGCCGCCGCCGAGCGCCCGGATCGGGTCTCGCGTCTGTTGCTGCTCGATCCTGTCGTCTGGCGTCGCGAGATGGTGTGGGCGATGAACCTGCCGCTCGCCGGCCTGCTGTCCCAGCGCTTTCCCATCGTCGCCAACACCCTGCGCCGCCGCGCCCTGTTCGACAGCCGTGAACAGGCGATGAGCGCCTATCGCGGACGCGGCGCTTTCAAGGGCTGGCCGGACATGATGCTGGCCGACTATCTGGCCGACGGTCTCGTCGAGACGGATCGCGGGCTGGAGCTGGCCTGCGACCCGGCCTGGGAGGCGTCCAACTACGCCGCACAGGCGCACGATCCCTGGCGGGCTCTGGCGAGCTATCCGGGCGCCGTGCGGATTCTCAAGGCTGAGACAGGGGCCTTGTGCGCCGTCGCGCCGTCGTCGCGCCGCCGGAATGTCGAGGTCGAGACCGTGGCGGGCGGCGGCCACCTGTTCCCCATGACCCATGTCGAGCTGACGCGCGACGCCCTGCTGGATCTGGCGGTCTGACAGCCGCGCCATTCGGTGCTAGGCCTTGGCGGCGATGACCTCCGCCGCCCTGAACTCATCCTCTCATACGGACTGGCCGCGCCTGCTGCTCGGGACGCTGATCGGCGTCGTGCTGGGTCTGCTGTTGCTCGGCGTGGTTCTGGCGGCCTGGTGGCTGGGCGTGGCGCGGCACGATCTTCAGCGCCTGACGCCGCCTGAAGGGCTGGAGGCGCGGCTGGAGCAGGCGGCGGGTCCGGCGGCCTTCGGCCTGACACCCGTCTATGTCTACGACCCGGACGGCGCGGGGCGGGACTGGCTGGCGCAGACGGCGCCGCTATGGGAGGCGCAGGGGCATGAGGTCCGCGCCATCCCGGCCGCCGCCGATGAGGCGTTGGAGAAGAATCTGGCCGGCCTGGCCCAACGTTGGGCCGAGCCGCCGCGCCGACCGCTGATCCTGTGGCGCGAGGGCGAGGATCTGGTTCTGTGCCGTTGCGACAGCCCCCGCGCGCGAACCCAGGCGCGTCAGGCGCTTGAGGCCCCGTCGCTTGAGGCCCCGTCGCCTGACGCGGAAGCCGTGCTGACCGCCCCGGCTGCGGCGCCGCCCGCGCGCCGCCCGCGCCTGCCGCCTGCGCCGAAATATCCGACGCTGGGCCCGCCGCCGAAAGCCGAGGCGAGCGCGCCGCCGCCGCCAGCAGCCGCCGCGCCGACCCCACGTGCGACCCCGACGCCACGACTGCCGGGCGACCCGGCGCCGACAGCGACCGCACAGCCTGCGCGGGCGACGCCGCCTGCCTCAGCCCCGGCGCCCCGCCGCGAGCGTCAACCGCGCCGTACCGATCCGCCCGAGGCTCGCCGAGACGCCGACAGCCTGTTCTTCTGAAACCTAGTCCAGCCGGGCGCAGGCGTGGATCAGCCGCTCCACGTCTTCCTCGCTCTGATACAGGCTGAAGCCGAAACGGATGACGTCGTCGCGCACATCAGCGATGACGTTCATCTCCTGCAGTGCCGTCTTCCAGGGCGGAGCGTCGGCGTGGCGAAGGGCCAGGAAGCGGGCGCGGGGAGCCTCGCCGTCGACCGGGTTCAGGATGTCGGCCTGTGACAGGCCGCCCGCTTCTCCGCCTTCAATCGCCGCCTGGAACCGCGCCTGAAGGCCGCGCGCGTGGTCGGCGATCATCGCTGTGGTCAGGCCGTGCTGATCCAGCATCGCGCGCACGGCGTTGAAACGGTAAAGTGCGCTGGCGTCGAAGGTGGCGCCCCAGAACCGGCCGCCGTCGGTGCGGTATTGAACGCCGCCGGGCGGGCCTTCCAGATGGCCGAACTCGGCGAACCAGCCGGTCACGACGGGGCGCGGCCCGAAGCCGGGCGGGGCGTGCAGGAAGCAGGCGCCTTCACCCGCCATGGCGTATTTATAGCCGCCCGCCAGATAGAAGATCTTGTCCGCCACAGTCGACAGGTCGGTCGGCGTCGCCATGAAGCCGTGATAGCCGTCCACGACGACCCACGGCCCCGCCGGGTCGGCCAGTTCCGCCAGTTCGGCGATGCGATCGAACAGGCCGCCGGTACGGAAGAAGACCTGGCTGACGAAGATCAGATCGTGCCCGCCCGCTTGCGCCGCCGCGACGAACCGCTCGGCGAAGGTCTCGAACGGGCCCAGGGGCACGCGGGTGACGACGGCCTGACCGGCCTCTTCCCAGCGCTCCGACTGGCGGCGGAAGGAGTGGAACTCGCCGTCGGTGGCCAGGATGCGCACGGGCGCCTTGTCGACCGCTGAGACGATGCGCAGCAGGATCTCATGGGTGTTTGGTGCGAAAATCAGGCTGTCGGGAGAGGGCAGGCTTAGCTCGCGCGCGACGTGTCCCTGAGCCTCGGGGATGACCTCGCCGAAGATCAGGTCCCATTTGCGATCGGCGAAACGATTGGCCTCGGCCCAGGCCCGGACCTGGCCGTCGAAACTGGCGTCAGGCCACAGATGGTGGCTGTGGGCGGCGAAATGCAGGCGCTCGGGATCAAGACCGAGCGCGCGCGAGAACAGGGGCTTGTAGTTCATGAGGGCAGGCTAACGCGCATGATGGGCCGCGTCACGGGCCAAAGAAAAAGGCGGGCCGCCTGCGCGAACCCGCCTCTCTCAACTCAGCCTTCGGCGCTCAAGCAGCGAGCGTAGCGCCGCGCGCGTCAGCGCGCCCTTAAATCAAACTGCCGTGGCAGTGCTTGAACTTGCGGCCCGAGCCGCAGGGGCAGTCGGCGTTGCGGCTGGTGCGCTCCCAGTCGGCGGGCAGGGCCTCGACCGGCAGTTTCGAACGATCATCGCCGGTCAGCATGCCTTCCGGGTTCTGGGCCATCGGGTTGGCCATTTCGTTCTCGCCGGTGCCGGGATTCAGGTGGATTTCCTGGAACTCGGGCATTTCCATCGCCGGCGGCGCCTGGAACTGGAACTCGACCGTCATCAGCCAGCGCGTGACGTTGTGGCGCAGGTCGTGCAGCAGCGTCTCGAACAGGTTGAAGGCTTCGGTCTTGTATTCGTTCAGCGGGTCGCGCTGGCCGTAACCGCGCAGGCCGATGACGCCGCGCAGGTGGTCCAGGTGGACCAGGTGCTCGCGCCACTGCATGTCGATCATCTGCAGCATGAACTGCTTTTCGAGGCCGCGCGTCTGATCGGCGCCGATCAGCTCCAGACGCTCGGCGGCGCGGGCGTCGGCGGCGACGGTGATGCGCTCTTCGATCTCTTCGTTGGAGACGCCTTCTTCGGCGGCCCAGTCATGCAGCGGCAGCTCCAGGCCCAGCGTCGAGCGGACCTTCTCGTCCAGACCGTCGATGTCCCACTGCTCGGCATAGGCCTTGGGCGGCATATAGCGTTCGACCAGGTCGTTGATCACGTCGCTGCGGAAATCGGCGACCAGTTCCGACAGGTCGGTGGAGTCCATGAACTCCTGGCGCTGTTCGAACACGGCCTTGCGCTGGTCGTTCACGACGTCGTCGTACTTCAGCACGTTCTTGCGCATGTCGTAGTTGCGGGCTTCGACGCGCTTCTGGGCCGTCTCGACGGCGCGGTTCAGCCAGGGGTGGCTGATGGCCTCGCCCTCGGCCACGCCGAACTGGCGCATGATGGCGTCCAGGCGGTCGCCGGCGAAGATGCGCAGCAGGTCGTCTTCACACGACAGGTAGAATTTCGAGGTGCCGGGGTCGCCCTGACGGCCGGTCCGGCCGCGCAGCTGGTTGTCGATGCGGCGGCTTTCG
The DNA here is from genome assembly GCF_003576505.1 of Brevundimonas sp. LPMIX5. Classification (NCBI taxonomy): domain Bacteria; kingdom Pseudomonadati; phylum Pseudomonadota; class Alphaproteobacteria; order Caulobacterales; family Caulobacteraceae; genus Brevundimonas; species Brevundimonas sp. LPMIX5. The sequence goes on from NZ_QWTZ01000004.1 coordinate 58,288, forward strand.
TGGCGCTCGGTGCCCAGAACGAACAGGCCCCCGGCGAGCAGGGCCTTTTCCCGGGCGGCGGCGATCTCGGCCTTGAACTCGGTTTCCTTGTCGGCCAGCGCCTCGGGCGGGACCTCCATCGCCATGTTGCGCTGTTCCTGAACCCAGCGCTGGATACGCATGTCCAGGTTGCCGCCCAGCTGGATGTCGGTGCCGCGGCCGGCCATGTTGGTGGCGATGGTCACCGCGTGCGGCAGGCCCGCTTCAGCGACGATGTAGGCTTCCTGCTCGTGCTGGCGCGCGTTCAGGACATTGTGCGGGATGCCGCGGCCGGTGACGTATTCGACGTCATAGGCCAGGTCGCCGACCTTCTGGGCTTCCTTCTCGCGGCCTTCGTACTCGGGCTTCACCTTGCGCGAAACCTCGACCTGATAGTCGTAGGTTTTCAGCAGGTCGGACAGTTCTTCGGACTTTTCGATCGACACCGTGCCGACCAGGATCGGCTGGCCGCGGACATAGCAGTCGGCGATCTGGGCGGCGATGGCGCGGTTCTTCTCGGCGAAGGTGCGGTAGACCTCGTCGTCGTAGTCCTTGCGCAGGATCGGACGGTTGGTCGGCACTTCCAGGACGTCCATCTTGTAGATGTCGAGGAATTCCTGGGCCTCGGTCGCGGCGGTGCCGGTCATGCCGGACAGCTTTTCGTAGAGGCGGAAATAGTTCTGGATCGTCACCGAGGCCAGGGTCTGGTTCTCGGGCATGATCTTGACGTCTTCCTTGGCTTCGATGGCCTGGTGAAGACCTTCGGACAGGCGACGGCCCGTCATCATGCGGCCGGTGAATTCGTCGATCAGGACGATCTCGCCGTCCTTGATGATGTAGTCCTTGTCGCGCTGATAAAGGGTGTTGGCGCGCAGGGCCTGGTTGACGTGGTGGACCAGGCTGACATTGGCCGGGTCGTACAGGTCGACGGTGTCCTCGGCGAAGTGGCCGCCTTCCTCCAGCACCTGCTCCATGCGTTCCGAGCCCAGCTCGGTCAGCAGGGCCTGGCGCTGCTTCTCGTCGAGGTCGTAGGTGTCCTTGTCCTTGACCAGTTCCTTCACCAGGGCGTCGACGATCTTGTACAGGTCTGAGCGGTCCTCGGTCGGGCCCGAGATGATCAGCGGCGTGCGCGCCTCGTCGATCAGGATGGAGTCCACTTCGTCGACGATGGCGAAGTGGTGGCCGCGCTGCACCATCTCGCGACGGTCGTAAACCAGGTTGTCGCGCAGATAGTCGAAGCCGAACTCGTTATTGGTGCCGTAGGTGATGTCGGCCTGATAGGCCATCTGGCGCTGACCCTGCGACAGGCCGTTGACGATGACGCCGACCTCAAGGCCCAGGAAGCGGTAGACCTTGCCCATGGTCTCGGCGTCGCGCCGGGCCAGGTAGTCGTTGACGGTGACGACGTGAACGCCCTTGCCCGCCAGGGCGTTCAGATAGACCGGGGCCACGGCCACCAGGGTCTTGCCTTCGCCGGTCCGCATCTCGGCGATGCCGCCTTCGTGCAGGATCATGCCGCCGGCCATCTGCACGTCGTACTGACGCTGGCCCAGCACGCGCTTGGAGGCTTCGCGCACGACGGCGAAGGCCTCGTTCTGCAGCTTGTCCAGGCTTTCGCCGGCTTCGACGCGATCCCGGAAAGTCTGCGTCATCATGCGCAGTTCGTCGTCAGAGAAGGCCTCGAACTTGGGTTCAAGGGCGTTGATCTTCTGGACCTGGGCCTGGAAGGCCTTGACCTTGCGGTCGTTGGAGGAACCGAGAAGTTTCTTGGCGAAGCCGAGCATGGGCGATCCGGGTCAGGCGGTCGAGCGGCTGAAGGCTCTGAGAAAGACAGGTTTCGCCCGGTCGGGAGGCCGCGATCACGCCAGCCCCAGGCCTTCCCTGCAGTCAGGGCGCGCGAAGGGCCGCGCATACGATCGAAAATCCCTCGACTTGGGCGCAGGCGGGACTTAAGCACCGCCCTTACCCCTGTCAACGCGAGGGCCTTTTTAAGGCGGCGCCGCGCAGGCGCGAACGGTCGCCCCGGCGACCTGTCCCCAGACCCTTGCCCGGAGCGTCCGATGCGAGCGCGGCGTCCCCTCACAAGCCTGTTTCTGGTCGTCGCCGTCGGGCTGGCGATGGGCGTGGCCGCCTGTGGGCGGGGCGGCGACGAGGCTGCGCCGGAAAAGAACGACCGGGTGGTGGCCAAGGTCAACGACCGCGCCGTCTGGGCCTCGGACGTGCGGCGCGAGGCGGTGGCGCAAGGGCTGATCGGCGAGGACGATCCTCTCGATGTCTCCTCCGAACTGTTCCGCCGGGTGATGGACGAGGTGGTGGATCAGAAGCTTCTGGCCGCCGAGGCCGAGCGTCGCGGACTGGATTCCAGCCCGGCCGCCCAGCGTCGCCTGCAGGCCGTGCGCGAACGCATTCTGGGCGACATGCTGGTGGAAAAGGTGGTCTCCGGCGCTGTTTCGGAACAGGCGGTCGAACGCCTCTACGCCGAGCAGCAGCGTCTGGCGCGCGCCACCGAAGAAGTCCGCGTGCGGCTGATCCTGGCGCCGACCAAGGAGCAGGCCGACGCCGTGCTGGGCGTGCTGGGGCAGGGGGCGGCGTTCGAGGCCGTAGCCGCTCAACGCTCCATCGACGACGCCACACGCTATTCCGGCGGCGATCTGGGCTATTCGACGCTGGACGTTCTGCCGGGGGTCTATGCGACGGCCCTGCAGGGTAAGACGCCGGGTCAGGTCGTCGGCCCGATCCAGACCGAGACGGGCTGGGCCGTGCTCAAGGTCGAGGACCGACGCGTCGAGACGCCGCCGACGCTGGAGCAGGCCCGGCCGCAGATTGTCCGATATCTGACCTATGAAGGCGTGCGCCAGTTGCTGGAGCAACTTCGCGGCAAGGCCGAGGTCGAAATCAGCCTGAATGACACGAAGGCGCCGCCGCCCGCCGTCGCCGTCGCTGCGCCCGTCGATAAAGTCACCGTTCCTCCCCCCGCCGGAAACGCCCCATGAGCCAGCCGCCGTCCAAGTCCGCCTCGACCGGCAAGAAGATCGAAACCGCCATCGAAAAGGCGCTGGACCCGTTGGCCTCGGCCCTGAAGCGTGCGGCCCAGTCGGCCGGGTCGACGCCGGCCAAGGCCTCGGCGCCGGGCAAGCCGGGCCTGATGATCTCGCCGCTGGCCGTGCCCTTTCCGGCCATTGCGTCGATCGGCGGGGTCGAGATCGCGACCGCGCGCGCGGGCTTTTACAAGCATGAGCGCGACGATCTGGTGGTCTTTCACTTTCCCGAAGGCGCGTCGTGTGCAGGCGTCTTCACCCGGCACAAGGTCGGCTCTGCCCCGGTCGACTGGTGCAAGCGCCAGCTGGACGCCGACAAGGGCGGCGAAGAGTTTCGGGCGCTGATCGTCAACGCCGGCTGCGCCAACGCCTTCACCGGCAAGGCGGGCGCCGATGCGGCGCGTCGCACGGCGTCGGAGTTCGCCAAACGCTTCGGTTGCCGCCAGCGGGACGTCATGCTGGCCTCGACCGGCGTCATCGGCGTGGTGCTGGATGACAAGAAGATCACCGCCCGCCTGCCTGAGGTTCAGGCCGGTCTTAAAGCCGACAACTGGGCCAGGGCCGGTCTGGGCATCATGACCACGGACACCTTCCCCAAGGGCTCTTACGCAGAATGTGAGATCGAGGGCGTCAAGGTCCGCATCGCCGGGATCGCCAAGGGCTCGGGCATGATCGCGCCGGACATGGCGACCATGCTGGCCTTCATCGTCACCGACGCCGATATCGCCCCGCCGGTGCTGAAGGCGCTGTTGAACCTGCACGTCCGCACCACCTTCAACAGCGTGACGGTAGACGGCGACACCTCCACCAATGACACGGCCCTGCTGTTCGCCACGGGCGCGTCCGGCGCGCCGCGCATCGGCCGCGTCGGCGACCGCCGCCTGAAGGAATTCTCGGCCGCGCTGGACGCAGTCATGCTCGATCTGGCTCACCAGCTGGTCAAGGACGGCGAGGGCGCGACCAAGTTCGTCAAGGTGACGGTCGAGGGCGCCGCTTCGCCCGCCTCGGCGCGCAAACTGGCCAAGTCGATCGCCGACAGCCCGCTGGTCAAGACCGCCATCGCGGGCGAGGACGCCAACTGGGGCCGCATCGTCATGGCTGTGGGCAAGACGGAGGAGGCGGTCGACCGCGACCGTCTGGCCATCCGCTTCGGTCCCCACGTCGCCGCCGTCGACGGCGCCCCGTCGCCTGACTACGACGAGGCGGTCATGAGCGCCTATATGAAGAACGACGAGATCGACATCACCGTCCATGTCGGCTCGGGCCGCGCCTCGGCCACCGTCTGGACCTGCGACCTGACCAAGCGCTACATCGAGATCAACGGAGACTACCGCTCGTGAGCGAGACGCCTGCCGTTCCCACCGTCCTCGTCGTCGCCGTCGCCCTGATTGATCCAGACGGCCGGGTGCTGATCGCCAAACGCCCCGAGGGCAAGCAGTTGGCGGGTCTGTGGGAATTCCCCGGCGGCAAGGTCGAGCCGGGCGAACGGCCCGAGACGGCCCTGATCCGCGAGCTGAAGGAAGAACTGGGCATCGACGTGAAGGAGGCCTGCCTGGCCCCCTTCGTGTTTACCAGTCACGCTTACGAATCGTTTCACCTGTTGATGCCACTGTATCTGTGCCGGCGCTGGTCCGGCGTGGTCGAGGCGCGCGAGCATGCGGGCCTGGCCTGGGTGAAGCCGGACAAGCTGTCGGCCTATCCCATGCCTCCGGCCGATGAACCGCTGATCGCCTGGTTGCGCGATCTGCTCTGACGGGCCGACGACAGGGGAGGCCGGGCGTGAAGGGTTTCATCCACCGGCTGCTCCGCGACGAAGGCGGCGCCACCGCTGTCGAATACGGCCTGATCTGCGGCCTGATCGGCATGGTGGTTCTGGCCGCGCTCGGCGCCTTCTCCGGGCGGATGGAAGTGATTTACGGCAAGGTCAGCCAGTTCGTGCTCGCCGCCGGAAGCTGACGGTCAGCCTTCCTCGCCGGTCTGCTCCCTGACGCCCAACGCATCGGCCAGACGCGTCTTTGCCGAGCCGCGCCTGGCGGGCTTCTGTTGGCTCTCGTGCGGCGCCCACCCGGCCAGGTGAACCATTTCGAAGGTGGCGGGGATGCGTCCGTCCGCCTCGGCGTGGCGCTCGGTGTAGAGCTGGGCCGCGCGAGCCAGCACGGCGCGGCTCAGCGGTCGAATGGGCCCGGCCAGCACATTGGTCTCGCCCATCGCCCGCAGGTCGCGCATCAGGGCGAAGGGGTCGCCATAGCGCACGGTCACCCGGTCCACGTCCGTCACCGGCAGGGCGAACCCGGCCCGTTGCAGCAGGGCCGCCCCGTCGAAGCCGTCGGCGAAGGGCGAGACGCGCGCCTGGGCGCCGCCGTTGACCTCCAGCTCCGCCTCGGTCAGCACGCCGCGCAACTCCTTCAGCGTCGCCGCCCCGAACAGGCTGGCGACGAACAGACCGTCCGGCTTCAGCGCCCGGCGGATCTGGCTCAGCGCGCCGGGCAGATCGTTGGCCCAGTGCAGGCCCAGCAGGTTGACGATCAGATCGGCCGATCCGTCTTCCAGCCCCAGCGGCCCCGCGCCGGGCGCGGCGCGTTCGGCCGTCGAGCCGACAGCGCGGACCTCAGCCACCCGTTCGCGCGCCGGGCTGTCGGCCAGGGCGCGGGCGAAGACGCCGGGGTGGGGCGACAGGTCGACGGGCGTCTGAAACTCGCGCAGGATCACTTCGAGGCTGTTCACCGCATTGTCGGCGGCGCGCAGATGCAGGAAGTCGGCGTCGGGGAAGTGTCGCTCGGCGCGGCTCAGACGCGCGGCGCGGCGGGCGGCGTCGAAGATGATCGGGGGACCGGAGGAGGGAGAGGGGGCGCTCATGTCGGTTCAGGATGGGGGCTGGCGAGGTCGATTGAAAGGCGTCGGGAGGCCTTTAGCATCCGGCGCGCGCCATGCGGGCCGGGGCCTGCTCGATATTCTGCTGCCGCCGCTCGCTCACGACAGCCGCGAGGCGGCGGCTTCTGCGGGCCTGACGCCCGACGCCTGGAGCCGGGTGGCCTTTCTGGAGGCGCCGGTATGCGACGGCTGCGGCGCCGCGTTTGAATGCGACGGCGGCGACTTCGCGGCGGACCGGTGCGCGGCCTGCGCGACCAGTCCCTACGCCTTTGACCGGGCGCGGGCGGCCTGCGTCTATGACGAGGCGTCGCGCGGGATCATCCTGAAGTTCAAGCACGGCGACCAGCAGCAGTTCGCCCCCCTGTTCGCCCGCTGGATCAGCCGCGCGGCGGCGCCCCTGATCGAGACGGCGGACGCCGTGGTCCCCGTGCCCCTGCACCGCGCCCGCCTGTTGTCGCGCCGCTTCAATCAGGCCGCCGAGATCGCCCGGCCGCTGGCCCGCGCGGCGCGGCTCGACTATCTGCCTGACGCCCTGATCCGCCCCCTGCCGACCGCCAGCCAGGGCGGCAAGTCCGCGCGCGGACGGCAGCTGAACGTCAAGGCGGCCTTCGCCGTGACCGAGGCCGGGCGGCGACGCATCAAGGGGCGGCGCCTGCTTCTGATCGACGACGTGCTGACCACGGGCGCCACGGCCGAGGCCTGCGCGCGGGTCTTGCTGGAGGCGGGAGCGCGCGCCGTGGACCTGGCCGTCATCGCGAGGGTGAAAAACGCGCGCGAACCGCTTAAGTGAAGGGAAGTCTTCCCCTCAGCCTTCAGGAGCTCCCCCTTGGCCGAAGTCGTTCTCTACACAAAACCCGGCTGCCCCTACTGCATCCGCGCCATGGCCCTGCTGGACCGCAAGGGCGCGGCCTATACCAACATCGTCGCCTCCAACGACCCGGAGAAGAAGGCCGAGATGGTCGAGCGCTCGGGCGGCGCCGCCACCTTCCCGCAGATCTTCATCGACGGAAAACACGTCGGCGGCTCGGACGACATCCACGCCCTGGACCGCAAGGGCGAGCTGGACGCCCTGCTGGCGGCTTAAATGACCGACACGCTCGACATGGCGCTGATCCAGACGCGGACGCCGGCGACGGCGGCCGCGGGGCTGGCGCATGTCGAGCCCCTGATCCGTCAGGCGGCGGCCGGGGGCGCGCAACTGATCCTGACGCCCGAGGGGACCAATTTCCTCGAACAGCGCCGGGCCTTGCGCGACGACGCCCTGTCGGACGAGGGCGCCGATCCCGCCGTCCTGGGGCTTCAGGCTCTGGCCGCAGAACTCGGCGTCTGGCTGCTGGTCGGCTCGGCCATCGTCCGTTCGGGCGTGGCGGACGATCCGCGCGCCGCCAACCGGTCACTGCTGATCGACCCCGGCGGGGCGATCACGGCGCGCTATGACAAGCTGCACGTCTTCGACGTCGACCTGCCGGGCGGCGAGACCTATCGCGAAAGCGCCTCGATCAGGCCGGGCGAGGCGGCGGTGGTCGCCGATACCCCTTGGGGCGGTCTGGGCCTGACCATCTGCTACGATCTGCGGTTCCCGCACCTGCACCGCGCCCTGGCCAAGGCGGGCGCGAGCCTGATCGCCGTTCCCGCGGCCTTCACCCGCCCGACCGGCGAGGCGCACTGGGAGACCTTGCTGCGCGCGCGCGCCATCGAGACGGGCGCGTTCGTGCTGGCGCCAGCCCAGGGCGGCACGCATGAGGACGGCCGTCAGACCTGGGGCCGCTCTGTGGTCATCGGGCCGTGGGGCGAGGTCATCGCCCGCCTCGACCATGATGAACCGGGCGTCCTGCACGCCCGGCTGGACCTTCAGGCCGTGGAGAAGGCGCGCGCCAGCGTGCCCGCCCTGCGCCATGACCGCGACTTCGACCTGCCCCTATGATCCGTTACGCCCTCTCCTGCGACCAAGACCACGGCTTCGAGGCCTGGTTCGGCTCGTCGTCCGACTATGACGATCAGGCGGCGCGCGGCCTGGTCGAATGCCCCTTTTGCGGCTCGACGGCCGTGAGAAAGCAGATCATGGCCCCGGCCGTCTCCGGCACGAAGAAGAGCGCGCCTGCGCCCGACGCCCTAAAACCTGAAGCTCTGAAGCAGGTCCAGTCGATGATGATGCAGGCCGCCCGCGAGGTGCGCGCCCATGTCGAGCAGAACTTCGACTACGTCGGCGACGCCTTCGCCCGCGAGGCCCGCGACATCCACGAAGGCCGCTCTGAAAAGCGCGAAATCTACGGCGAGGCCACCCCCGCCGAGGTGAAGAAGCTGAAGGACGACGGCGTGCCCTGCGCCCCCCTGCCCAGCCTGCCGCCCGACCCCAAGAAGGCGAACTGACCGCAGATGGGAGAGGGGGAGCGTTACAAGGAATTCGCCCCGCCCGACGCCTTGAGGCCTTTCGTGCGTCTGCTGTGGACCTACGCCGCGCCGCGCCCCAGCGGCGGGGTGCAGCGTATCGCGCCGGACGGCTGTCCCGAGCTGGTGGTCGATCTGGCCGCCCCCTATGAGGAACAGGACGCCGACGGCGTTTTCCGCCTTCAGCCGTCGGTGATCTTCGCCGGTCAGATGACCCGGCCCATGGCCATTCGTCCGGTGGGGCCGGTCGAGATCGTCGCCGCCAAGTTCGAGCCGGACGGCGCGCGGGAGTTTCTCGGCCGCCCCCTGATCGAGGCGACCGACCAACGGCTGGACCTCGTGGCCCGGCTGGACGGTTTCACGGCGCCGCCGGGCGATCCGGCGGGGCAGGCCGCCGCCCTGGGCGCCTGGCTGGAGAATCAGCGCGGAGCGAGCGATTGGCGCATTGACCCTGCCGTTCGCGCCCAGGTCGCCGCCGCCGAGAGCGATCTTGAGGGGCCGCCTTTGAGTCCCGCCGAGCGCCGCGCCCTGCAACGCCGGTTCCGCGATCGCGTCGGCGTGGCGCCGCGCACCCTGCGCTCCGTCTTCCGTTTCCGCCGCATCTTCGATCATGCGATGGGCCAGGAGGCCGACGCGGCCTCCTGGCTGGAGGCGGGTCTGGCCGCAGGCTATTTCGACCAGCCGCAGATGGCGCGCGACTTCCGTCGCTTCCTGGGCTGCACCGCCACCGCCTGGGCGCGCGAACAGGCAGAGTTGGCGCGACGGCTGGCGTCGCATTCCTACAAGCCTGCGCCGTGAGGGCGGCGTAACCTTCCTCCGTCCTTGTGGAGGGAAGAACCCATGTCCGTTTCCAGCCTGCTGGCCGCCGCCCTGTTGCAGACCGCCGCGCCTGCGCCCGACCTGTCGTGGCTGGCGGGCTATTGGCTGGACTGCTCCGGCGGGCGCGAGGCGTCCGAGACCTGGAGCGACCCGCGCGCGGGGCTGATCGTCGGCCACTCGGTGACTGTGCGCAATGGCCGCAGCGGCTTCGAGAGCGCGCGTATCGCCCCCATGAAGGACGGCGGTCTGGCCTATTTCGCCCAGCCCGATGGCGCGCCCGCAACAGCCTTCCGCCTGATCGACAGCGGCCCGCAGCGGGCGGTTTTCGCCAATCCGGACAACGACTTTCCGCACCGCATCATCTATGAACGCCCCGACGGCCCTTTGGGGGAGATATTGACCGCCCGGATCGAAGGGGCGGACGACGACGAGAACCGGAGCGTGCAATGGCGATTCAACAGGGCGGAGCTGAACGCCCGCTGTCCCCTCTGACCTGGCGGGCCATGACGCCGGACGACCTCGACGGCGTGGTCGCGGTAGCCCAGCTGTCCTTCCCCGACCATCCGGAAGACCGCGCCTGCTTCGCCAACCGTCTGCAGTTGTACCCCGAGGGCTGCTTCGTGCTCGCAGCCGATGACGGATCGATCATGGGCTATCTGGTGGCCTATCCGTGGGTGCTGAACGCCGCCCCGGCGCTGAACGTGCTGATCGACGCCATCCCCGCCGAGGCCGAGGTGGTTTATCTGCACGATCTGGCCCTGCACCCCGACACGCGCGGCGGCGGCCACACCCGGCCCGTGGTCGAACGTCTGGCCGAACAGGCTAGGGCGGCGGGCTGGCCGTCGGTGGCGCTGGTCGCGGTCAACGACGCATCAAGCTTCTGGGCGCGCAACGGCTTCGAGATCCAGAACCCGCCGGGCATGGCCGAGAAGCTGGCCAGCTACGGCGACGACGCCCGCTATATGGTCAGGCCGCTGTAAGCGACTTCAGCACGAAGGCCAGGCGCTCGGCGACGGGCGCCCTGGGCAGCTCAATCAGTTGATAGCCGAAGCGCGGATAGGTCTCGGCCATGGCGTCGAAGGTGCGGCGGGCCTCGTCCAGATCCTGTCTGCGCTCGGCGTCCTGGCCGAAGATCTCGGGCCAGACTGGAGCGATGAAGACGCGCCGGTCATAGCGGATGTCCTGCGCGGCCCGCTCCACATGGGCCGGCGCCGGCAGGCCGCACAGGGTCAGATAGCCCACCACGTCCGGCACGCCGCGATCGAAGAATACGGGCCCGTCTGCGCCCCCTACGCGGGCGTGGGCCTCAAGCTCCCGGTCCAGCATCAGTTCGGCTAACAGGGCCTGATCCTTCCACGGCAGGGCCTCGCCGTCGATGGCCTGCTGGCGGCGGATGATAGCGCGCCCGGCCTCTGGCGAAGTCGCATGGCCCGACGCCGACAGGGCCTCTAGCAGCGTCGTCTTGCCCGAGCCGGGACCGCCGGTCAGGACGATGCGGCGCGGGCCGATCATGCGTCGCGGGTCGCCATCATCATGTAGTTGATGCCCACGTCGTCGCCCTCGCTCCAGCGGTCGTTCAGAGGATCATAGGCCAGACCATAGGGACCGGTGACGGTCAGGGGCTCGCCGTCCAGCATGGCGCGCAGTTCCTCGGGCTTGAGGAACTGGCGCCAGTCGTGGGTGCCCGCCGGGACCCAGCGCAGCACATATTCCGCCGCGACCTTGCCCAGCAGTAGCCCCTTCAGCGTGCGGTTCAGGGTGGCGACGATCATGATGCCGCCCGGCTTGATGAGTTTCGAGCAGGCGCGGATGAAGGCCTCTGGATCGGCGACGTGCTCGATCACCTCCATCGTCAGCACCACGTCGAACGGGCCTGCGCCCGCTTCGACCATTTGTTCAACCGTGGCGGCGCGATAGGCGATGTCCAAGCCGACCTGTTCGGCGTGGGCGCGGGCGGTGCCGATGTTCTCGGACGAGGCGTCGATGGCCGTGACGTCAAAGCCCAGGCGCCGCATCGGCTCGGCGATCAGGCCGCCGCCGCAGCCGATGTCGATCAGGCTGAGGCCGTCGAACGGCGCGCGCGCCTTTACGTCGCGATCAAAGTGCTCCGCTGCCCGGTCGCGCACGAATTTCAGTCGCGCGGGATTGAAGCGATGCAGGGGGGCGAAGGGGCCTTTGGGGTCCCACCACTCCGCCGCCTGGGCCGAAAAGCGCGCAACATCGGCAGGATCAATGCTCGGCCCTTCGGCACGATCGGTAGCAAAGGGTGAAAAACCCTCTTCGCTTTGGGGTTTGCGCGGATCGAGGCTGTCGTTAGAAGCGGGCATGGGCTCAGGCATGGACCGCCTTCGCCCGCCATGCAAGCAGGGGGATCAGGCGCAGGGATGACGCGGGCCGACACGAACCGGTTGGTGATGAAGTTCGGCGGCACGTCCATGGCCGACCTGGAACGCATTCGTCGCGCGGCGCGCATCGTCGCCGCCGAGGCCTCCAGAGGCAAGGGCGTGGCCGTGGTCGTTTCGGCCATGGCGGGCAAGACCAATGAGCTGGTCGCCTGGACAGACGGCGTGGGCGCGGCGGCGCCGGGCCTGTACGGCGACGGCGCCCTGTCTGACGACGAATATGACGTGGTCGTGGCCTCGGGCGAGCAGGTGACCTCGGGCCTTCTGGCCCTGACCCTGCGCAACATGGGCTTCAAGGCGCGCAGCTGGATGGGATGGCAGATTCCGATCCTGACCGACGACGCCCACGGCCGCGCGCGTATCGAGGACGTGCCGGGCGAGGTGCTGGGCGCCGCCGTCGACGCGGGCGAGATCGCCATCGTGCCCGGCTTCCAGGGCGTGACCCGCGACGGACGCATCACCACCCTGGGTCGAGGCGGCTCGGACACGTCGGCCGTAGCGGTGGCGGCGGCGCTCGGCGCGCCGTGCGACATCTACACCGACGTGGACGGCGTCTATACGACCGACCCGCGCATCCAGAGCCGCGCACGGCGTCTGGAGAAGGTGTCCTACGAAGAAATGCTGGAGATGGCGTCTTTGGGCGCCAAGGTGCTGCAGACCCGCTCGGTCGAGCTGGCCATGCACAAGCGCGTGCCGGTGCGCGTCCTGTCCAGCTTCATTGAACCGGATGAAAACGGAAACCTGCCGCAACACGCCGGCACCCTGATTTGCGACGAGGATGAGATCGTGGAAAAGCGCATCGTTTCCGGCGTGACCATGAGCCGGGACGAAGCCCGGATCACGCTGTTGGGCCTGTCGGACCGGACGGACGCCCCGGCCGACGTCTTCACCCGCCTGGCCGAGGCCGAGGTCAATGTCGACATGATCGTGCAGAGCCAGGCCCGCACCGAAGGCGCGGTCAACCTGACCTTCACGACCGGTCGTCGCGACGCGCGCCGCGCCGCCGACCTGATGATGGCGGCCAAGGCCGATATCGGCTTTGAGGAGCTGCGCGTCGATGACGACGTGGCTAAGGTCTCGGTTATCGGCGTCGGCATGCGAAGCCACGCAGGCGTGGCGCAGACCATGTTCCGCGCCCTGGCCGACAAGGGCGTGAAGTTCCAGGCTATCTCGACCTCGGAAATCAAGATCAGCGTTCTGATCGATTCGGACTATGCAGAGCTGGCGGTCCGGGCGCTGCACGCCGCCTACGGACTGGACGCGGAAGACTAGGATAACGGAAGGGCCGTCCTATCTGGGAACTGAAAGCCAGAGGGCGGCAAGGCGGGAGAGACTATGGTCAAGGGCGCAGCAGTGACGGCGAGGGGGCCACGGCTCCTGTTGCGCCAGATCCGCGAGGCCCTGGCCGGGCCGGGGGGCGGCGCGCCCGCCCAGAACCGGCTGAACATGGTGGTGCGGATCATCGCCCGCTCTATGGTGGCCGAGGTCTGCTCTATCTATCTGCGGCGCGCCTCGGGCGAGCTGGAACTGTTCGCCACCGAGGGGCTGAACCCCGAGGCCGTCCACAATACCCGTCTGCGTCCCGGCGAGGGTCTGGTCGGCGAGGTGGCCCGCACGGCCGAACCGCTGAGCCTGTCGGACGCCCAGTCGCACCCCAGCTTCTCCTATCGGCCGGAGACGGGCGAAGACCCCTATCACGCCTTCCTCGGCGCGCCCCTGCTGCGCGGCGGCCGGGCCATCGGCGTCCTGGTCGTCCAGAACCGCGTCGCCCGTCGCTATGACGAGGAAGAGATCGAGGACATCCAGACCATCGCCATGGTCCTGGCCGAGACGGTGGCCTCGGGCGAGCTGCTGGCGCTGGAGGAGCTGCGCGACGTCGAGGTGGCGCCCCATCGGCCCGAACGGCTGCGAGGACAGAAGTTCGCTGAAGGCCTGTCGTTCGGTCGGGCCGTGCTGCATGAGGCGCCGATCGCGCCCGAACAGCTTCTGGCCGACGATCCGGTCGCCGAGGAAGTCCGGCTCAAGGCGGCGCTGGACGGTTTGCGCACTAGCATCGACGCCCTGCTGGAAGGCAGTCAGGGCAAGCTGGGCGGCACCCCCTATGAGGTGCTGGAGACCTATCGGATGTTCGCCGACGACCGGGGCTGGAACCGGTCGCTGGAAGAGGCGGTGCGTTCTGGCCTGACCGCGGAGGCCGCCGTCGACCGCGTCCGCAACGAGCACCGCGCCCGCTTCGCCAACGCCCGCGATCCCTATATCCGCGAGCGGCTGCACGACTTCGAGGACCTGGCCAACCGCCTGCTGCGGCTGATGGCGGGCGACCATCCGGGCCAGCGCGACCTGCCCGACGACGCCATTCTGGTGGCCAGGAATTTGGGGCCGGCGGACCTGCTGGAATACCCGCGCGACAAGCTGCGCGGTCTGCTGCTGGAAGAAGGCTCGGCCGCCGCTCACGCGGCCATCGTCGCCCGCGCCCTGCAAATTCCCTGCGTCGGCCGCCTGCAGGGCCTGCGCGACCGCCTGACCGAGGGCGATCAGGTCATCGTCGACGGCGAGACGGGCGAGGCTTACCTGCGCCCCCGTCCGGACATGCTGGCGGCGGTCGAGAGCCGGATGGCCGTGCGCGCCCAGCAACGCGCCGAGTTCGATCAGCTGCGCGACACCCCCGCGGTGACCAAGGACGGCAAGCGCATCATGCTGCTGACCAACGCCGGTCTGGCGGTGGATCTGGAGAATCTGGACGCGACGGGCGCCGAGGGCATCGGACTGTTCCGCACTGAGTTCCAGTTCATGGTCTCGGACGAACTGCCGCGCCTGGACTCGCAGACGGCGCTCTACAAGCTGGTGCTGGATGCAGCGGGCGACCGGCCGGTCACCTTCCGCACCCTCGACATCGGCGGCGACAAGGTGCTGCCCTATCTGGACAATGAGCGCGAGGAGAACCCGGCGCTGGGGCGGCGCGCCATCCGTCTGGGGCTGGATCGTCCGGCCCTGCTGCGGATGCAGCTGCGCGCCCTGCTGACCGCCGCCGCCGGGCGCGAACTGCGCGTCATGTTCCCGATGATCGCCACGGTGGACGAGTTCAGGGCCGCGCGCGAACTGGTCGACATCGAATGCGACTGGGCGCGGCGTCGCGGCCGCCCGCTGCCGTCCCTGCTGCGCGTCGGGGCCATGATCGAATGCCCCAGCCTGCTGTGGCACCTGGACGCCCTACTGCCGCTGACCGACTTCGTCTCGATCGGCACCAATGACCTGATGCAGTATATGTTCGCCGCCGATCGGACGAACCCGCGGGTGTCCGAACGCTATGACGCCCTGTCGCCGCCCTTCCTGCGCGCCCTGGCCGAGATTCAGCAGAAGTGCGCCGACAGCGCCACGCCGGTCTCCGTCTGCGGCGAGCTGGCGGGCCGCCCGCTGGAGGCCTTCGCCCTGATCACCCTGGGCTACAGCCGCCTGTCCGCCCCGGCGGGCGGGGTGGGGCCGGTCAAGCGCATGATCCTGTCGGCGGATCTCAACGCGGCGCGACGGGGGATGAACATCCTGCTCGGCTCCTCAGCCGGATCAGTGCGCGGCGAGATCGAGGCGCTGGCGCGCAAGCTGAACGTGGAAGTCTAGGAAAGCTGCGCCGCTTTCCCGCGTTGCCCGCGCTCCTCGCCTCGTCTAAGCGGGGATGACGGGCGCACGGCCGCCTGGCGTGACGGAACCCCGACCCTATGGACCAGGATCGGCAAGCCGCGTTCGACTTCGACGCCGACGCGACGCTGGATCAGACCCCGGAGCCGACGCCCCCGCCGGCGCCGGAAGATCCCTCGGATGATTCCCTGGGCGCCTCCCTGCGCGCCGCGCGCCTGGCGTCGGGCCTGTCGATGGCCCAGCTGTCGACCATGACGCGGGTGCATCCGCGTTTCCTGACGGCGCTGGAGCAGGCCGAGTACGCCGCCCTGCCGTCGCGCATCTTCTCGATGGGCTATGTGCGCGCCTACGCCGGCGCCCTGGGACTGGACGAGCTGAACGCGGTCGAGCGGTTCAAGCAGGAATATCCCGATGCGGCCGTGCCTCTGCAGCCGCCGACGGGCGCCGCCCTGCAGCAGATGCGTCAGAACTCGCCCAAGATCCTGGGCGTCATCGGCGCCTTTCTGGCGGTGGTGATCGGCTGGAACGTGTTTCAGCGCCTGAACCGCATCGAGGCGCCGCACCCGTCGGATCTGGTCGCCGTGCCCAAGGACTGGGCCGAGCAGGCCGACCGCCAGCGCGACCGCGCCCTCTACCTCGGCGCGCCCCGAGCCGCTCCGCCGGATCAGACCACGCCGGCCATGTACATCACGCCGGGGCTGGAGGCCCAGTTGACCGGGATCGACCCGGATGACCCCAACGCCGCCACGCCGCCCGCCCCGCCGGTGCAGGCCGCCTTCAACCCGCGCGGCGCCATCTACGGCGCCTCGGCCACGGTGTCGCAGGTCACGCTTCAGGCCCGCAAGCCCGCCATCCTGGTCATCCGTCAGGGCGACGGCCGCATCCTGTTCGCGCGCCAGTTGGCGGCGGGCGAGGCCTGGCGGGCGCCGCCCGGCCTGTCGGCGACCATCGACACGCCCGATCCGGAGGCGTTCGACATCTATCTGAACGGCGAGCATGGCGGCGTCCTGCCCGCGCCCCAGTCGCCGCTGGGCACACTGAACAATCGCGCCCAGGCGGCCGAGCGTGAATCCGAGGCGCGCGCCGCCGCCGCCGTCGAGGCGCGCGCCCGCGCCGCCCAGGCCGCTGCGGCCGCCGCTGCTGCGACGGCGCCGGGACCGCAGCCGTATCAGCCCGCAGCCGCGCCGAGCGCCCAGCCGCCCGCCGCCTGATCTGAACCTTTGGCCGCGACGACGATCTTTCGTCCTCTGTCGTGGTTTTGCCGTCCTTCCTGTCCTATGTGTACGGCGTCATGAGCGACCACAGTTCCGAACTCGGCCACGTCCGCCCCTGGCGCCACATCGAGCGCCGCAAGAGCCGCCAGATCATGGTCGGCTCCGTTCCCGTCGGCGGGGGCGCGCCGATCAGCGTCCAGTCGATGACCAATACGCCGACCGCCGACGCGGCGGCGACGCTGGAACAGATCCGCCAGCTGGAAGAGGCCGGGGCCGACATCGTCCGCGTCTCCTGCCCGGATGAAGAGTCGACGGCGGCTTTCAGCACCATTGCGCGCGAGGCCCGCGTGCCGCTGGTGGCGGATATCCATTTCCATTACCGCCGAGGGATCGAGGCGGCCGAGGCGGGCGCCGCCTGCCTGCGCATCAACCCCGGCAACATCGGCTCGATCGAGCGGGTCAAGGAGGTCGTTCAGGCCGCCCGCGACCACGGCTGCTCCATGCGCATCGGCGTCAACGCCGGATCGCTGGAGAAGGACCTGCTGGAAAAATACGGCGAGCCCTGTCCGGATGCGATGGTGGAAAGCGCCCTGAACCACGCCCGCATCCTGCAGGACCTCGACTTCCACGAGTTCAAGATATCGGTGAAGGCGTCCGACCCCTTCCTGACGGTCGCCGCCTATCAGCAGCTGGCCGACGCCATCGACTGCCCCCTGCACCTGGGCGTGACCGAGGCGGGCCCGTTGCGCACCGGCACGATCAAATCCGCCATCGGCATGGGGAACATGCTTTGGTCGGGCATCGGCGACACCATCCGCGTGTCGCTGGCCGCCGATCCGGTCGAGGAGATCAAGGTCGGTTTCGACATCCTGAAGTCGCTGGGCCTGCGCCATCGGGGCGTGAACATCATCGCCTGCCCGTCCTGCGCGCGTCAGGGCTTCAACGTCATCGAGACGGTGGGGATCCTGGAAGAACGACTGGCGCACATCTCGACGGCCATGTCGCTGTCGATCATCGGCTGCGTCGTCAACGGGCCGGGCGAGGCTCTCTATACCGACGTCGGTTTCACCGGCGGCGGCAAGGGGGCGGGCATGGTCTATCTGAACGGCAAGATCGCCCACAAACAGGCCAACGACGGCATGATCGACGAGATCGTCGCCCAGGTCGAAGCCAAGGCGGCCGAATTGGACGCGGCTCGCAAGGCGGCGGAATAGGGCGCACGGGAGGGGAGAGGATGATGCTGAAAACGACAGTTCTGAAGAGCGTGATCGGGGCGGCGATCCTGCTGACGACGGCGGCCTGTGATCCGGTGAACACAGCCGGTCCTTCGAAACCCCAGGCCATAGGCATGGCCAATCCCGCCTCCGTCCATTGCCGCAGCGAAGGCGGGAGGCTGGATATCCGCCGCAACGCCGAGGGCGGCGAATACGGAGTCTGCGTCTTTGACGACGGGCGCCAGTGCGAGGAATGGGCCCTGTTCCGCGACAAGCGCTGCGTGGCGCCTCCATCGCCGATGGCGGACCGAAATTCCTGATCTCAACGGCTGAAGCATGAAGCTCTACATCACCACTCCCTCGCCCTTCGCGCGCAAGGTGCGCATCGTCGCCCGTGAGAAGGGTCTGGCTGACCGCATCGAGGAGATCGTCGTCGATCCCTATGGCAATGCGCCGGAGCTGCTGTCGACCAATCCGGTGGTTCAGGTCCCGACCCTGATCGCCGAGGACGGCCTGCCGCTGAACGACAGCCCGGTGATCGCCGAATATCTGGACATGATGGGCTCCGGATTGCGCCTGCTGCCCGCCGAGGGCGCGGAGCGTCTGCGCGTGAAACGGCTGGAGACGCTGGGCAACGCGGCGCTGGAGATGGGCGTCAAACTGGTGCTGGAGAAGCGCCGGCCGGAACAGGAGCGCTCGGCGTCCTGGATCGAGCGCTGGACCGTCAACATGGGCCGCGCCCTGGACGCGCTGGAGGCCGCCGCGCCGGACGCCGGGGCGCTGGACATGGGCGTGCTAACGGCGGGCGTCGCCGTCACCTGGATCGGCTTCCGCCATCCGGACTATGACTGGAAGACCGGGCGCCCGAACCTGGTCGCCCTGCAGGCGGCGCTGGAGACGCGGCCCAGCTTCATCGACACCTATCCGGTCTGAGGTTCAGTCGTCCGCGTCGAACGAGGCGAGAAGACGGTAGCGCAGACGAGTGTTGTCGGCTTCCAGAACCTCCAGCCGCGCGCCGCGAAAGCCGATCACCGCGCTGTCGCCCAGGTCGTAGTCTATGGTCTGGGTCTGGTCCGCGCCTTCTCCGGTCGTCTCGCGATAAAGGAAGCGCACCTTGCCTTCGGTGCGGCCGTGGTAGATCAGCTCGCGTCGCCGCGCGCCCTCGTCGGTCTCCTCAATACGGATGTCGCGTACCTGAGGCGTCGCGTTCCAGGTCAGGACGCACTGGCCCGGCGTGATGAAGCCGCGCACCGGGCCTGAGCCGTCCTTGGCGCGGCACAGCCCGCCGGAGGCGTAGGGCGCCGTTCCGAACAGCGGATCGCGGGCCGTCATTCGGTCTGAGAAATAATAGATGTGGCGCGCGTCGCTCTGGCGGCCAGCCAGCCGACCGGGCGCGACGGTGAAGCGCTTTCGCAGCACCCCATCGCCCCAGCTCAGCTCATTGGCCAGCGCCAGACCCGGCAGGCTGCGACGCCGTCCTGTCGCGACCGCCGCCTCGCCCAGTTCGATGTCGACGACGGCGCCGAGGGCGGGCCGGTCGATCTGTTCGATGTGCGGAGGGATCGTCTGGGTCGAGGCACAGCCGCACACTAGCGTTCCCGCGAAGATGATCATCAATCCAGCACGCATTCGTCGCCCCCGACCTGTCGAGGGGGCAGTCGGCCAGCCGCGCGACCCGCTGTCAATGATCGGCGTTAGGTCAGCAGGTGGTAGCCCTGGAAGGCCGCCAGCAGGATCAGCAACCCGCCGACGGCATAGGTCAGCACCTTGCGCGGCACCTTCTTGACGATCAGGCCGGCGAAGGGCGCGGCGATCAGCCCGCCGACGACCAGCCCGCCCACGGCGGCGGCGTGATTGCGCAGGGCGCCCGCCTCTTCCCAATGGCCGGTAACCAGGGCCCAGACGAAGGTGGCCGAGATGGCGACGGTCAGGAAGAACTCGGCCGTGTTGACCGTGCCGATGGCCTTGCGCGGCTCGTGCCCGGCGCCGACCAGGGTCGAGGAGACGGTCGGCCCCCAGCCTCCGCCGCCGATCGCGTCCAGAAAGCCGCCGACCAGTCCCAGCGGCCCGGTGATCCAGGCCGGCAGGCGGCGGTGGGGAATATCGTGCCCGGCCCGCCACAGAATCCACACCCCGATCAGGGCCAGATAGGCGACGATGAAGGGCTTGATCACGGCCGCTTCCAGCCCGGTCAGCACATAGGCGCCCAACACGCCGCCGATCACCCCGGCGACGGCCAGCGGCGCCATCAGCCGCCATTCGACGTTCTTGTGCCAGGCGTGGCTGCCAGCCGAGGCGGCGGTGGTGAAGACTTCGGCGGCGTGAACGCTGGCCGATGCCGTGGCCGGGGGCACCCCCAGCGCCAGAAGTACGGATGACGAGATGACGCCATAGGCCATGCCGAGCGCCCCATCGACCGCCTGGGCCAGGACGCCGACCAGCAGAAACAGGAAGAAGGTTTCCATTCAGCGCCTCAGCCGGGGATTACGGACCATCAGGCGCAGGTCGCGGCCGGTCTGGCAATGGCCTGCGCGAAGGCGCCCCTTTCGGGCGTCAGGCGCCTTCCAGCCGGGCGATGGCGTCCAGCACGTCGCGCCCGCTGTAGGGTTTGATCACCATGGCGGCGGCCAGCTCGGCGTTCCGGGCCGCCGCGGTGACGTCGCCCGACAGGAAGATGACCGGCATGCCCCAGCGCGATTTCAGCTTGCGCGCCAGGTCGACTCCCGTCGCCTCGCCCGACAGATTGATGTCCAGCAGGGCCAGGTCGATGGCGTGCAGGGCGGTCGCCGCCTCAGCCGCTTCGGCGCTGTGGAAAGGGCCGACCACGCGATGTCCGGCGGCGTCCAGCGCCTCGGTCAGGTCGGCGGCGGCGTCGGCATCGTCCTCAACCAACAGGATGGTGCGGGGCTCGACCGGCGCGGAGGACGCCGTTGTTTCCGGCGGCGCCTGCCGCACCAGGACTGCGCGGACATAGGGCCACAGTTCGGCGGCGGGCCGCTCGGCGTCCAGATCGAAGATCTTGGCCAGGGCCTTCAATTCCTGTTCGGCGGCGGGGCTTATGGAAGGGCCGTCGGGCGTCAGCAGCCCGTCGTAGAGCGCGCACAGGCGCGCGACATCGGCGCCCGGCGTAATGCCCGTCGAAAGCCCTTCGGGAGGCTTCTGATGTGTCATGCCCTGTCTCCAATTTTCGTTTCAGCCCGATAAATCCAAGGTGGAGCTAGGGTGTTTGCAGGTGCGAAGAAACCGGGCTGACGGGCTTGTGACGGCTGTTCACAATCGCTCCATAAGCGCGTGTAGAGGCGTTTTTATCGACAGGGCGCGGCGTCGCGGGTAAGGCTCCGCCCTCGCTTTTCTCTGCAAGGACACGCCGTTGCGACTGCCCCAGGCCCGGCTCGATCAGGTTCTCGACCGCTTCCATCAGGTGGAGGCCCGCATGGGCGCCGCCACGGACGGCGCCGAGATCGTGCGCCTGTCGAAAGAGCACGCCGAGCTCAAGCCCGTGGCCGATGCGGTTCAGGCCCTGGCCCGCGCCCGCGCCGAGGTCGAGGACCTGAAGGCCATGGCCGCCGACCCGGAAATAGCCGCCCTGGCCGCCGATGAACTGGACGCCCTGATCGAGCGCCTGCCAGAGCTGGAGCGCGAGGTCGCCCTGCTGCTGGCGCCGCGCGACGCCGATGAAAACGCCTCGGCCGTCCTGGAAGTTCGCGCCGGCACCGGCGGGGACGAGGCGGCCCTGTTCGCGGGCGACCTGTTCCGCATGTATTCGCGCTACGCCTCCACGCGGGGCTGGCGGGTCGAGATCGACAGCGCGACCGAGGGCGACGCGGGCGGCTTCAAGGAAATCATCGCCACCGTCAGCGGCGAGGGCGTCTTCGGCCGCCTGAAGTTCGAAAGCGGGGTCCACCGCGTCCAGCGCGTGCCGACGACTGAGGCGGGCGGTCGCATTCACACTTCGGCGGCGACCGTCGCTGTCCTGCCAGAGGTCGAGGACGTCGAGATCGAGATTCTCGACAAGGACATCCGCATCGACACCTTCCGCGCATCCGGCTCGGGCGGCCAGCACGTCAATAAGACCGACTCGGCGGTGCGCATCACCCACCTGCCCACCGGCATCGTCGCCACCTCGTCGGAAAAGTCGCAGCACGTGAACCGCGACAAGGCGATGAAGAACCTGCGCATCCGCCTGTACGACATGCAACGTCAGGCCAAGGACGCCGCCCGTTCCGACGCGCGCAAGTCCCAGGTCGGCTCGGGCGACCGGTCCGAGCGCATCCGCACCTACAACTTCCCGCAAGGACGCGTGACCGATCACCGCATCGGCCTGACCCTGCACAGCCTGCCGCAGATTCTGGAAGGCGACCTCGCCCCTTTGCTGGACGCCCTGATCGCCGAGGATCAGGCCGCTCGCCTGGCCGATCTGGAAGCCGAGTTCGCTTAAGGCTCCGACTTCAGCGCCGTTTCTTGCGGGCGCCTCGCTTCAGCACCCGGTCGCCCAGGCTCTCGGCGTATTTCAGCGTATAGGTCAGGGCGGCGGGGTTGCCGCGCCGGGCGCCGACGGAATCGGCCATCACCGCTCCTCGCTCGCCGATGGGCAGCGACGCGCCGATGGTGGTGTCCTGAGCCGTCTGATGTTCGATCTCGGCGTTCAGACGCGCGCCCATCAGGATCACCTGCACAGAGAACCAGGTCCACAGCAGAAAACCCATGGCCGCCGCCAGCGGGCCGTAGGAATCGGTGCGCACGAAGTTCGTCAGGAACCAGCTGAACAGGAAGGAGACCAGCAGGCTCATGATCGCCGCGAACAGGGCGCCCGGCGTCAGCCAGCGCCAGCGCGCCCGCGCCCGGCTCGGCCCCAGCCGATAGATCAGGGCCAGCGCCCCCACATAGCCGAAGAACAGCAGGGGCCAGCGCAGCGGCGCCAGATAGGCCCATTCGTCCTGAAGCCCGAAGACCGCCAGCACCACCGGCACGCCGACCACCAGGGCCGAGCTCAGCAGCACGGCCGCCATCGCCGAGACGGTGAAGCCCATGCACATCAGGTTGTAGACCACGATGTTGCGCCGCTCGACCTCATGATAGGCGAGGTTCAATCCGTAGAAGAGCGTCTTGACGCCCCCGTTGGCCGCCCACAGCGTCAGCAGCAGGGTCCAGACCAGGGTGAAGGTCAACTGGCCGGTCGAATTGCCCGCCAGCCGCGTCATCTCAGCGCCCAGGAACTGGGCCACATTGGCGGGCAGCACCTCATAGAGGAAGCTGAGCTGCCTCCAGGCGTCGGCCGGATCGGCGAACAGGCCATAGATGGTGACGAAGGCGCCTAGCGTCGGGAACAGGGCCAGCAGCATGAAGAAGGTCACGCCCCCGGCGACGAAGCCGACGCGGTCGCCGAAATAGCCCATGACCGTGCGCCACAGAATATCGACCCAGCCCTTGTGTGGAATCTGCGACGGCCGCTGGGCCAGACGCCCGCGTCCCGGCTCCTTGGCGTCATAGTCCTCGGGCGTTGGATCGGGCGGGGGCAGGGCTTCCGGGCGCGGCGGCCGCAGCTCAAGGCCGAAGCGATAGCCCTGCGTATAGAGCAGGTGGGCCGCGGTCGCCCCGGTCGCCAGTCCGCCGGCCGCAGCGGCCAGGTAGCGCAACAGTCCGCCAGCGCCCTTCGCCGAGTGGCGGGACGGGCGCCGTCCGGAACGGCGGCGGTTCGATTTGAGCAGGTCGTTCATCCCCATTCGCCCCTCAACGGCTACGCTGCCATGCCGTTCCGTCTTGAAATCACGCGCCGCAGACCCCAATCACCGGAAATGTCCGATCAGAACACCCAACCGACCCTGCTGACCGCCTGGAAGGGCGCGCAGGCCCGCCTCAAGGCCGCCGGCGTCGACAGCCCCTCCATCGACGCCCGCCTGCTGCTGGAAGCGGCCACCGGGGCGGGGCGCGTCGACATCCTGAACGATCCCTATCGCGTCCTCAGCGAAGAGCAAACCCACGCGCTGGACGCCATGGTCGACCGCCGCCTGCGCCGCGAGCCGGTGTCTCGCATCCTGGGACGCAAGGGGTTCTGGAAGATCATGCTGAACGTCACCCCCGACGTGCTCAGCCCACGCCCGGACACCGAGACGGTGGTGGACGTCATCGTCCGCGCCTTCCCGCCCTATGCGGCGTTTGAAATGGCCGACCTGGGCACGGGGTCGGGCGCCATCCTGCTGGCGGCGCTGGCCGAGCGGCGCGGCGCGCGCGGCGTCGGCACCGACATCTCGACCGAAGCCATCGCCGTGGCGCGTGAGAACGCGGCCAATCTGGACCTGAACAACCGCTGCACCTTCATGCGCACGGACTGGGCGGCGGGCTTCGCCGACGCCAGCTTCGATCTGGTGGTGTCCAACCCGCCCTATATCCCGACCGGCGACATCGCCGCCCTGGACCCTGAAGTGCGCGAGCACGACCCGCATCTGGCGCTGGACGGCGGTCCGGACGGGCTGCAGCCCTATCGCGACCTGGCGCCCGAGATCGCCCGCATCCTGCGCCCGGAAGGGGTCTTCGCCGTCGAGATCGGCTGGGATCAGGGCGAGGCGGTCAAGGCCCTGTTCGAGGCGGCGGGCTTCGCTGACGTCAAGGTCGTCAAGGACCTGGCGGACCGCGACCGCGTGGTGACCAACGGCCCCGACCCGCGCGTCGGCCCCATCCCCGAGGTCGAAGGCCCGGTTCAGTAGGGCGCGGCAATAAAAACCCTTGGAAAGCGGCGCGCCGCGCGCTAAGTCCGTGTTGTTCCCATCCAAACGCATCCTTTTCGGGCAGGTTTGCTCGCTTAAGCGCGTCTGGGTCCAGTGACGGTCGCGCCCCTCAGACGGACGCGGCGGACCACGGGGGACGCACGGTTTTCCGAACAGCTCGCACCGGGGATAGGCCCCGAACGAACGGAACGACGAACAGGGTCCCGCCCGTCTTCTTCGACGGCGGCCCGCACCAGCACGGTAAGCTCCGATGAGAGATTTCAAGGGCATGAAGCGTCAGCGCGGACGCAACAGGAAGCCCGGCGGCGGCAATAACGCCAACGCCACCAATCCGAACCGTTCATGGGATTCGCAAGGTCCCGAGAACATCAAGGTCCGGGGCAACGCCCAGACCGTCTACGAACGCTATATGCAGCTGGCGCGCGACGCCGCAGCCGCTGGCGACCGCGTTCTGGCCGAGAACTACACCCAGCACGCCGAACACTATTTCCGCGTCCTGCGCGCGCTTCAGCCGCAGCGCCCGGTCAGCGAGATCGCCCAGCGCGAACTGGCTGGCCAGGGGTTCGACATCGATTTCGAGGACGAATCGGGCGCTCAGGCCGCCGCGATCATCGCTGCTCAGCAAGCCGAGGAGCGCCGTGTAGAAGACGAGGCGCGCCGCCAGGCGGAGCGAGCCGAGCGCGAGGCCAACCGCGACCGTGACCGCGAAGGATCAGACAACGGGGCTGACGGCGAAAGCCGCGAGGGCGGCCGCCGCGAAACGCGCCGGGAGCGCTGGGAGCGCCGGCGTGAGGAGCGTAACCGTCGCTTCGAGAACAACGAGGGCGAAGGCGACGCCGCAGCCTCTGGCGAAGATTCGGCCCAGGGCGACGACCAGCCGATAGAGAGCGCCGAGGCGCCTGCCGTGGTTGAAGAAGCGCCGGTCGAGCGCGCCCCCCGCGCGCCTCGCGCTCCGCGACGTGCGCGTGCGGCCGAGGACGATGCGGCTCAACCGACCGATGACGCCGCCGCCCTGCCGGGCTTTCTGACGCGGCCGATCACGGCCGAAGAAGCGGCCTCCGCCGAGGATGAACCGGCCCCCGCGCCCAAGCGTCGCACCCGCCGCAAGGCCGATGCAGTCGCCCCGGACGAAGAAGGCTGAGGCCCGCCTAGCTCGTTAGAGTTGCGCCTACAGACAAATACAACCTTTGGTGGCCACTCTTCCCGCTCTGGGAGGAAGGCTGATGGAATTATTCGTCTTTGTAGTCGCTCTCTGTCTGGCGACAGGCGTCGCCGGGGTCCGGCTGTCTTTCCGGGCGCATCGACGCATCGGCGCGGTCCAGCGTCTTCATGACGGCCAGCTGGACGGCGCCCGTCGCCGCGTCGCCGAGCTCGAGGCCGCTCTGACGCAGTCCGATGCGGCGCGCCTGCGCGCCGAGGAAGACGCCTTTCAGGGCCGTCGTCGACATGCCGATCTGATCCGCGTCGTCAGTCGTCAGATGCGCACGCCGCTGGAGGGCGTGCTGGGCTTTTCGGATCTGCTGCGGCTGAACGCAGGGGGCGAGCCGCTCAGCCATCGCCAACGGCAGGCGGCCGAGCGCATCGGCGAAGCGGCGACGCGCCTGCTGACGCTGGTGGAGGGCATGAGCGCACTGGCCGAGGCCGAACGGCCGGCGACGGGCCAGCTTCAACGCGTCGATCCCCTGTTGCTGGCGCACCGCGCCTGTCTGCCCCTGCTGCAGGATGCAGAGGCGGCCAAGGTGTCGCTGGTCCTGCCGGAGCCTCAGGCCGGGCTGACCGCGATGGCGGATCCTGAACGCCTGATGCGCGTCTTCGCCGATGTGATCGCGGGCGCGGTGCGCCGCAGCGACCCCGGCGGCTCTGTGGCGATCCAGGCGCGCCGTCTTGGCGGCGAGCTCCAGGTGACGGTTCGCGATAACGGTCCCGGTCTATCGTCGGCTCAGCTTGAAACCCTGTTCCAGCCGCTCGCCGCCCACGCCATCGCCGTCGCGGGCGAAGAGGGGACCCGCGCGCCGTGGCCCGGACTGGCCCCTGCCCGGAGACGGCTCCAAGCCATGCAGGGACGCCTTGAAGCGCTCAGCGCCGAGGGGCGGGGCGCCGCCTTCGTCATCAGCCTGCCTTCCGCCGAAGGGGCTTCGGCGGATACGGCGCCGTATGCGGATCGGCTGTTGCCGGAACTGGCGCGTCTGCCGCACGGCGTCATCCTCTATGTGGCGAAGGACAAGGCCGCCGTCGCCCTGATGCGGCGTCTGGTGCAGGATTTCGGCGGATTGCAGCTTCATGTCGCCGGCTGCGCCGCCGAGGGTGTCGCGATGGCGCGCGACCTGCGCCCGGACGCCGTCGTGCTTGATCTGGATATGGCGGCTGACGCGGGCGCGGCATTTCTGGAGGAACTGGGCAGGGACCGGACGACGTCTTGCATCCCTGTGCTGGCGGTCAGTTCGGACTG
The DNA here is from genome assembly GCF_003576505.1 of Brevundimonas sp. LPMIX5. NCBI lineage: Bacteria > Pseudomonadati > Pseudomonadota > Alphaproteobacteria > Caulobacterales > Caulobacteraceae > Brevundimonas > Brevundimonas sp. LPMIX5. The sequence goes on from NZ_QWTZ01000004.1 coordinate 85,059, forward strand.
CGGCGTTTCCAGGCTCGCCGGCGTGGCCGTGGTGCTGCACCGCCCGGTCTCGGTGGCGGGGCTGGCGCAGGCGTTGACGCGCACTCTCGGCGGAACGCACGCGATGCGCGCCGCGTCATAAGTCGCGGCTCAGGGTTGACGCGGAGGGCCGCGACGGCTTCCTAGAGAAATGGGGCTTTCGATCCCGTTCGTAAGGGAAACCCGCTATGCAGCGCTCGCCGATCCGTTTCTGCCGGCCAGCCCATGTCCGCACCGGCTTGATCACGCTGTCGCTGTCGGCTGTGCTCGCCGCGTGCGCCACGACCCCGCCGCCGCCGCCTCCCCCGCCGCCGCCCCCTTCCATTCCGGCCGTGCCGGATGCGCCGACGGGCGCCGTTCTGGCGGACTGGCGCGGCGTCATCACCGCCGCCGATCGTGATCGTTATCAACGCCGGGCCGCCGCCTGGTCGTTGGCTTTGGAACAGTCCAGGCGTCAGACGGGTTCGGGCGACCTGGCGTCGCTGGGCGATCTGATCGACCCGGCCGCGACGCGGGCGGGCGTGACTCCGCCTGAGGGCGCCTATCGCTGCCGGACGGTCAAGCTGGGCTCTCAGGGCGGCGATGGCGGTCTGGGTTATGTCGTCTACGGCTGGTTCGCCTGCCGTATCGAGAACACCGCCCTGGGGCTGAAGCTGACCAAGCTCAGCGGCTCGCAACGCCAGGCGGGCCTGCTGTTCCCCGAAAATGATCGTGAAATGGTCTTCCTCGGCTCGATGGCCCTGGCGTCGGAACCGGCCGCGCGCACCTATGGCCAGCGGCCTGAGCGCGACATGGTCTCGGTGCTGGAGCGAATCGGCGAAAGCCGCTGGCGGCTGGTGACGCCCTGGCCGGCCAATGAATCCAATCTCGACATTCTGGAGCTGGTTCCGGCCCCTGCCGCAACGCCGACGCGCCGACGCTGATCGGCGTCGTCATGATGCTTGACCGCAGGCGGCTCTCGCCGCCACCTTGCGCGTCTCTTTTGCTTTAGCTTCAGGACAAGCCCATGCGCGGCGTCGGCCTCACCCTTGGATCCATCGTCGGCATCGTCGCCGTCCTGGCGATCGTGCTGATCGGCTTTCCGACCTACAACGTCTATTCCAAGCAGATGGCCGGCCGCGCGGCCTATGAGGAAGCGGTGCAGAACCGCCGCATCCGCGTGCTGGAGGCCCAGGCCGCCCTGGACTCGGCCAAGCTGACCGCCGCCGCCGAGATCGAGCGCGCCAAGGGCGCCAATGAAGCCAACCGCATCATGGCTGAGGCGCTTGGCGGGCCGGAGGCCTATCTGCGCTGGTCCTATATCAACATGCTGCAGGAGACGGCCGGCAAGGACGGCCGCCAGACCATCTACATCCCCACCGAAGCCGGAATGCCGATCCTGGAAGCCGGTCAGCGCCCGCCGGCGCGCTGATCCGGTTGTGGCGATGAAATGAAGAAGGGGCGGCTTGTCGAGGCCGCCCCTTTTGCTTCCATCACACCCGCGTCAGCCGCAGGTCCTGATAGTCGTAGCTGAAGTCGATATCCGGCGAGACGCCCTTGATCGTGGCGGTGGCGGGCTTGGCCGTGGCGATGCTGAAGGTGACGAAGGCGTCTTCTTCGCGCTTGTCGGGGAAGCGGGTGCGGAAGGTCTCGCCGTCATAGGGCTCCAGCCAGCCCTGCAGCGCCGGGGTGTGGGTGAAGCGCAGCCACAGGCCGGACTTGCGGTTGCGGCCGCGCCCCTCGGTCTTCGGTTCGATGACGATGTCGCCGTACCAGGGATCGCGCCAGGTTCCGGCATAGGCCTCCAGCGGCATGGAGGGCGGCGCGCCCGCCGCCTGTTTGGCGTCGATCTCGACGGCGGCCTTCAGCGATTTCTCGATCCCCTCGGCCTCGATGCGTTTGGAATCGGCGATCCAGTCGACGTCGACCTTGTTCATGGCGATGTCGGACAGGCCGGAGCGCAGGGCGCGTAAGAGGAAGCTTTCTTCGGCGTTGGTGAAGACGGAAAAGCCGATCTTGCGGCCGGGGATCAGCACCGTGGCCGAGATGCCGCCGGGCGAGCCGCCGCCGTGCGTCGCCAGCCGCTCGCCGCGATAGTCCTGAACCTGCAACCCCATGGCGTAGGTCGAGGCCACGGCCCGATTGGGCAGGGCCGCCGTTGGTCCGTTGGACGAGGAGACCACGATGTTTGGCTTGTACATCTCCCGCGCGGCGGCTTCGGAGAACAGGCGCGAGCCGTCGGCCAGCTTGCCGTCGTTCAGGCGCACGGCGATCCATTTGGCCCAGTCATGGGCGCTGGCGCAGATGCCGCCCGCCGCCGCCGCCGAATCCCAGTTCCACACCTCTACGATGGAATCCGCGATCTGGGTCATCGGCCCCTGATAGCGCAGGGGCGGCCCGACGCGGCCGTGGGGCAGGGCGGACTTGGCCGGGGCGGCCAGGCGGGCCAGGGGCACGCTTTCGCTCATGCCGACCTTGTCGAAGATGCGGGTCTGGACGAAGTCCTCCCACGACAGGCCCGACACCTTTTCGATCACCGCCCCCGCGACCACGAACATCAGGTTGCAGTAGTTATAGCCTTCGCGGAAACCGCCCTTGATCGGCACGAAGGCGGCCTGGGCCAACACCTGCGCGCGCGTCCGGTCGCTGTTGGGCCAGAACAGCAGGTCGCCGGCGCCCAGGCCGAAACCGGCGCGATGGCTCAGCGTGTCGCGCACGGTGATCTGCTCGCTCACCAGCGGGTCGGACAGGGTGAAGCCCGGCAGATAGGTGCGGATGGGCTCGTCCCACTTCACCTTGCCCTCGTCGACCAGAATGGCCAGGCAGGCGGCGGTGACGTTCTTGGAGTTGGAGGCGATGGCGAACAGGGTGTGTTCGTCGGCCGGTTCGGCCTTGCCCTGACGGCGCACGCCGTAACCCTTGGCCAGCACCGTCTTGCCGTCCCGGACCAGAGCCAGCGACACGGCGGGCTGCTCCGGCCAGGCGGCCATGCAGCGCTGCACCCAGGCGTCGGCGGCGGCGGCGATCTCCTCGTCGGAGCGCGTATCGGCGCTGGTCTGGGCCCAGCCGCTCGCGGGCAGGGCCGCGCCCGTGGCGGCGAAGGCGGAAGAGATCAGCGCCGCTCGGCGCGACAGGCGGATGGACATCAAGAACGCTCCCGAAGACTGAACGGCGACGCTAACGCCGCCGGTCCGCCGGGCCAAGGGGGAGTCTGACCTAGGCGGCCAGTCGCCACCTTTGCAGGTGCTCCAGCACGTCCGCCACGATCTGGGCGCGGGTGAAGCCGGTCACGTCGCGCGGGCGCGTGCCGTCGCCGGTCACGGCGCTGAGCCGCCATTCCAGGGCGCGGCGGCTTTCGGGCGCCTCCAGCGCGGTCAGGGCTGGACGAGGTCGCGACCGGGCGCCCAGTCGATACAGGAAGTCCCGCCCGTTGGCGTGCTCGACCCGCAGCCAGACGCCGTTGTCGTCGCTCTGAACTTCGCTGTTCTCCAGCCCCTCGGCGGCCACGGCGGCGCGCACCTCTTCCAGCGCCGGGGCGCCGTGGCGGGCGATCTGGCGATCGATATCGCGGCGGCTGGCGGGGGCCAGGATACGCTTGAGCTGTTCGCGCAGCGGCGCCGCCTCGGTCTCGACGGCCTCGCCCCTCAGGTCGGCGGTCATCTGCCGCGCCAGGCCGAAACAGGCCAGGATCATGATGACGGCGAAGGGTAGGGCCGCCACCAGTGTCGCCGCCTGCAGGGCGCCGAGCCCGCCGGCCAGCAGCAGCAGGGCGGCCGCCAGCCCCTGCAGCACGCACCAGTAGATGCGTTGCCAACGCGGCGTGTCCTCGGCGCCGCCCGAGGCCAGGGTGTCGATCACCAGAGAGCCTGAATCCGCCGACGTGACGAAGAAGACGGCGACCAGGGCGATGGCCAGAACCGATGTGATCGCCGTGCCCGGCAGATACTCCAGGAAGCGGAACAGGGCCGTCGACAGGTCCGCCTGAACGGCGTCCGAGATCGCCCCCGCCGCCCCGCCCAGATCCAGGCTCATGGCGGTGTTGCCGAAAACCGTCATCCACAGGAAGGTGAAGGCCGACGGCACCAGCAGCACGCCGATCAGGAATTCCCGAACGGTCCGCCCGCGCGAGATGCGGGCGATGAACATGCCCACGAACGGCGACCAGGCGATCCACCAGGCCCAGTAGAACAACGTCCAGTCCGCCATCCAGGCGCGCGGCTCATAGGCGTAGAGGGTGAAGGTGCGGACGAAGAAATGATCCAGATAGAGGCCTAAATTCTGCACATAGGCCCGCAGCAGGAACAGCGTCGGCCCCGTGACCAGCACGAACAGCATCAGGCAGACGGCCAGCACCAGGTTCAACTCCGACAGGCGCCGCACGCCCTTGTCTACGCCTGTCAGCACTGAAATCGTCGCTGCGCCCATGACCACTGCGATCAGGGAGACCTGCATCACCACAGTGCTGGACACCCCGAAGACGTAGTTGAGACCTGAGTTCATCTGGGCGACGCCCAGCCCCAGGGAGGTGGCGATGCCGAACAGAGTGCCGCAGATGGCGAAGATGTCGACCGCATCGCCCAGCCAACCATTCACCCGCTTGCCCAATAGGGGATAGAGACTTGACCGCATGGTCAGGGGCAGACCCTTCCGGTGCGCGAAATAGCCCAGGCTGAGGCCGACCACGGCGTAGATGGCCCAGGCATGCACGCCCCAGTGGGTATAGGTGATGACCATGGCCTCGCGCGCGGCGTTCAGCGTGCCGGGCTGGGCTTCGGGCGGGGCGATGTAATGCTGAACCGGCTCGGCCACGGCGAAATACATCAGGCCGATGCCCATGCCCGCAGCGAACAGCATGGCCAGCCAGGAGACGTAGGGAAAGTCCGGTTCGGCATCGTCCGGCCCCAGCTTCAGCCGTCCGGTCGGCCCGACCGCCAGCACCGTCACAAACAGCAGGAAGCCCGCCACCGAGGCCACGTAGAACCAGCCGAAGGTGTCGATGACCCAGGCCTGGGCGCGCCCGAACAGAAGGTCGGACGTAGCGGGCGCCATCAGGGCGAGCAGCAGAAGCCCTCCCGCGATGGCGCTGGCTCCCCAGAAGACGCGCGGGTTCATCTTGGTTGTCAGCATGGGGGCCAAGCGCCCGGCAAAGCTTATGGTTCCCAAGGGGGCGCCTACCGTCTGCGCCTATAGCCAGGGCGAGACGTCAGCTTCTGTTGAAGATGGGCGGAAGCAGGCTGTTTATCCCCCGAACACCTCGACGCTGATCGCGCCGTCGGTCGTCAGCCAGGCGCGCTTCATGCCCTGGCTGTTGTAGGGGGCGGCGATGTTCCCCTCGCGGTCCAGGGCGATCAGGCCGCCGTCGCCGCCCAGGGCGCCGATGCGGTCGACCACGCTCTGAGAGGCCTGGGCCAGCGACTGACCGGCGGCGACGCCGAAGGCGGTGCGTGCGGCGGCGGCGACGCGGATGAAATACTCGCCCTGGCCGGTGCAGGAGACGGCGGCGTGCTCGTCGGCCCAGGTTCCGGCGGCGGGAATGGGAGTGTCGCCGACGCGGCCCGGCATCTTGCCGAACACGCCCGCCGTCGAGGTGGCGGCGGCCAGGCGGCCCTGGCTGTCCAGCACGCAGCAGCCGACGGTGCCGTGGCTCAACATGCTGGGCGGGTGGTTGTCCTCGCCCTTGCCGGCGCCGGTGAACCAGGCGGCGGGGTCCTCCACGCGCGTCAGGCCCTGTTCGGCGGCGAAGCGGGCGGCGCCGTTCCCGGCCAGCATGACGTGGGGCGTGCGATCCATCACCGCGCGGGCGGCGACGACCGGGTTGCGGAATCCCTGCAGGGCGGCGACGGCCCCGGCTTTGCCGGTCGCGCCGTCCATCAGGCTGGCGTCCAGCTCATATTCGCCCGCCAGATTGGGCGAGGCGCCACGTCCGGCGACATAGAGGCCGGAATCTTCCAGCATGACGACCGCCTCGACGGCTGCGTCCAGCGCCGAGGCTCCGGCGTCCAGCCGCGCCTTCATCGCCTCGACCACCTCGCGCATGTTGGCGACCTCGGCGTCGTAGTTGCGCTCGCGTCGGGCGCCGGCGCCGCCGTGAAGGATGAGGGCGGGTTTCGCCATGATCGTCTCCTCAGAACCCATTCGGCCTCTTTGCATCGGGCCGCAGGCTGATTAGCGTCACCGGCGTGTCGGCGCCACGGTCGACGGGGGATAGCTGAAAAGAGTTCTTATGCGCGCAGTCCTGTCCAAGGCCCCCGGCGGCCCGGAAACGCTCGTCGTCGAGGAGGTCATGGACCCCACGCCCGGACCGGGCGAGGTGGTGATCGAGGTCAAGGCCGTGGGCGTCAACTATCCCGACGCCCTGATCATCGCCGACAAATACCAGTTCAAGCCTGAGCGTCCCTTCGCGCCGGGGGCCGAGGTCGCGGGCGTGGTCGACGCCGTCGGCGAGGGGGTGAAGGGCGTGTTCCGGGGCGAGCGCGTCGTCGCCGTGCCCGGCTGGGGCGGCATGGTCGAGCGGCTGAAGGTCAGGGCCGAGACCCTGATCCCCATTCCCGACAGCATGGACTATGAGACCGCCGCCGCCTTCATTATGACCTACGGCACCAGCTACTACGCCCTGAAGGATCGGGCGCAGCTGCAGCCGGGGGAGACCCTGCTGGTGCTGGGCGCGGCAGGGGGCGTCGGCGCGGCCGCCGTCGAGCTGGGCAAGGCGATGGGCGCGCGCGTGGTCGCCGCCGCCTCGACCAACGACAAGGTGGAGTTCGCGCTGGAGCTGGGGGCCGACAACGGCCTGATCTACCCTTCCGGCCCGATGGACAAGGCGGCCCAGAAGGCGCTGTCGGGCGAGTTCAAGCTGTCGACCGGCCGCGACGGCGCCGATGTGGTGTTCGATGGCGTCGGCGGCGACTACGCCGAACCGGCCCTGCGCGCGATGGACTGGAACGGCCGCTATCTGGTGGTGGGCTTCCCGGCGGGTATTCCGTCGCTGCCGCTGAACCTGACCTTGCTGAAGTCGGTGTCGGTGGTCGGCGTCTTCTGGGGCGCGGCCGTCGCCCGCGATCCCAAGGCTCATGCCGCGAACATGGCCGAACTGATGCAGCTCTACGCCGAGGGCAAGATCAAACCGCGCGTCAGCCGCACCTTCCCGCTGGAACGCGCCCATGAGGCCATTCAGGCGCTCAGCGACCGCACGGCTGTCGGCAAAATCGTGGTGAAGGTCGAGGATTGATCGATCCAAGGGGAGAAGGATTTATTCCTCGTCCTCCCGCAACCGCTTCAGCGCCTGCGCCGCCTGATCGTGGTGGCGGGGTTTCAGGTGGGCGCCGAGGGTGGCCAGGACGGCGGCGATCACCGCAGCGTCGTCGGTGAAGCCGATGCCGACGAAGACGTCGGGAATGGCGTCCACCGGCATGACGAAATAGGCCAGCGCGCCCAGGATCAGACCCTTGGCCGCCAGCGGTGTCTTTGGATCCTGGGCCGCGTACCAGGCGGCGACCGCCTGCTGGGCGAAGGGGATGCGGGCGGCGGTGCGCCGCATCTTGGGCCAGAAACCCTTGCGCACGCGCATCTCGTTCACCTTCTGCACGGCGGGAACCAAGGCTTTCTCAGGATTGATGGCGTCATTGGGCGACACCCCGTTGGTCTTTGCGGTCATGGCCGCTAAATCCTCGCACGAGCACTCGGTTCAATCGAATATAGGACGACTTCCATGAAACTCGACGCTTCGATCGCGGCGGTGGTGACGGGCGGGGCTTCGGGCCTCGGCGAAGGTACGGCGCGCGCCCTGGCGGCCAAGGGCGTCAAGGTCGCCCTGTTCGACCTGAACGAAGAGCGCGGCGAGGTCATCGCCCAGGAGATCGGCGGCGTCTTCTGCAAGGTCGACGTGACCTCCGACGACAGCGTCAAGGCCGGGTTCGAGAAGGCCCGCGCCGCTCACGGACAAGAGCGTCTGACTGTCAACTGCGCCGGCATCGCCACGGGCCAGAAGACCGTCAGCCGCCAGCGCGACACCGGCGAGATCCGCGCCCACGACATGGCCCAGTTCGAGCGCACCGTCTCGATCAACCTGTTCGGGACCTTCCGCGTCCTGTCGCAGTCGGCGGCGGGCATGGTCACGCTGGAGCCGATGGAAGACGGCGAGCGCGGCCTGATCGTCAACACCGCCTCGGTCGCGGCCCAGGACGGCCAGATCGGCCAGGCGGCCTATTCGGCGTCCAAGGGCGGCGTCTACGCCATGACCCTGCCGGTGGCGCGCGACCTGATGAACGAGGGCGTGCGGGTCAACACCATCCTGCCGGGCATCATGTGGACGCCGATGATGGCGGGCATGGATCAGAAGGTGCAGGACGCCCTGGCCGCCATGATCCCCTTCCCCAAGCGTCTGGGCACGCCGGCCGACTACGCCGCCCTGGCCCTGCATCTGGCCGAGAACACCTACATCAACGGCGAGTGCATTCGTCTGGACGGGGCTATACGCCTCGCCCCTCGCTAAGCGAGGCGGCTGAAGGCCGCTAACGCTCGCCGCGCGGCGGCTCGCTGCTTGAGCGGGCAGCGCGCATAAGGGGCTGACAGCTCTGCTTTGAAGCGGCCTCCGAGGCGTCCATGCGGGCGTTTCGGGGGCCGTTTTCGTGTGAAGTTTCAGGGCTATTCGAAAAATATCGACGGATTGAGCGAAAATCGAAAAAGGGGCTTGCGCGATCCGAAGCCGGTCCGCTATACGCCCCTTCCTCGACGGGGAGCAGCACATCGCTCCCAACGGAGTGCGGGCGTAGCTCAGGGGTAGAGCATCACCTTGCCAAGGTGAGGGTCGGGCGTTCGAATCGCCTCGCCCGCTCCAGTCGAGTATGAAATCCGGGGCCAGCGGGAAGACCGCCGGCCCCGATTTTCGTTTTGGCGGTCATTGATCTTTCCGGCGCCCTGGTCGACGTTGGCATCCTTTAAAAGGGGCAGGCGGTGAATCTTGAGAATATCCCCGTTCATTTGATCAAGCTGGGCGTGACGGGTTTTATTCTGAGCGCCATCGGTTTGAGCGCCTGGGGTTTCAGATTGCTTCGTCGCGTGCGCCCAGGTGAAATCCGGGGATCGTCTCAAGTTTTTGGCCTTGGCGTTGTCAGCATAGCCTTTGGTTCTTTCATTCTGTCGTTGGGTGCATTCGGGAGCGACTTGTCCGCGAACGGGCAGTTGGCTTGGTGGCTTGCTCTCGTCGTGTGTTTCCTTGGATCCGGCGTGCTGCTCGTCGGAACTCAGATAGGGGTGCTGGCCCGCTTCGACGAGTTCGGAGTGTCTGTACGGTGGATCACGGGACGCGTGGAGCGGATGGTATGGTCTGACTTCCGTCGCGTCAGGCAGGGCCGTTTCTTCTGGTCAGGCGCTGTCTTTGAACGAGGAAAGGGACGGCCCTTTCTGTTGTCTAGCGACGCTGGCGGCGCAGACGCCTTAATGCTGGCGGCTCAGGCGGCGGGAGTGGCGGGAGTAGACGCCTTCAATCTCCCGCCCTTGGGGGAGGCGGTCAGCAGTCATAAGGACTGACCGCCGTCGCTGACGCGATTTGGCGACGACTGATAGAGAATGGTCCGGGCCGGGATCAACTGTCGCGGTTCCGTGTTCCGCGCGCAGATTCCTTTTCGTCAAACCGTCGCTGCCGCGTCGCCGCTGCGCATTAGCCCTCCCCGCCAGAACCGGAGCGCCAGATGCGGCGCCGGGCGTCGGGGACAAGCACATGAAGCTCGGACTTCTTCTCAGCGCGGCGAGCCTGCCGCTTATTTTCGCCGTGACCGCTCAGGCTGCTGATGTGGCGGCTGATGTCGACGCGGCCCCGGCCGCCGTGGCGGCTGTGGCGGGCGACGGTCTGATCGGGCGCGTCGTCAGCGCCGACGGCTCGCCGCTGCCGGGCGTCGAGATCATCGATCGCGCCAGCGGACGCCGCGCGGTCAGCAACAGCCAGGGCGAGTTCAATCTGGGCGGGGTTTCCGGTCAGGTGACGCTGGAGGCGCGCTACATCGGCCTGCCGACCGCGACGCAGACCGTCGCCGCCGCGCCGGGCCGCCTGACCTCGGTCACCGTCATGATGGGATCCGGCGATGCGGTCGCTGTGGCCGACGTCGTGGTCAACGGCGTCATCACCGACGGCGTGGCTCGCTCGCTGAACCAGCAGAAGAACGCCGACGGCACGGTCAATGTCCTGTCGGCCGACGCCATCGGCCGCTATCCCGATCCGAACGTGGCGGAATCGCTGCAGCGGGTGCAGGGCGTCGCCATTCAGCGCGACCAGGGCGAGGGCCGCTATATCAACGTGCGCGGGGCGCCGTCTTCCTTTACGGCCGTGTCCGTCGACGGCGTCGCCATTCCGGCGGTCAGCCCGACGACGCGCGCCGTCGACCTGGACACCCTGCCCAGCGACATCGTGTCGAGCGTCGAGGTCTCCAAGACCCTGATCCCGTCTCAGGACGCCGACTCCATCGCCGGGGCGGTCGAGATCAAGACCCGCTCCCCCTTCGACAAGCGCCGTCTGGCGGTCAGCGGCTATGCGGGCGGCAGCTATAACGATTATGGCGGCTCGGACACGCGGGCGGGCGCGACGATCTCCGACGTTTTCGGCCCGGACCAGACCTTCGGCGCCCTGCTGTCGCTCAGCTATTCGGAGACCAACCGTCGCCCCGACAACGTGGAGAACGCCTGGGTCTATGACGAAGATTCCGGCCGTTATCTGATCGAAGAGACGCTGTTCAAGGACTATGAGACCAAACGCACGCGTCAGGCCCTGACCGGCGCCCTGGAATGGCGCCCCGGCGACAATCTGCGCGCCTGGGTGCGCGGTTCATACGCCGAGTTCGAGGACGATGAATACCGCGACACGCTGCGGTTCGGCTATTCGGACGGCAAGATCCAGGCGGGCGCGACCGATCATGCGGCGACCTTCACCGGCGCGCGCATCTACAAGGCGCTGCGTCACCGCACGCAGAACAACCAGATCACCACCCTGAACACCGGCGTCGAGCGCACCTTCGGCAACGGCGCCGTGTGGGATGCGGCCCTGTCGTGGGCCAAGAGCGAGCAGACCTATCCGCATCGTGACGAACTGGTCTTCCGCTCAGGATCGCAGACTCTGAGCTATGACACGAGCGACCATTATCAGCCGACCTATTCGGCCTTCGCCGACCCGAACGGCTATTATCTGAACGCCGCCAACTACAGCTTCCGCGAGAACAGCTTCCGCTCGAACGCGACGACGCAGGAAGATGTGGCGTTCAGGACCAACTATGAGCTGCCTGCCGTCATCGGCGACCGCGAAGTCACGCTGAAGTTCGGCGCCAAATACAGCACCCGCGACGTAGCGGCCGACGAGGAGCGTTTCCGCGACCGCAACGCCGCTGTCAGCCCCGGCGACATGGGGCCGCTGCTGTCGGGCCGCGAGTCGCAGAACTATGACTACCGCCTCGGCTACAAGCTGGATCACGGTCAGATAGCGGATTATTTCGAGCGTGTTCGCGCGGCGTCGACCAATCCCGATCCGGCCGCGGACGTGCGCCGAATCCCCCAGTCGATCACGGCCGACTACACCGCCAATGAAGATGTGCTGGCGGCCTATGGCCAGGCGCGCTTTGACGTCGGCGCGACCAATGTCCTGGTCGGCCTGCGCGTCGAGAAGACGGACTTCGAGGGTTCGGCGCTCAACGTCCCGGCGTCAGGCGACCCGGTGAGGGTGACGGTTCAGCGCGACCAGACCGACTTCTTCCCCAATCTGACGCTGCGCCATAGCTTCAGCGAGCAGTTGGTCGGCCGCTTCGCCCTGACGCGGGCCATTTCGCGGCCGGACTATACCGACATCGTGCCGCGTGTTCTGGATACCACCGACAGCGGCCGCACCACCGTGTCGCGCGGCAATCCCGACCTGAAGCCGACCCTGTCGAACAACATCGACGCGGGACTGGAATACTATCTGCGGCCGCTGGGCGTGGTCTCGGCCAACGCCTTCTACAAGGACCTGTCGAACTACCGCTTCACTCTGGTGACCGACGGCGCGCCCTATGAGCCGTCGCCGACGGGAGTAGCGACCATCACGGAGGCGCTCAATGCGCCGGACGGCCACCTGATGGGCATTGAGTTCAACTGGCAGCAGACCTTCGACTTCCTGCCGGGCTGGGCGTCGGGCTTCGGCGTCTTCGCCAACTACACCCTGACGGACGCCGAGATCAAAACCAGCCGGACCTATGGCGGGCGCGACCGCTTCACCCTGCCGGGCCAGTCGGACGCCACCTATAATCTGGCCCTCTTCTATGAGCGCAGCGGCCTCAGCGCGCGGGTGTCCTACACCCATCGCGGCGACTATCTGGAAGAGATCAACGCCGAAAATCCTGGCCTAGACCTGTGGGTCGAAGGGCGCGGCCAATTGGACTTCACCGCCTCCTACGACTTCGGCAACGGGATCGAGGTGTTCGGCGAGGCCAAGAACCTGACCGACACGGCGGGCGTCCGCTACTACGGCTCGCGCGAGCGGACCTATGAGTATGAGAAGTTCGGCTACAACGTCTTCATGGGCGTGCGCTTCAAATACTGATCGGTTCATTGCGGCTGAAAACGGAAGGCCGGGCGGCGACGCCCGGCCTTTTGCTTCTCTCGGCATGGCCCTCGCCGGGATCAGGGCCTATATGGACCGTGGCGGTTGACCCCGCCGGGGCTGGCGCTAGTGTCCGCGCCGCTTCTTTTTTCAGCGCCTGCCCGGCGCCCGAACAAGTCAGAGGACCTCATGGCCGACGCCGCTTCCCAGACCTACGACGTGGTGATCATCGGGGGCGGGCCGGGCGGCTACAACGCCGCCATCCGCGCCGGACAACTGGGCCTGAAGGCCGCCCTGGTCGAAAAGCGCTCCACGCTGGGCGGCACCTGCCTGAACGTCGGCTGCATGCCGTCCAAGGCCCTGCTGCACGCCTCGGAACTGTATGAGGCCGCCAACAACGAATTCGCCGGCATCGGCATCGAGGTGAAGCCCAAGCTGAACCTGGCCCAGATGCACAAGGCCAAGGACGACAGCGTCGAGGCCCTGACCAAGGGCATCGAATTCCTGATGAAGAAGAACAAGGTCGACGTGGTGAAGGGCTTCGGCCGCATCGCGGGTCAGGGCAAGGTCGAGGTCGAGGCCGAGGGCGGCGCCAAGACCACGCTCGACACCAAGAACATCGTCATCGCCACCGGCTCCGAGCCGACCCCGCTGCCGGGCGTCGATTTCGAGGACGGCAAGGTCATCGACAGCACCGGCGCCCTGTTCCTGCCCAAGGTTCCCAAGCATCTGATCGTCATCGGCGCGGGCGTCATCGGCCTTGAGCTCGGCTCAGTCTGGCGTCGTCTGGGCGCCCAGGTCACGGTCGTGGAGTTCCTCGACAAGGTCGGCGCGGGCATGGACGGCGAAGTCGCCACCGCCTTCCAGCGCGGCCTGACCAAGCAGGGCATGACCTTCCGCATGGGCACCAAGGTCACCGGCGCCAAGACCTCCAAGGACGGCGTTGAACTGACGCTGGAGCCCGCCAAGAAAAGCGAAAATGGGGGCGGCGAGGCTGAAACCCTGAAGGGCGACGTGGTGCTGGTCGCCATCGGCCGCCGTCCCTACACCGCCGGTCTGGGGCTGGAGACGGTCGGCGTCACGCCGGATCAGCGCGGTTTCATCGCCAACGATCACTTCAAGACCTCGGCGCCGGGCGTCTGGGTCATCGGCGACGTGACGCACGGCCCGATGCTGGCCCACAAGGCCGAGGAAGACGCCGTGGCCGTGATCGAGCTGATCGCGGGCAAGCCGGGCCACGTCGACTATGACCTGGTGCCGTCGGTCATCTACACCGGCCCGGAAGTGGCCTGGGTCGGCAAGACCGAAGAGGCGCTGAAGGCCGCGGGCGTCAACTACAAGAAGGGTAAATTCCCTTTCGCAGCCAACAGCCGCGCCAAGATCAACCACGAGACCGAGGGCTTCGTGAAGGTTCTGGCCGACGCCGCGACGGACAAGGTTCTCGGCGTCCACATCTATGGCCCGCAGGCGGGCGAGCTGATCGGCGAAGCCTGCATGACGATGGCCTTCGGCGGCGCCTCGGAAGACGTGGCCCGCACCTGCCACCCGCACCCGACCCGCTCGGAAGCCTTCCGTCAGGCGGCCATGGGCGTCGAAGGCTGGACGATGCAGGCGTAAGCCTTTCCGGGTTTTCCGGCTGAAATCAGAACGGCGCGTCCTGCATGGGGCGCGCCGTTTTCGTTGCTGAAACTTAACTTGTCGGCGCCTGAGCCTGCCTTCAGTTTTCCCGCGCAACAACGGGAGCGAAGGTGAAATGATGCGTCTGGCGATCGGATTGACGGCGGCGACCTGGGCGATGATCGGCTCTGTCGCCACGGCGCAGGACTATCGCCCCACCTTTCATCCGGACCAGTTGAAAGGCCCACCGGCGGGCGCCTTCAATGAGGTTTTGGTGCTGGGTTCGCCGCACCTGTCCGACCTGCCGGACAGCTTCCGCGCCGAACAGCTTCAGCCGCTGCTGACTCGACTGGAGGCCTGGCGGCCGACCGCTATCGCCGTCGAAAACCTGTCGGGCCTGCAGTGCGACTTCATGCGGCGCTATCCGTCCCGCTATGCGGAATCGGTCGAGGCCTTCTGCTATGACCCGTCCGACGAAGGCCGGGCGCTGGGCATGGACGTGCCGACGGCCAACGCCGAGGTGGAGCGTCTGCTGGAGGCCTGGCCCGAGGCGCCGACGGCGGCCGATCGGCGACGTCTGGCGGCGCTCTTCCTCGCCGCGGGAGAGCCGGGTTCCGCCTCGGTGCAATGGCTTCGTCTGCCCGCTACGGAGCGGGTGGCGGGCGACAGCCTGACGGCGGAAATGGCGGCTGCCCTGGACCGCCGGATGACCCGGAAGAACGAGGTCGACCTGGTCGCGGCCGTACTGGCGGCGCGGCTGGGGCATGAGCGCCTGTGGGCGGTCGATGATCACACGGCGGACTCTGCAACCCGGCCTGATGAGGAAGAGGCGCAGGCCAAGGCGATCATGGCGGCCTGGGACAATCCCTATGTCCAGGCGCGCAAGGACGCAGACCAGCGGCTGTATGTCGACCTGGAGCGTCCGGACGGCGTGCTGAACATCTATCGCGACTACAACACGCCGGACACGCAGATGGTCGTCTATCGTTCGGATTTCGGCGCGACCCATGTGGAGCCCTCGCCGCAGGCGTTCGGGCGTCGCTATCTCGGCTACTGGGAGACGCGGAACCTGCGCATGGTCGCCAATATGCGCGACGTGCTGGGACGTTATCCAGGCACGCGGATGCTGACCATCGTCGGCGCTTCTCACAAGGGCTACTACGAAGCCTATCTGAATCAGATGCACGACGTGCGGCTGGTCAGCTCGGATGAGGTGCTGCGCTAGTTTCCTTCTCTCTCCCGCGACTTTGGTCGACGGGCCTCGCAATCGGCCGCGCCTGCGCCCATGTCAGCGGCCAAAGCTTCTTGAAGCAGGGGAAACAGCATGGACCTTCAACTCACCGGCAAGCGCGCCCTGATCTGCGGCGGCTCCAGCGGACTTGGCCGCGCGGTGGCGACGGCTCTTGTGGCCGAAGGCGCGCATGTGGCTCTCCTGTCGCGCGATGCGGTCAAGCTGCAGGCCGTGGCCGATGACCTGAACGCCATGGGGCCGGGCCGGGCGATCATCGCGCCCGCCGATCTGGCCGATCACGACGCCCTGCTGAAGGCGGTGGATGTCGCCGAGGAAGGACTGGGCGGGCCGATCCAGATCCTGCTGAACAACACCGGCGGGCCGCCGCCGTCGGGCGTGGCGGGGCTGGACCCGGCGCTGTGGCGCGAGCAGTTCGAGGCCATGGTGCTGTCGGTCTTCCGTCTGACCGATCGGGTGATGCCGGGGATGCGGTCGATGGGCTGGGGCCGGGTGCTGAACGTCGCCTCGACCAGCGTGATCGAGCCGATCGGGACGCTGGGCGTGTCCAACACCCTGCGCGCTTCCGTGGCGGCCTGGGCCAAGACGCTGGCGGGCGAGGTCGCGGCCAATGGGGTGACGGTCAACACCCTGCTGCCGGGCAGGATCGACACGCCGCGGATTGAGCGGCTGGATGCCGCCCGCGCCGCCGCCACCGGCGTCGAACCTGACGAGGCCCGCGCGGAATCGGTCAAGACCATCCCGGCCGGACGCATCGGCACAACTGAAGAGTTCGGCGCCGTCGCCGCCTTTCTGGCCAGCCCGCTGGCGGGCTATGTGACCGGCTCGCTGATCCGGGTGGACGGCGGAGCGGTCAGGGCGATCTGAGGCCGGGAACGGCGGCGGGCCGCCGCACCAGGCCGCCCAGGGTCACGGCTCCGCGCCCATAATCCAGCGTCACCTGGCTGAACCGGGTCAGGATGTCTGCGCCCAGCAACAGGGCGGGGCGTTCGATCAGATTCAGGATACGAAAGGCGTGAAGATCGCCGAACAGCAGGGGTGTCGGCCCCAGATCGCGCCGCGCCAGCCTTAGATCAGCCACTTCGCCGGACCGCACCAGCAAGGATTGGCCGATCACGCCATAGACCCGCAACAAGGGGCGCTCGACCCGTCCCAGCCGCGAATCCAGCGCCCGCATGAGCGCGCGATTGCCGATCGAATACTGGGCGCCGCTGTCGATGAAGGCGACGGACGGAACGCCGTCAGCGGCGACCTGAGTCAGGATCAACTGGCTGAAACGTCCCGAGCGGACATCGGTGATGTCCTGGCCCACGCGGCTGGCCCGCCCGCCGAAGGACAGGCCGCGCCGCACGACGTCTGCGCCCGAGGCCGCCAGCATGACGCGCCGCCGCCGCAGGTCCAGCGTCAGCCGAAAGCGCGACAGCACGTCCAGTCCCAGAAGGCCGTCGGCGCCCAGCAGTCCAGAGGGAAAGACCGGCAGGACCAGGTCGGCGAAACGCCGCCCGGAAAAGGCCAGATGCGGCAGGCGTACGGTCGGCGTCATCTGGGCGGCGGTGATGCCGTGCACCAGGACGGGCGGGCCGGAGGAAAGGTCCAGCGCTTGCGCCAACCGGTCGGAGACCGCGCTGCGTTCCGCGCCTGTGTCGATGACGAACAGCGCTTTGCGCCCGTTCAGATCGACCTCGACCCCGATGCGCGTCAGAAGGTTCGTCAGCAGACGCGCCTCGGCGTCGGGCGGAGGCGCCGGACCCGCCGCCTCTTGCGGCCAGGCGGGCGCGGCCAGCAGAAGCCCGGTCTGGGCTAGCAAGGTCTGGGCCAGCAGGGTCAGGGCCGCTCGACGGCTGGACGTGAGGCGATCAGACTCGGAAACGAGAATCGGTCTGCGCACGCGCGTGAACTCCCGTTCCGCGATCGATCCCCGAGGAGGAAACTGGCGCCTTTTCGATGCGCTGAACAGTCCGCCTTCAGACGGTCACCCGCGCGGGTGGGCTTGGGCGTAGGCCGCCAGCAGGCGGGCGGCGTCGACCTGGGTGTATTTCTGCGTCGTCGACAGGCTGGCGTGGCCGAGCAGTTCCTGAATCGAACGCAGGTCGGCGCCCGCCCCCAGCAGGTGGGTGGCGAAGCTGTGCCTCAACGCATGGGGCGTGGCCGAGGCGGGCAGGCCGAGCCGCCCGCGGAGCCGCTGCACCGTCGCCTGCACATGGCGGGCGCTCAAGGGACCGCCGCGCCGTGCGCGGAACAGGGCCTGATCAGCGTCGATGACGAAGGGCTGCAGCGCCAGATAGGCGTCCGTCGCCTCGCGCACCTGCGGCAGGACGGGGACCATCCGCGTCTTGTCGCCCTTGCCGGTGATGCGAAGGCTGTCGGGCAGGGGGGCGTCAGACCGCTTCAGCGACAGGGCCTCCGAAATCCGCAGGCCGCAGCCGTAGAGCAGGGTCAGGACGGCACGGTCGCGCGCGGCCTCCCACGGCTCCATGTCGAGATCAGCCTCGGGTTCGTGCAGCAGCCCTTTCGCCTGATCTTCGCTGACCGGGCGGGGCAGGGAGGGCTTGACCTTCGGCCCGCGCACCAGGGCCAGCTGCGGCGTCGCCACGCCCAGGCGCCGGTCGAGAAAGGCATGAAAGCCCCGGATGGCGGCCAGCGTCTGGCTGAGCGAGCGGGCGTTCAGCGGGCGATCCCCGCTGCGGCGCTCGGCCAGATGGGCGCGCGCCTCGGCCGCCGTGACCGAGCCAAGATCAGCCGCGCTCTGCGGCCCGCCGCGATGGCGCTCCAGAAAGGCCAGATACAGCCGTCCGATGTGGCCGTACGCCTCCAGCGTGCGCGGCGACAGGCGCCGCTCATGGGCCAGATGCTCCAGCCAGGCGGCCAGAGCGTCCTGCGAGGTCAGGCTTCCAGCGGCCATCGCTCGGCCATGCGTTCGACGACGCGGGCGACGAAGGCCACCAGTTCACAGCCCATGGCGGGGGTGAAGCCGTCGTCCTCGTTCGAACCGAAGGCGCACAGGGCCGCGCGCGGCGCCTCATCGCCGGGTGCGTTCAGGCTCATCCGCACCAGGGCGACCGAGGCGACTTCGCCCTCGGCCGGTCCGAACAGGCCAAGGCCGGTGAAGTTGGGGCCGAGCCAGTGCAGGCCGTCCTCGCCCAGCAGGGCGTCGACGCGGCCCGGCTCCAGCGCCTTCCAGCCGAAGGGGACGGCGCCCGGCTTCTCGATCGCCACGGCGGCGCCCGCCAGACCGAACCGGCCCTGCGCCACGGCGTCCAGATGGCGCGCCAGTTCGGCGTGGGTCCGCGCCTCCATCAGGTCGAGGGCGGCGACGTGGGTCTGGGTCTGGGCGGCGAAGTTGGCGCGGGCGATCTCTTCGATCAGCTTGCGCGCGCCGGCCTCGCGTTGGGCCACGGCCTCCAGCCGCGCCAGGGCGGCGCGGCCGAAGTCGACGACGTTGCGGCCCGTGGCGGTCAGGCCCAGCTCTTCCAGCAGGGCCCGGTCGTCCAGCAGATGCTCGGCGTGATCTTCCAGCCAGGCGCGCACCTGCGGCCAGTGCAGGCCAGATAGGGAAGGATTGGCCGCCGGGTCGGCAGAGAGGTCCAGGGAAGTGCTCAAGCGGGACCTCTCATCGGGTCAGAAACTACAGGATGGACTGACCGGTTTTGCCCCAGTCCGCCAGGAAGGCATCCAAACCCTTGTCGGTTAACGGGTGCTTGACCAAGGCCTTGAAAACGTCAGCCGGGATGGTCGAGGCGTCGGCGCCGGCCAGGGCGGCGGCGGTCACATGGTCCGCATTGCGCACCGAGGCGGCCAGAATTTCCGTGCCGAAGTCATGGATGTCGTACAGGGTGCGGATGTCTTCCAGCAGGCCCACGCCGTCGGCGCCGACATCGTCCAGACGACCGACAAAGGGCGAGATGAAGGTCGCGCCCGCCTTGGCCGCCAGCATGGCCTGGGCCGCCGAGAAGCACAGGGTCACGTTGGTCTTGATCCCTTTGTCGGCGAAGGCGCGGGTCGCGCGCAGGCCGTCCCAGGTCAGCGGCAGCTTGACCACGACGTTGGGGGCGATGGAGGCCAGCTTGTCGCCCTCCTTGACCATGGTCTCGAAATCGGTGGCCACGGCCTCGGCCGAGATCGGCCCCTCGACCAGGGCGCAGATTTCGGCGATGACCTCGGCGATGTTGCGACCCGACTTGGCGATCAGGCTAGGATTGGTGGTGACGCCGTCCACCATCCCGGTGGGCAGCAGGTCCTTGATGACGGCGACGTCGGCGGTGTCGAGAAAGAGTTTCATGGGGAAGAGTTCTAACCCTGACCAACGCGAAGGGCGACTCCGATTCTTCTCCTCCCCATTCCATGGGGAGGGGGACCGCGAAGCGGTGGAGGGGCTTACGGCGGAACCAAGCGACCCCTCCGTCTCGTCGGCTGCGCCTCCGATCCACCTCCCCATTGCATGGGGAGGAGAGGCTTGGTGAAAGTCGCCTCCGTCCTCATCCCCCTGCCGGTGCCGGAAGCCTTCGACTACGAAGTCCCCGAGGCGCTGACGGTCGCGCGCGGCGATCAGGTCGCCGTGCCGCTGGGCCCGCGCCTGATCCGGGGCGTGGTGGCCGAGGTGTTCGAGACGACCGGCTCCAATCGGCGGCTGAAGGCGGTCGAGCAGGTGCTGGACGATCCGCGCCTGCCGGAGCGCACGCTGGACTTCGTCGAATGGGCGGCGCGCTGGACCCTCAGCCCGCCCGGCGAGATGGCGGCCACGGCCTTGAAGGGCCTGCGCGCGCCCCGGCCCCGGCCCGAGCGGCGGGTGCGGCGCGTCGAGGGGCGCAGCCCCGCCCGCCCCACGGCGGCGCGCACGGCGGTGCTGGAGGCTCTGGGCGCGCGCTCCATGCCCGGCCCCGACCTGGCCCGCGCGGCGGGCGTCTCTTCCGGCGTGGTTAAGGGGCTGGTCGATGAAGGCGTGCTGGAGGCGTTCGAGGTCGAGGCCGTCGCCGCCTTCGACCCGCCCGACCCCGACCATGCGCCTGCGACGCTGAACCCGGATCAGGCGGCGTCTGCGGCCGCCATCGCCGAGGCCGTGGCGGCGGGCGGCTTCGCCCCCTTCCTGCTGGACGGGGTGACGGGCTCGGGCAAGACGGAAGCCTATCTGGAGGCGGCGGCGCAGGCTTTGCGGGCCGATCCGACAGCGCAGGTGCTGATCCTGCTGCCCGAGATCGCCCTGACCCAGGCGGTGATCGAGCGCATCACCGCCCGCTTCGGCGTCGCCCCGGCGGAATGGCATTCCGGCGTCGCCCCGCCGCGCCGTCGACAGGCGTGGGAGGCGGTGGTCGCCGGGCGCTGCAACATCGTGGTCGGCGCGCGCTCGGCCCTGTTCCTGCCCTACGCCAACCTGCGCCTGATCGTGGTGGACGAGGAGCACGACGGCTCGTTCAAGCAGGAAGAGGGGCTGGTCTATCACGGCCGCGACCTGGCCGTGGCGCGGGCGCGGATCGAGGGGGCGGCGGTGGTGCTGGCCTCGGCCACCCCGTCGCTGGAGACGCTGTGGAACGCCCATCAGGGGCGGTATCGCTGGCTGAAACTGGCGGCGCGACACGGCGCGGCCGTGCTGCCCGAGATCGGCCTGATCGACCTGCGCGAATGTCCGCCCGACCCGCAGACCTGGCTGTCTGCACCTTTACGCGAAGCCATCGGCGAGACGCTGGCGCGGGGCGAGCAGAGCTTGCTGTTCCTCAACCGGCGCGGTTATGCCCCGGTGGTGCTGTGCCGCGCCTGCGGGCACCGGCTCACGGCGCCGGACACGGATTCCTGGCTGGTCGAGCATCGCTACACCGGGCGGCTGGTCTGCCATTTGACCGGCTTCTCCATGCCCAAGCCCAAGGCATGCCCGTCATGCGGGGCCGAGGATTCCCTGGTGCCCGTCGGGCCGGGGGTCGAGCGGGTCGAGGAGGAGGTGCGTCAGCTCTTCCCTCAGGCGCGCACGGCCGTCTTCAGCTCGGACACGGCGCCGGACGGCAAGTCGGCCCGCGCCCTGATACAGAGCATGGCCGACGGCGAGATCGACATTCTGGTCGCCACCCAGGCTGCGGCGAAAGGCCACAACTTCCCGCGCCTGACTCTGGTCGGGGTGGTGGATGCGGACCTGGGGCTTCGCGGCGGCGACCTGCGCGCGGCCGAGCGGACCTATCAACTGCTGGCTCAGGCCACGGGGCGGGCGGGGCGGGCGGATCGGCCGGGCCGCGCCCTGCTGCAGACCTGGACGCCCGAGCATCCGGTGCTGCAGGCGCTGGCGGCGGGCGACCGCGACGCCTTCGTCGAGGCCGAGATGGCCGAGCGCGAGGCGGCGTCGCTGCCGCCGCACGGTCGGCTGGCGGCGCTGATCCTGTCCAGCGAGAACGCCATGGCGGTCGAGAAGGTCGCTCGCGACCTGGCCGAGGCCATCCCCAACGCCGAACGGCTGGAGGTCTATGGCCCCGCCGACGCGCCGCTGGCTTTGGTGCGCGGGCGCCGCCGCAAGCGGCTGCTGGTGCGGGCCGATCGAGATGTGAACCTGCAGGCCTTCCTGCGCGCCTGGCTGGCGCGGGTGAAGGTTCCGGGGGCCGTCAGGCTGACGGTGGACGTGGATCCTTATAGCTTTTTGTAGGGCGCTCTTTTTAAGGGGCGCTATCGCTCGCCGCGCGGCGGCTCGCTGCTTGAGCGCGTTCTTTTAATCCGCTCACCCCGGCGGACGCCGGGGCCCAGTGAGAGCCTCAGGCGCGGTCGTTTGCAGCCAAAGGACTGGATCCCGGCGTCCGCCGGGATGAGCGGAAAGAGGGGGCCTACCTCGGCCCGGTCAGCCTGATCTCGAACAGGCTGGGCCAGTTCTTGCCGGTGACGAACAGGCGACGGTTTTCGGCGTCCCAGGCGATGCCGTTCAGCACGTCGTCGAGCGGGTCCTTGACCTGGTCCCTCGGCAGCAGACCGGTCAGGTCGATGACGCCGACCACCTGGCCGGACGCCGGGTCGATGCGGACGATGTAGTCGGTCTGCCAGACGTTGGCCCAGACCTCGCCGTCGATCCATTCCAGCTCGTTGAGCTTGCGCAGCGGGCGGCCGTTCAGGGTGACGGCGATACGCCCCGTCTCGGCCTGGGTGTCGAAGTCGAGAAAGCGCAGGGTCGCCGATCCGTCGGACAGGATCAGCCGCGTGCCGTCGTGGGTCAGCCCCCAGCCTTCCCCCGCATAGGCGAAGCGGGAGACGGGCTTCAGGTCGTCCGCAGCCCAGATGAAGCCGACCCCGTTGACCCAGGACAGGGAGAAGACCCGGCCGTCCTTCTCGGTCAGGCCCTCGCCGAAGAACTCGGGCTCGAGCTCGCGACTCTGAAGCACGACGCCGTCCTCCAGCCGCACGCGGCGCACGCTGGACGGATTGCGGCCGGTGCTTTCGATCAGCACGCCGTCGCGGATGACCAGGCCCTGGGTGAAGGCGGTCGGGTCGTGAGGGAAGGTCTGCACCACCTCATAGCCGTAGACCGGAACCGGCGCGGGCGCAGGGTGGGCGGAGGAAGAAGAGGGTGCCGGCCCCGGCGTCTGCGCCGCCGCGGACGCGGGAAGCGCCAGCAGAAGCATCGCCAGGACCGGCCCGATACGCACGTTTAGACGCCGGGCTCGGCGGTTTCAGCCTTGTTGAGGGCGGCTCGGGCGGCTTCCTCGGCCTGAGTCTTTCTGATTTTGGCGTTGCGCGACCACATGTTCAGACCCTCGACCAGGGCCGAGAAGGCCATGGCGGCGTAGATATAGCCCTTGGGCACATGCACGCCGAAGCCGTCGGCGATCAGCACCGCGCCGATCATCAGCAGGAAGCCCAGGGCCAGCATGACCACGGTCGGGTTCTTGTCGATGAAGTCGGCCAGAGGATCGGCCGCCAGCAGCATGACGGTCACGGCGGCGATGACGGCCACCATCATGATCGGCACGTGTTCGGTCATGCCCACGGCCGTCAGGATGGAGTCGACCGAGAAGACCAGGTCCAGAATGATGATCTGGAAGATGGCTGCGCCGACGTTGTTGATGACGACGTCCTTCTTGTCCTTCTCCAGCAGGTCGTTCGACGGGGTGACGTCGACGGCGTGGTGAATCTCCTTGGTGGCCTTCCACAGCAGGAACAGGCCGCCAGCGATCAGGATAAGGTCGCGCCAGGAGAAGGAGGTGTCGAAGGTCTCGCCGTGGAAGCCCAGGTCGAACACGGGCGTGGTCAGGCTGACGATCCAGCCGATGGTGGCCAGCAGGCCCAGGCGCATGATGAGGGCCAGGCCGATGCCGATGCGCCGCGTGCGCTGGCGGTGCTCGGGCGGCAGTTTGTTCGACAGGATCGAAATGAAGATCAGGTTGTCGATCCCCAGCACCACCTCCATGACCACCAGGGTCACAAGGGCCGCCCAGGCGGCAGGATCGGTCAACAGCGGGGTTATGCTCTCAAGCATCGGGGTTCCTGATGGAGGTTAAGACTTTTCCGGTAACGGGAGCGTGAGCACGCATCAAGCGATCTGAAGCGTCGTCATCGTCGCAGGCTCGGTTGGAGGTTCCAGCTAGACCGGTTCATCTTCGACCAAAGAGAGCGCGGGTGCGGCGTTATCGTTCCGCGCCCCTTGGTTGCGGCTTGCGGCCTTGCATGGTATCAGCCGCGCGGCTTTAGCGAAGGGCGTATCGAAAGATGCGTCCCCAGCGTGCTTTCTCAAAGCATATCAGGCCCTTGGCTGGCGCAGGCGACTGCGGCCGGTCTTGCGACAATCGCTTCAGACGCGGACCAATATAAGTGGCGGACGATTTCAGGACGACGGAAGTCGGCGGACGGTATGCACAGGCGCTGTTCGACCTGGCGGATGAGACGGGGGCGCTGGACGCCGTGCGCGCCGATCTGGCTTCGCTCAAGGCGGCCTGGATCGACAGCGCCGACCTGCGCCGTCTGGCGACCTCGCCGCTGATCTCTTCGGATGATCAGGCCAAGGGTCTGGCGGCCATCGCCGACAAGGCGCAGTTCACGGCCACGACGCGCAACTTCCTGGGTCTGCTGGGTCAGAACGGCCGCGCGGCGGACCTGCCGGGCGTGATCGCCGCCTTCGAAGCGCTGTACGCCAAG
Source organism: Brevundimonas sp. LPMIX5 (assembly GCF_003576505.1). NCBI lineage: Bacteria > Pseudomonadati > Pseudomonadota > Alphaproteobacteria > Caulobacterales > Caulobacteraceae > Brevundimonas > Brevundimonas sp. LPMIX5. Next base: position 109,568 of record NZ_QWTZ01000004.1, read on the forward strand.
AAGACCGGCGTGGTGGCCGCCGAGGTGGTCTCGGCCGTGGCCCTGAGCGCCGCCCAGACCAAGAAGATCCAGAGCGAGCTGCGCGCCGCCCTGGGCCGCGACCCCGAACTGACCGCCCGCGTCGATCCGTCGATCCTAGGCGGCCTCAAGGTCAAGGTGGGCTCGAAGCTGTTCGACGCCTCGCTGAAGACCAAGCTCGACCAGATGACCTTTGCGCTGAAGCGCGCCTAAGCCCCGAATTCCAGTTTAAGCCGGGCCAGCGGGCCCGCACCGAAGACGAAAGCCGAAAGAGCCAATCATGGATATCCGCGCCGCCGAAATCTCGGCCATCCTCAAGTCGCAGATCGCCAACTTCGGCGTGGAAGCCGACGTTTCCGACGTCGGCCAGGTGCTGTCGGTCGGCGACGGCATCGCGCGCATCCACGGCCTGGACAACGTCCAGGCGGGTGAAATGGTCGAGTTCACCAAGGCCGGCGTGAAGGGCATGGCCCTGAACCTGGAGCGCGACAACGTCGGCGCCGTGATCTTCGGCGCGGACGCCGCCATCGCCGAGGGCGACGACGTGCGCCGTCTGGGCGAAATCGTGGACGTGCCGGTCGGCAAGGGCCTGCTGGGCCGCGTCGTCAACCCGCTGGGCGAGCCGATCGATGGCAAGGGTCCGATCCAGTTCACCGAGCGTCGCCGCGTCGACGTGAAGGCCCCCGGCATCATCCCGCGTAAATCGGTTCACGAGCCGATGCAGACGGGCATGAAGGCGATCGACACCCTGATCCCGGTCGGCCGCGGCCAGCGCGAGCTGATCATCGGCGACCGTCAGGTCGGCAAGACCGCCGTCGCCATCGACACCATCCTGAACCAGAAGACGGTCAACAAGTCGGACGACGAGTCGGCCAAGCTGTACTGCATCTACGTCGCCATCGGCCAAAAGCGTTCGACCGTGGCCCAGATCGTCAAGACCCTCGAAGAGTCGGGCGCGCTGGAATACACCATCGTCGTGGCCGCCACGGCCTCGGAGCCGGCCCCGCTGCAGTTCCTGGCCCCGTTCGCCGGCACCGCCATGGGCGAGTATTTCCGCGACAACGGCATGCACGGCCTGATCATCTATGACGACCTGTCCAAGCAGGCCGTGGCCTATCGCCAGATGTCGCTGCTGCTGCGCCGCCCGCCGGGCCGTGAAGCCTATCCGGGCGACGTCTTCTACCTGCACTCCCGCCTGCTGGAGCGTTCGGCCAAGCTGAACGAGGACTACGGTTCGGGCTCGCTGACCGCCCTGCCGATCATCGAAACCCAGGCCAACGACGTGTCGGCCTACATCCCGACCAATGTGATCTCGATCACCGACGGCCAGATCTTCCTGGAATCGGACCTGTTCTATCAGGGCATCCGTCCGGCCGTGAACGTCGGCATCTCGGTGTCGCGCGTGGGCTCCTCGGCTCAGATCAAGGCCATGAAGCAGGTCGCCGGTTCGATTAAGGGCGAGCTGGCCCAGTATCGTGAAATGGCCGCCTTCGCGAAGTTCGGCTCGGACCTGGACGTCTCGACCCAGCGCCTGCTGGCCCGCGGCGCCCGCCTGACCGAGCTGCTGAAGCAGCCGCAGTACTCGCCGCTGGCCGTCGAAGAGCAGGTCGTGTCGATCTACGCCGGCACGCGCGGTTATCTGGACGGCATCGCTGTTTCGGACGTCGGCCGCTTCGAGAGCGAACTGCTGGCCCGCGTTCACGCCAACCACGCCTCGCTGCTGGAAGGCATCCGCACCAAGAAGGCCCTGACGCCCGAGCTGGAAGCCGAGCTGAAGGACATCCTGGCGGCCTTCGCCAAGACCTTCGCCTGATCGTTCGGCCCTGTAGTCAAAGGAAGAGCAGAGCCGGATGGCTAGCCTCAAGGAAATGCGCGATCGGATCGGAAGCGTCAAAGCGACGCAGAAGATCACGAAAGCCATGCAGATGGTCGCCGCGGCCAAGCTGAAGCGCGCCCAGGAGCAGGCGGAGAACGCCCGCCCCTATGCGTCGCGGATGGCCTCGGTCATCGCCAACCTGGCGGCGGGCGTCGGCGACGACGGCCCGCGCCTGATGACCGGAACCGGCGCCGACCAGAAGCACCTGGTCGTCGTCGCCACGGCCGACAAGGGTCTGGCGGGCGGGTTCTCGACCAACGTCATCCGCGCCGCGCGGGACCACATCAACAGCCTGATCGCCAACGGCAAGACGGTCGAGATCGTGGCCGTCGGCCGCAAGTCGCGCGACCAGCTGACCCGCCTGTTCGGCGACAAGGTCGTCAAGACCTTCGAACTGAGCGAGCACAAGTCGGTGGGCCTGCACTCGGCCCAGCCGATCGCCGAACTGCTGGCGCAGAAGTTCGAGGCGGACGAGGCCGACAAGGTCACGCTCTTCTACAGCCAGTTCAAGTCGGTGATCTCTCAGGTCCCGTCGTCGCGTCAGCTGGCCCCGGCCGAAGTCGACGCCGACGCCTCGGCCGACGCCGGCGCGCTCTATGAGTATGAGCCGTCGGAAGAGGACATCCTCGAGACCCTGCTGCCGCGCAACCTGACGACGCAGATCCTGGCCGCCCTTCTGGAAAACCAGGCCGGCTTCTTCGGCGCCCAGATGGCTGCGATGGACAACGCCACGCGCAACGCGGGCGACCTCATCAGCGCCCTGACGCTGCAGTACAACCGTTCCCGCCAGGCTCAGATCACCACCGAGCTGATCGAGATCATCGCCGGCGCTGAAGCGCTCTGATCCCGATACAGCTGACATTCGACACGGACAAGCACCGATGACCGACACCACCGCTCCCAAGAAACCCGCCGCCAAGAAGTCGGCCGCCAAGAAGGCCGCTCCGGCTGCCGCTCCCGCCGCCGTCGCGGGCCAGGGCAAGATCGCCCAGGTCATCGGCGCCGTCGTCGACGTTGAGTTCGACGGCCACCTGCCGGGTATCCTGAACGCTCTGGAAACCCAGAACGTCGACCAGAAGACGGGCGAGCCCTTCACCCTGGTCCTGGAAGTCGCCCAGCACCTGGGTGAGAACATGGTCCGCACCATCGCCATGGACACGACCGAAGGTCTGACGCGCGGCCAGGCCGTCGTCGACACCGGCAAGTCGATCATGGCTCCGGTCGGCCCCGGCACCCTCGGCCGCATCATGAACGTCGTCGGCCAGCCGATCGACGAAGCCGGTCCGATCAAGACCACCGAGTTCCGCCCGATCCACCGCGAGGCGCCTTCGTTTGAAGAGCAGTCGACCTCGTCGGAAATCCTGGTCACGGGCATCAAGGTCATCGACCTGATCTGCCCCTACACCAAGGGCGGCAAGACCGGCCTGTTCGGCGGCGCCGGCGTCGGCAAGACCGTGACCATGCAGGAACTGATCAACAATATCGCCAAGGCTTACGGCGGTTATTCGGTTCTGGCCGGCGTGGGCGAACGCACCCGCGAAGGCAACGACCTGTATCACGAGATGATCGAGTCTAACGTGAACGTCGCCGGCGGCGGCGAAGGCTCCAAGTGCGCCCTGGTTTACGGCCAGATGAACGAGCCCCCCGGCGCCCGCGCCCGCGTGGCCCTGACCGGCCTGGCCCAGGCCGAATACTTCCGCGATGAAGAGGGCAAGGACGTCCTGCTGTTCATCGACAACATCTTCCGCTTCACGCAAGCCGGTTCGGAAATGTCGGCTCTGCTGGGCCGCATTCCCTCGGCCGTGGGCTATCAGCCGACGCTGGCCACCGAGATGGGCAACCTGCAGGAGCGCATCACCTCGACCAAGAAGGGCTCGATCACTTCGATCCAGGCCATCTACGTCCCGGCCGACGACCTGACCGACCCGGCGCCCGCCGCCTCGTTCGCCCACTTGGACGCGACCACGGTTCTGAACCGCGACATCGCCGCCCAGGCCATCTTCCCGGCCGTGGACCCGCTGGACTCCACCTCGCGGATCATGGACCCGCTGGTCATCGGCGAAGAGCACTATCAGGTCGCCCGTCGCGTCCAGGAAATCCTGCAGCAGTACAAGGCGCTGAAGGACATCATCGCCATCCTGGGCATGGACGAGCTATCGGAAGACGACAAGCTGGTCGTGTCGCGCGCCCGTAAGATCAGCCGCTTCCTGTCGCAGCCCTTCTTCGTGGCCGAGCAGTTCACCGGTTCGCCGGGCAAGTTCGTCGAACTGGCCGACACCATCCGCTCGTTCAAGGCGATCTGTGACGGCGAATACGACCACCTGCCGGAAGCCGCCTTCTACATGGTCGGCGCCATCGAAGAGGCCGTCGAGAAGGCCGCCAAGATGGCTGCGGAAGCCTAAGTCATGGCCAGTAAGCTGAACTTCTCCCTCGTCGCCCCGGAACGCGAAGTCTTCGCCGGTTCGGTCGATCAGGTCGATGCGCCGGGCGTCGAGGGCGACTTCGGCGTCCTGCCGGGCCACGCGCCCTTCATGACCACCCTGCGCGAAGGCGTGGTGACGGTCTATGACGGCGCCCTGCGCCGCCGCTTCGAGGTCAAGGGCGGTTTCGCCGACGTCAACGGCGAAGGCCTGACCATCCTGGCCGAAGAGGCTTCGGAGCTGACCGCGAACTAAGGTTCGCGCGACTGAAACGATCAAAGGCCCCTCGCTCTAGCGGGGGGCCTTTTGTTTTGTTCGTATCTCAAGCCCTCCCCCTCGATGGGGAAGGGAGCGTCAGGAGGCCCACTCTCCGAACGCCCGCACCACCTGTTCATAGACCGGGCGTTTGAACGGCACGATCAGACCGGGCGCTTCTTCCAGACGTCCCCAGCGCCAAGCGTCGAATTCGGGCTCGCCGTGGCCGTTCAGGTCGATCTCGTCGTCGGCGCCGGTCAGGCGGAAGGCGAACCACTGCTGCCGCTGGCCTTTCCAGCCCCTCCAACTTTTCGGGCTCGGCAGCCCTTGCGGGAAGTCATAGGGAATCCACTCGGTCGTGCGGCCCAGAAGAGCGATGGAGCGGACGCCCGTCTCCTCGTGCAATTCACGGCGGGCGGCGGCTTCCAGGTCCTCGCCGTCATCGACGCCGCCTTGCGGGAACTGCCAGTTCCACGGCTCGGGCGTGTCGGCGCGGCGGCCGAACCAGACCTGGCCGGCCGGGTTGAACAGGACGACCCCGACGTTGGGGCGATAGAGGGACAGGTCGATGCTCATGCTTCTTCGCATACGCCCCCGCCATGCCGGGGGCTAGGCGTCAACGTCCGGGAAAGGGAGCGCGTCTAGGGTGGCGTCATGGACAGACGTCAACTGATCGGCCTGACTTTGCATGGCGCCGCGCTGGGCGGCCTCGCATGGGCGGGCGTCGCCCACGCTTCGCCTGAGAAGGGCGGCGGCGGCAAGGGCGGGTATCTGTCCCTGCCCACGGCCACGGCGACCGTTCTGCGCCGCGACGGGCGGCGCGGGGTCTTGACGGTCGAGACAGGGCTCGACATCGCCGACGGCACCCTGATGGAGCGGGCGCGCCTGTCCCAGCCGCGTCTCAGCGCCGTCTATAATGAGGTGGTCCGCATCGCCGCAGAGCGGCTGCTGCCGGACGCGCCGCCTGATGTCGAATGGCTGGTGGCGGCGCTACAGCACGCGACGGACGCCATTCTGGGCAGGCCGGGAGCGAAGCTGCTGCTGGGCACGGTGATGGTGGCGTGATCCGCGTGTGAGGGGAGAGGAGAGGTCAGTCCTGCGTCGGATCCGGGCGGCTCGTGTCGCCGTAGGTCATGGCCAGGAAGACGTCTTCCAGATCCGGATCCTCGGTGGCGATGTCCTTGATGGTCACGCCCGCTGCGCGGACGGCCGCCAGCACCTGTTCGACGCTGGATTCGCCCGTGCGATAGGTGACGACGAAGGCCCCGTTGGCGCGCGGGGCGACGGCGAAGCCGTTCAGGGCGGGCAGGGCGTCGGGCGCTGTTTCGGGCGTCACCACGACGTTGCGGGTGTCCAGCCGCTTCAAGAGCTGCTGCGTCGGCTCGCAGGCCACGACCTCGCCCCGGTTGATGATGGCGATGGTGTCGCACAGCTCCTGCGCCTCTTCGAGGTAGTGGGTGGTCAGGATCACCGTCACCCCCTCCTCGTTGATCTTGCGGACATAGTCCCACAGCTGGCGGCGCAGCTCGACGTCCACGCCCGCTGTCGGTTCGTCCAGGATCAGGACCGGCGGATTGTGCACCAGGGCCTTGGCCACCATCAGGCGCCGCTTCATGCCGCCGGACAGGGCGCGGACATAGGCGTTGGCCTTGTCCGACAGGCCCAACGCCGCCAGCAGCTCGTCCGAGCGGCGCTCGTTGGTCGGCACGCCGTAGAAGCCCGCCTGGACCTCCAGCGCTTCGCGCGGGGTGAAGAAAACGTCGGCGACGATCTCCTGCGGCACCACGCCCAGGGCCGAGCGGGCGTCGCGCGCCTCATGGTCGATGTCGCGATCCCAGATGCGGACCGTGCCCTCGGATTTGTTCACGACCCCGGCGATGATGTTGATCAGGGTCGACTTGCCTGCGCCGTTCGGTCCCAGCAGGCCGAACATGGAGCCGCGCGGCACCGTCAGATCGACGCCGCGCAGGGCCGTCTTCGGCGGCGACTTGCGTGAGCCCTTGTAGGTCTTCTTCAGCCCCCTGACCTCGATGGCGTTGACGGGCAGGGCGGGGGCTTGGGTCATGGCGCGGACTTCAACTCGGGCAGGGATGAGCGGACCGCATAGGTAGGGGGCGCGGCGCCGTTCGCCAAGGCGTCGTTGCGATGCGAAGACAAGGCTGCGAGACGATATGTAAAAGTTGCTTGACGGCACGCGTAAGGGTGTCTAGCTTGCTTGTCATAAAGACAACTTCCCTTGGATGAGGACACGCCATGACCACCGCCATCGCTCCCCATAAAGCCATGACCCGCACCCGCCTGATCGGCTTCATCGCCATGGGGTTCTGCGTCGTCGGCTACGCTGGTTTCACTCTCGCTCTGCTGGCGGGGAAGCTGGACTACCTGCCTATGACGCAGGCGGCGATCATCGCCGCCGTCGCTGCTGTCATCGGCGAGATCGGCCTGTGGGTCGGCGCGGGCTGCCTGGGCCTGACCCTGTTCAAGAAGCGCAAGGCCCTGTTCGATCAGGTGATGGGCCGCAAGCCCGCCGCTTCGGACGTTTGACCTGACGGTCCGGTCCGCCTAGGAACGGCGCAAAGCCTTTCCAGACCGGACCGGATCATGCCTCCCCGCCATCTCGACGCCGTCATTCCTCCGCCCGAAGAGATCGTGGTCTCGACCAAGCGCGTCGCTTGCGACGGCGGCGGCGGGGCCCTGGGCCACCCGCTGGTCTATATGGACATGGGCGAGGACGACTTCATCGAGTGCGGCTATTGCGACCGCCGCTTCGTGCTGTCGGCGCATCCGCAGCCGGAGAACGAATACCTCGACCCGGCGGCGCGTCCGCCTGAGGCGCACTGAGGCCGGTCGCGCCATGCGTTATCTGCATACTATGGTCCGGGTGAAGGATCTGGACGCCTCGATGCGTTTCTACCGCGACCTGCTGGGTCTGGAAGAGACGCGCCGCGCCGATTATGAGGCCGGGCGCTTCACCCTGGTCTATCTGGCCGCGCCGGCGGACAAGGCCCGCGCCGAGGCCGAGAAATCGCCCGAGGTCGAACTGACCTACAACTGGGACGATCAGGATTACGATGGCGGCCGCAACTTCGGCCACCTGGCCTTTCAGGTCGACGACATCTACGCCGCCTGCCAGCGGCTGATGGACGGCGGCGTCGTCATCAACCGCCCGCCGCGCGACGGCCATATGGCCTTTGTCCGCTCGCCGGACGGCATTTCGATCGAACTGCTGCAGGCGGGCGAGCGTCTGGCTCCGGCCGAGCCCTGGGCCTCCATGCCGAACGTGGGCGCCTGGTGAGCGTTTCGGCGCGGCTGATCCTCGGGTTGGCGGTCTTGAGTCTGGGCGCCTGCGCCATGGTGACCGAGACCAATCCGGCGCGGACGGCCACCGACATGCTGCTGGTCAACCGCGCGGCCGACCGCGCGGTCGAGGGGCTGACCCTGCCGATCCCGCAGGGCGCGCGCGTCTTCGTCGACGAGACCTATTTCCAGGCCGAGAACGCCCGCTATGCGCTGAGCGCCATCCGCGCCGCCCTGTCGGAAGCGGGCTACGCCATCGTGCGCGAGCGCGGCGAAGCGGACGCCATCTTCGAGGTGCGCGCCGGCGCCCTGTCGCTGGACCAATTGCGCCGCGTGGTCGGGATTCCCGACATGCGGGTGCCGATCAATGAGAGCCTGAACGTCGTCTCCCTGCCGGAACTGTCGATCTATTCCAACCGCGATCGCATGGGCGTGGCCGAGTTTTCCGGTTTCCTCTACGACGCGCGCACGGGCATGCCGCTGGGCGCCGTCACCCCGATGATCGGCCAGTACAAGATCCGCAGCCACAAGGCCTTCATGATGCTGACCTGGGGCCAGCAACTGGCCCAGCCGGGCGAGCGCGATCCGGGATCGAGCTGGAAGGAATTCTAGGGCGAGACCAAATCGCCCTTGCGCCGCTCAGTCCGTTCGCGGAGCGAGACAGGCGCGTTCGGCCGTGTTAGGGCGCAGGTGAGCATAAGGCGTTCCGGCCGCGCTCATCTGTTCGCCGCCGCCGCAAGAGACGACGCCCTTGTCCTTCTTCCACGCCGGTCCTGCGCCGAAAGGCTCCGGTCTTCGCCGAGGCGCCCTGCGCGACGGGCTGGATCTGGCGCCGGGGATGAAGGTCGGTCTGTTCGGCGGATCGTTCAATCCGGCCCACGACGGCCACGCCCATGTGGCGGCCACGGCCATGCAACGACTGGGGCTGGACCGGGTGGTCTGGCTGGTCTCGCCGCAGAACCCGCTGAAGTCCGCCCATGAGACCGCCCCCCTGGCCGAGCGGATGGCCTCGGCGCAGGCGGCGGCCGCGACGGTCGGCCCGGCGATGATCGTGTCGGATTTCGAGACCAGAGCCGGCACGCGCTGGACCGTCGACACCCTGCGCGCCATCGTCGCGCGCCATCCGGGGGTGCAGTTCGTCTGGCTGATGGGGTCTGACAATCTGGCGGACTTCCATCGCTGGCGCGGTTGGACCGACATCATGCGGCTGATGCCCGTGGCGGTGATCGCCCGGCCCGGCAGTCTGCTGGACAGCCGCACGGCGCCGGCCGCGGTGCGTTTCGCCCGCTATCGCGTGCCGATGGCCCAGGCCGGGCTGCTGCCCTGTCTTGAGGCACCCGCCTGGACCTATCTGTCGGCTCCGCTGAATCATCGCTCCTCGACCGCGATCCGGGCTGCGCGAACCGCGCGGGGCGAAGAGTCGCCGCCAGCCGGGTGACCTTTCGCGCCGGGCGTGCTAGACTGGGCTTTTAGTAAATCGCCTTGGAGCCCTCCGCTGACCCCCTCGACCGCGCACGATGCGCAAGACGCCGTTTCGAACGCGGCGCACGAAATGGACCTGATGGATTCCGTCCATTCCGAAGACGGTCAGGCCGAGGACGGCCCCAGTAGCGGCGAGCGCCAGCCTCTGCCGGTCGGCGCGACCGAGCTGGAACAGGCCATTCTCGCCAAACTCGACGACGACAAGGCTCAGGACATCGTCCTGATCGACCTGCGCGGCAAGAGCCCCATGACCGACGCCATGATCGTCGCGTCGGGCCGTTCGCATCGCCATGTCGGCGCCATCGCCGATCACCTTCTGCGCCTGTTCAAGGAGCAGGGGCTGGGCAAGGTGAAGGTCGAGGGCCTGCCGCACTGCGACTGGGTGCTGCTGGATGCGGGCGACGTCATCGTCCACCTGTTCCGCCCCGAAGTGCGCACCTTCTACAACATCGAGAAGATCTGGGCGGTCGACAGCGCCCACCGCGGCGGCCCCGTCCGCGGCTGATCTTTTTCTGAAAACGGGCTGACCTCATGAAGCTGGCGATCGCGGCCATCGGCAAGCCGGGCCGCGGTCCCGAGGCGGCTCTGGCCGACGACTACGCCCGGCGCGCCACCCTGTCGGGGCGGGCGCTGGGTCTGGGCCCGCTCGAACTTATCGACCTTGAGCCGAAGAAGCCCGGCAAGGCGCCCGAGGCTGAACTGCTGCTGGCCGCCGCCGAGGGCGCGCATCTGATCGCCTGCGACGAGCGGGGGCGGACCTATTCCTCGCGCGCCTTCGCCGACCATGTGGCCGCCCTGCGCGATCAGGGCGAGCGGCGTCTGGTCTTCGTTATCGGCGGGGCAGACGGTCTGGACGAGAGCGTGCGCCGCGCCGCTCGTTCGACTCTCGCCTTCGGGCCGCAGACCTGGCCCCACGCCCTGGCCCGCGCCATGCTGGCCGAGCAGATCTATCGGGCCGTGACCATTCTGGCCGGTTCGCCCTATCATCGCGACTGATGCGACGCGGGGCCGTTCTTCTTCTGACCTCTTCCAGCCTGCTGCTGGCCCTGGCCGGGCCTGCGGCCAGCCAGCGCGCGGCTCCGTCGAACGCCGAGCTGACCCGGCTTCAGGCCGAGTATCGCGACGAGACCGCCCGCGCCCGCCGTCTGCGGGCCGAGGCGGCCGCCGCCGCCGAGGAGATCGTCGATCTGGATCGACAGTTGCGCGAACTGCGCCGGGCCGAGGCCGAGGACGATGTGCAGTTGGAGGCTCAGCGCGCCCGGCTGAAGGAACTGGCCGAGCGCGAGGCCGCCCTGGTCGCCGCCCTGTCGCGTGAACGCGCGGCTCAGGGTCGGCTGCTGTCCGCCCTGCAGATGATGAGCCGCAAGCCGCCGCCGCCTCTGCTGATCCCGGCCGATCAGGCCGTGGATACGGTGCGCGCCTCCATCCTGATCCGCGCCATCACGCCCGACTTGCAGAAACGCGCCGAGACCCTGGTGGAGCGTCAGGCCGAGATCGGCCGCATCCGTCGTCTCGCCGCCCTGTCCAGCGAGCGCCTGTTCACCGTCGAGAGCGCCCAGAACGACCGGCGCGCCGAAATCGAGGGTCTGACGGCGCGCAAAACCGCCCTGCGCTCGGTGCTGAGGGCCGAGGCCGCGCGGGCCGAGCGCGCGACCAAGGCGCTGGAAGCCCGTATCCGCGAACTGGGCGGGCAGACGCCGCAGGTGGCGGAGGCGCCCGAAGAGGCGCCCGCCGCCCGCCTGCCTGCAGGCCGTAGCCGCCTGACGCCCCCTATCGCGGGGACGCCCTCGCAACGCTTCGGCGGCCGCTCGGCCGGTTGGAGCTGGCGCTCCAGCCATGAAGCGGTCGGCGCCCCCGCGGCGGGCCGTGTCGCCTATGCCGGGCCGCTCAAGGAGTGGGGCGAGGTGGTGATCCTGGACCTGGGCCCCGGCTGGCGCGCCGTGATCGCGGGGCTTGACCGTCTGGAAGTCGAGACCGGCCAGCGCGTGGCCGACGGCCAGACCCTGGGCCGCACCGGCGAGGACGGCGAAGCCTATTTCGAACTGCGCCGCCAGGAACGGCCCATCGATCCGGCGCCGTGGCTGCAGTAGGATCAACCGCGCGAAATTCCTTTCAAATCGGCGCGGACGCTGATTGTATCGACGCAACTGTCGCGCGCGCCTTTGCGGCGCTCGCGCCGCCCTGGACGACCGGAGCCGAAAGCGGATCCGATGGAAAGAGACCGAATGCGTAAACTGCTTCTCGTGGGCGCCGCCGCCCTGGCGCTGGGCGGATCGGCCGCGGCCGTCGCCAGCCAGACTCCGCGCAACGAGACCTTCCGGATGCTGGAGCTGTTCGGCGACGTCCTGGGCATCGTCGAGCAGGCCTATGTCGTCCCTGTCGACAACAAGAAGCTGATCGAAGCCGCCCTGCAGGGGATGATGACGGCGCTCGACCCGCACTCCAACTACATGCCCGCCAAGGCGTTCGGCGATCTGCGCGAGCGCACATCGGGCGAGTATTCCGGCGTCGGCCTGACGATCACCTCCGAAGGCGGGCTGGTGAAGGTCATCTCGCCGATGGATGACAGCCCGGCTGGCCGCGCCGGGGTGCAGGCAGGCGACGTCATCAGCGCCGTCAATGGTCAGAACGCGGCTGGTCTCAGCGTCTCCGAGGTCTCGGACAAGCTGCGCGGCGCCACCGGCACCAGCGTCACCATAACCTTCCTGCGCGATGGCGAAGAGCCGCGCGAGGTCGTGCTGACGCGCGAAGTCATCAAGGTCGAATCCGTCACCGGCCGTCTGGAAGGCGATTTCGGCTATCTGCGCATCTCGACCTTCAACGAGAACACCGGCCGCGAACTGACCGAGACGATCGAGCGGCTGAAGCGCGAGAAGCCGGGCCTGAAGGGTTATGTGCTGGACCTGCGCAACAACGGCGGCGGCCTGTTGACGGCGGCCATCGACGTGTCGGACGCCTTCCTGGAGCGCGGCGAGATCGTCAGCCAGCGCGGCCGCAAGCCCGAGGACATCGAACGCTACGCCGCCAAGCCGGGCGACCTCACGGGCGGTCTGCCGGTCGTGGTGCTGATCAACTACGGATCGGCCTCGGCGTCGGAAATCGTGGCGGGCGCCCTGAAGGATCAGGAGCGGGCGACGGTGGTCGGCCTGACCAGCTTCGGCAAGGGATCGGTGCAGACGGTGATCCCGCTGCGCGGCGGGCGCGACGGCGCCCTGTCGATCACCACGGCGCGCTATTACACGCCCTCGGGGCGCTCGATCCAGAAGATCGGCATCGAGCCGGATCTGGAGGTGGCCCGTTCCGAGGCCGAGGCGCGCATCGTTTCGCGCTCCAGCTTCATCTATTCCGAGGCGGCCTATTCGACGGCGCTGGACTCCTCCATCGGGGCCGAACGCAAGGGGCCGCACACCCCGCGCGAGGCGCCGGGCGCCGACTACGCCAAGGACAAGGACTATCAGCTCGAGCGGGCGCTGGATGTGCTGCGCGCCGGCGGCGACCTGACCAAGCTGGCCGCCGCGCCCGAGGGGATCGTCATCACCGAACCGGGGCAGGAAAAAGTCGAGACGGCCGAGGCCGACACGCCCAAGGTCACGGTCGAGCCGAAAGACCCCCCGGCGCCGCAGCGCGCGCCGGAAATCACGCCGGGGAACGAGCCGAAGAGCGACTGAGGCGCGGCGCTCGAACGTGGTGAATGCGCCGTTAGGCTTTCTTAACCGGCGCAGGGCTTAACTGAGGCTGAGGGGCGCCGCGTCTGTGCGGCGCCTGCAAGCCTGAGCCGTCGCCCTGACCATGTTCGCCAAGCGCCAGTCCGCCCTCGCCGCCGCCGCAGGCGCGCCGCCGGAGCCCCGGTCGCGCGTCGCTATGGACCCGGTCTTCAACGCCTTGAAGAAGCCGCCGGTCGCGGCGGGCGCGGCGGGAGCCTTCGTCATCGGCGCCGCCGCCCTGTTCGTCGCCGTTCTGGGCGATCCGCGCGCCGGCGCACCGACGGCCAGCGCGGTGCTGGAGCGGCCCGCCGCCGCTGCCGCCCCAACCGGCGCCGAGGCCTTCGGCTTCAGCGGTCTGGACATCTATCAGGACCTTGGCCCCATCGACCCGGCCCTGATGGGCGAAGAGGGCGCGGGGATGATGGGCGAGGCCCTCATCACCCTGCCGGACGGCGCCAGCGTGGCCTCGGGGCAGGGCTTCAGCGCGCCGGTGCGCGCTCCGTCCAACCCCCTGCCCAAGGCGCCGATCGCGGGCCTGTTCCAGCCCGGCCCGAACGGTCCCCTGCCGCGCATCGCCGCCGATGGCCGCGTCCCGGCTCAGGCCTACGCCCGGCCTTTCCGCTCGAACGGTAAGCCGATGGTGGCCCTCGTCGTCGGCGGCCTCGGCCTCAACACCGCCACCACCCGCGCGGCGATCGAACGTCTGCCGGCCGAGGTGACGCTCTCCTTCGTGCCCTACGCCGAAGGTCTTCAGACCTGGATCGACATGGCTCGCGCCCACGGCCATGAGGTGATGATCGAACTGCCGATGGAGCCGACCGGCTATCCCGACAACGATCCCGGCCCCTACACCCTGCTGTCGAGCGGCGGGGCCGACGATGTGGCGGTCAAGCTGGACTGGCTGCTGGCGCGCGCCACCGGCTATTTCGGCGTAACCAACTATCTGGGCGACCGTTTCGCGACCTCGGACGAGGGCGTGACGGCCCTGATGACCCATCTGCGCCAGCGCGGTCTGGCCTTCTTCGACGACGGCTCCATGCGCCGTCGCCCCGGCGCCTTCGCCCGCGCCAGCGCCGACCGCGTCATCGACGAGGAACAGACCCCCGCCGCCATCCTGCGCCAGTTCAACGCCCTGGAGGCCGCGGCCAAGACCAATGGCGCTGCGCTGGGAACCGGCTTCTCCTACCCCGTCACCGTCGAGGCCGCCGCCCGCTGGACAGCGGGCCTCGAAGCGCGCGGCCTGCAACTGGCCCCCGCCTCGGCGATGACCCGGCGGCCGGGGCGTTAGGGCGGGGGGCTGCTTCTTCGACTAGGCTAACGGCGTGATGTCGACTAGGGTATCGACGTTCTTGTCAGCAGGAGGTCTGGGAAGTGAGCAGATTGCGTATGGGCGTCCTATGGGCCGCGCTGGCGTTATCGGGGCTAACCTCAACGGTCTGGGCGCAGGCGCAGCCTGACGTCACGGTCCTGCCGGAAGTTACTGTGCAGGGCCGGGCGACGCCTGAGGCTGTGCGTGATTTTGTCGGTCGGGTGGCGGCGCCGTCTCCGGGCCGACCGCTGGCGCAATGGCGCGGTCCGATATGCCCTGGGGTGGTCAATCTGGAGCGCGAGGCCGCCCAGGCGATCATCGATCGCATAAGCCAGACTGCGGCCGAGTTGGGACTTCGGACCGGGAATCCAGGATGCGAGAGCAACCTTGTCGTCGTTTTCGCCGAAGACGGCCGGGCGACGGCTCAGGGTCTGAACCAAGCGAATCCCAAACTCTTCCGTCAAAATGTGACAGGCTGGGATCGTGGGCGGGCAGCGTTCCACGCCTTCCTCTCGGATGAACGACCTGTGCGCTGGTGGTCGCTGAGCATCCCAACCGATCCAGACACGGGGCAGCGCGGCGTCAGGGTGCCGGGGGACCGGTCAGGGGTACAGATCGATCCTCAACTGGCTTCCGTAATCGGGTGCAAGCCGCATGACTGTGCGATAGGAGCCGCTCCGATTATTCAGAGGCGAGAGGGCGCCGCCCGCCTGAACACGGCTTTGGTGGAGACGCTGTTCAAGGTGATCGTCATCATCGACATGGATCAGATCGGGTCCGTCAACACGACGCAGCTGGCCGACTACGTCTCGATGATCAGCCTGGCGCAGATCGACGCCGGCGCTGACACCATGGGGTTTGATACGGTTTTGAACCTGTTTTCGGGGAGCGATCCGGCAGGATTGACGGAATGGGACCGTTCTTATCTGTCGGCGCTTTATGGCTCGCGCGCGCAGCGGGCTTCAGTCTCAGCTCAGACGGAGGCTGTCGCCGCTGTGATGACGCGAGGCGAAATGATTGCGCGACGCGAGCCCTAAAGACGGTGCAAAATCTCAGCCCTGAACGCGCTGCCGTGCTACAGGTCGGGCATGAGCACTGATGACGATCACGCCCCCGCCGCCGGGCCTGCGGACGCTGTTCCCGGCGAAACGCCCGTTCAGAGGGCTTTGCGGCTCAAGAAGGCGGCGCTCGATGCACGGCCCAAGCCGCCGCGCGGCGGACGTTTCCAGCGCGAGCAGGCCGCGCGTATCAAGAGCGGTGCGGCGCGGCCCTGGATGAGCAAATAAGGCGCGCAGCTGGTTCCTGTGTTGATCGCGGATAGGTGTCGTGATCGTCTGCCGATATGACGGCGTTCGCATTGATCATGGCTGCAGCTTTCGTCGCCGTGTTGGCGGCCATGTCCCGACAGGCTGCAAGAGGACTGCCGCGTTCGGCGCGCCTGCCGATGCAGTGGGGCTTTGACGGGCGGCCGACGTGGCGCGCGCCGCGTGACCTGGCTCTCGCCTTTACGCCGACCCTGGCGGCGATCACTCTGTTTCCCACGGCCCTGTTGCCGCTGCTGGGCAAAGCGGGGCGGGGTCTTGGCCTTTACTTCGGCGTTCTGAGCCTTATGGGCGTGGCCTGGGTGGCGGCGCACGCCCTGCACCTGTGGCTGGTGGCGCGCTGGCGCCGCGCCGAGGGCGTTTAGGCCCGCGCCTCGACCCTCAGCGGCATGGGCTTCAGGTCCAGCAGGGCGAACAGTCTGGCGTCGTCGTCCTCTTCCGGGTTCGGCGTGGTCAGCAGCTTGCCGCCGACGAAGATGGAGTTGGCGCCGGCCAGGAAGCACAGGGCTTGCATCTCCGGCGTCATGCCCTCGCGACCGGCCGACAGGCGCACCATCGACCGTGGGCAGACCAGACGGGCGACGGCGACGGTGCGGACGAACTCGATCGGGTCGATCTCGCCTTCCTTCAGCACGCGCTCGCCCAGAGGCGTGCCGCCGACGGGGACCAGGGCGTTGACCGGCAGGCTGTCGGGGTGGACGGGCAGGGTGGCCAGGGCGTGCAGCAGGCCCGCGCGGTCGCGGCGCTTCTCGCCCATGCCGACGATGCCGCCACAGCAGGTCGACATCCCGGCGTCGCGGACGTGTTGAAGCGTCTCCAGCCGGTCCTGATAGGAGCGGGTCGTCACCACCTCGGCGTAATACTCAGGCCCGGTGTCGAGGTTGTGGTTGTAGTAGTCGAGGCCCGCGTCCTTCAGCTGTTTCGCCTGATCGGCGTTCAGCATCCCCAGGGTGGCGCAGGTCTCCAGACCGAGCGCCTTCACGCCTGAGATCATGGCCGCCAGCTTGGGCGTGTCGCGGTCCTTCAACTCGCGCCAGGCAGCGCCCATGCAGAAGCGGCTGGCCCCGCCCGCCTTGGCCGCCATGGCCTCGGCGATGACGGCGGTCGGTTCCATCAGCTTCTCGGCCTTCAGCCCGGTCTTGAAGCTGGCCGATTGCGAGCAGTAGCCGCAGTTCTCGGCGCAGCCGCCGGTCTTGACCGACAGCAGCTGCGACTTCTGCACCTCGTTCGGGTCGAAGGTGCGGCGGTGCACGGTCGCAGCCTCGAACACCAGCTCCATGAAGGGGCGGGCGAACAGGGCCTCGACCTCCTCCAGCGTCCAATCGTGGCGGGGGATCGAGAGATCGCGGGCGGGTCGGATCGAAGCGTCGTCAGCCATGAGGCGACGGCTTAAACGACTTGCGGCCGATCCGCCAAGCCTGTCTTGGCCGCACGACGTTGCGCGAAGCGACCGTCAGGCGACCAGGCGCGGACCGGCCATGCTTGCGACCGAACGGTCCAGTCGGAAGCGGCCGACCTGCTGGTTCAGGCTGACGGCTTCATTGGCCAGTTGACGGGCGGCGGCTGTCGCTTCCTCGGTCATGGCGGCGTTCTGCTGGGTGATGTCGTCCATTTCGCCCATGGCGCGGCGGACGCGGGCCAGGCCCTCTGCCTGTTCCTGAGCCGAACCGGCGATGCCGCCCGCCAGGCCGTCGACGGCCGTGACTTTGGCGCCGATGCGCTCAAGCGCCGCGCCGGTGCGCTCGACCAGATCGACCCCTCGCGCCACCTGGGCCGAGGAGGTTGCGATCAGGGTGCGGATCTCGCCCGAGGCTTCGGACGAGCGCTGGGCCAGGGCGCGCACTTCCTGGGCCACGACGGCGAAGCCGCGCCCGGCGTCGCCCGCGCGGGCGGCCTCGACCCCGGCGTTGAGCGCCAGCAGATTGGTCTGGAAGGCGATCTCGTCGATCAGGCTGGTGAAGCGAGCGATCTCGGCAGAGGATTCAGCGATGGCGTGGATGGCGGAAACCGCGTCGCCGACCACCTGGGTCGTGTGTTCGACATCGGTGCGGGCGGCGGCGAGGGCCTCGGCGGTCTGGCGGGCCCCGTCGGCGGTGGAGGCCACTTCGCGGGCGATGGCGTCGGCTTCGTTGACGGTGCGCTCCAGATTGGCGGCCTGACGCTCGGTGCGGCTGGCCAGGTCCTCGGAGGCGACGGCCAGCTGGCTGGAGCCGGCGCTCAGGCTCTCGACGCTGTCGGCCACGGCGCGCACGGCGGTGCGCAGGGCGCGGGTCGCGGCATGGAAGTCGTTCTGCAGCGAGCGGTATTCCTCGGGGAAGACGTCCGGCAGCGTCACCGACAGGTCGTTGTCGGCCAGGCTGTGCAGGGCGGCGCCAAGCGCACGCACCACTTCGGCCTGTCGCGCTTCGGCGGCGTCGTGTTCGGCCTGGACGCGGTCGCGCTCTTCCTGCAGGGCGTCGAGGTAGATGGAGATGGCCAGATCCATGTCCAGCATGACTCGCTGGTTCAGTTCGGCCACGGCCTCGGCGGTGATGCGGTCATGTTCGCGGCGATTGGCGAACAGTTTTCTGGGCCGCTCGACGATGGCGCGGGTCAGGTGGGCCAGGATCACGCTGTAGCCGCCGATATACCAGCGCGGCTCCAGACCGATGCGGGCGTGAACCCGGCCGATGGTGCGCACCGAGGCGGCGTAGTTCTCGTCGGCCCGGCCGTCGATGATGGCGTCCCAGTGGCGCTGCTGGGCGTTGCTGGCGGCGCTGATGTGCCCTTCGTCGCGGAAGAAGCGGCGCATCTCAGGTTCGGCGCGCACCTTGTCGTAGAAGGCGGCCAGGGCCACAGGCGCGTTCTTGCGCAGCACGCCCGAAACGGCGCTGTAACCGGCGGACGGCCGACCCAGGCCCATGAAGTTCATGCGGCGGTCGATCTCGTGGGAAGCCATGACGCAATACTCACTGCAACGGCAGGGCGGAGGGAGGGCCCTTAATACCCCTTGTCATCAAGAGGGTATTGGCCGGGTTAAGCCGCGGATGCGTAGATTCCCTTAATGAGCAGGCTCAAATCGCTGTGGGAGGCCGAGGCGTCAGCGCCTTGGCGTGGTTCATATAAAGACATCCTTATGTCTTGATTGCTCCACCCGCCGCGTCGCGCTATAGCGGCGACAATCTCCGACAGTGGCCGAAAGACATTTCAGCATGACCGACTACATCGTCCGCGACATCTCCCTGGCCGACTTCGGCAACAAGGAAATCGCTATCGCCGAAACCGAGATGCCGGGCCTAATGGCGCTGCGCGACGAATACGGCGCGTCCCAGCCTCTGAAGGGCGCCCGCATCGCCGGCTCCCTGCACATGACCATCCAGACGGCCGTGCTGATCCAGACGCTGGAAGCCCTGGGCGCCGAAGTGCGCTGGGCCTCGTGCAACATCTTCTCGACCCAGGACCACGCCGCCGCCGCCATCGCCGCGTCGGGCACGCCGGTCTTCGCCTTCAAGGGCGAGAATCTGGTCGAGTATTGGGAATACGCCCACAAGATCTTCGAATGGGCCGATGGCGGCTACCCGAACCTGATCCTCGACGACGGGGGCGACGCCACCCTGCTGTGCGTGCTGGGGCCGAAGGCCGAGAAGGACGCCTCCGTCCTCGACAACCCCCAGAACGAGGAAGAGGAAGCCCTCTTCTCAGTCATGAAGCGCTATCTGAAGGAAAAGCCGGGCTTCTACTCGGCCATCCGCGACGCCATCGGCGGCGTGTCGGAAGAGACGACCACGGGCGTTCACCGCCTGTATCAGATGGCGGAAAAGGGCGAACTGCCGTTCCCCGCCATCAACGTCAACGACAGCGTCACCAAGTCCAAGTTCGACAACCTGTACGGCTGCCGTGAATCGCTGGTCGACGCCATCCGTCGCGGCACCGACGTCATGCTGTCGGGCAAGGTCGCCGTGGTCTGCGGCTACGGCGACGTGGGCAAGGGCTCGGCGGCCAGCCTGCGCAACGGCGGCGCCCGTGTGATCGTCACCGAGATCGACCCGATCTGCGCCCTGCAGGCGGCGATGGAAGGCTATGAGGTCCAGACGCTCGAAGACGTCGCCGACAAGGCCGACATCTTCGTTACCACCACGGGCAACAAGGACGTCATCCGCGTCGAGCACATGCGCGCCATGCGCAACAACGCCATCGTCTGCAACATCGGCCACTTCGACTCTGAGATTCAGGTCGCGGGCCTGAAGAACTTCAAGTGGGACAAGATCAAGGATCAGGTCCACCACGTCGAGTTCCCAGACGGCAAGAAGATCATACTGCTGTCGGAAGGCCGCCTCGTGAACCTGGGCAACGCCACGGGACACCCGTCCTTCGTGATGAGCGCCTCCTTCACCAACCAGACGCTGGCCCAGATCGAGCTGTGGACCAACGCCAAGGCCTACGACAACAAGGTCTACACCCTGCCCAAGCACCTGGACGAAAAGGTCGCCTTCCTGCACCTGGCCAAGCTGGGCGCCAAGCTGACGACGCTGAACCAGGAACAGGCCGACTATATCAACGTGCCGGTCGAAGGCCCGTTCAAGCCGGAACACTACCGCTACTAAGGACCGGCTTCAGGCCTGAAAACAGAACCCCGCGCTGTCGACGGCGCGGGGTTTTCTTTGTCACGCGGCGATATCGCGCGGATCGAACTCGTCCGGTCCACGCCCCATCAAGCCGGTCTCGAAGTCCATGAAGATGTCGATCAGTTCGTCCACCCCGACCGGCGGCGCCTTGGGGTTGAAGCGGAAGCGCCAGAAGCTGACGATGTGCTGCACTGCGCCCAACTGGTCGCCCAGCCGGGTGAACATGGCGGGCGCCTCCAGCAGGAAGTCCCTGAACGCCACCGGATTGCCCTCGCGCGTCAGGGCCGCATAGGCGTCGTCGTAATAGCGCAGCGTCCGGCTGACCTCGTCGCAGGTCTTCATGATCCGCGCGCGCAGGACGCCGCGTCCGCGCTGAATATATTCGGCGGCGGCCCGGTCGCTGGGGCCGACGGCCTGCACCGTCACCACCTCGTCGGCGACGTTGACGATATCGGCCATCAGGCTGCTGAGCGCCCATTTGTAATAGAGGAAGCCCTTCCAGCAGAAGACGCCCTCCTGATACTGCTCGGGCTCCAGCTTCAGCGTCAGGCGCAGGGCCTCCAGTCGGTCGCCGGGCGCGTTGGACAGGATTTTCGCCGCCATCCGCGCGGTGGAGCCGGCGGCGACCACGCCGTCGCCGACGCTGAGGGTGACCAGGGGCTCGATCTCGCTCTGGACGAACTCCAGCATCCGCTCCAGGTCGGCCTCGCTGAGGGCGAAATAACAGGCCGCCGCATCCACACTGCCCCGCCGAAGCTGCTCGCGCAGCAGGAAGGGGTCCAGCGACGGCAGCCGGTCCATCAGCCGCAGGGTCTTCAGGTCCGGATGATCGGCGTCGACGCCGAACGCTTCATGCATGGCGCGTTCAAAGCCGATCTGATTGACGAAGATGAATCGGCCGCCGGTCTTCAGGTCGGTGCTGTCGATCGGCACCACGATCTTGGTCGCCACCTGGCGACGGCCCGGAAAGGCGTCGGTCTCATTGCGGCGCAGACGGTGCTTGATGATCAGGGCGCGGTTCAGCGCCGGCGTGCGGAACATCGGCCGCTCGGCCCAGTCCTCGGTGTCGCCGTGTTCGTCATAGACCTTGAGCAGGTTCAGCACACGCGCCGTCGAGGCGGTGCGGCGCAGGTGTTCAAGATTGCGGATGGCGCGGTCGGTCATGGCGACATTGTGCCCGCCAAAGGTGACCAACGGCTTAGTTTGGAGCGCGAAAAAAACGGGCCGCTTCCAGCAGGAGGCGGCCCGGTCAGTCGGGGAGGAAACTGAAAAGGGGATCAGAAGGTCGTCGTCACCGACACCCACAGACGACGCGGCTCCTGGTTGTTGGCGTATTCCGGCGTATAGGCGACCGGCGTGCCGTAGGGCAGCAGGCTGACGAAGTCCTTGTCGAATAGATTGTAGATCGTTGCATTGACTGTCAGCCGGTCGTTGACCTCATACGATCCGCCCAGGTGGAACAGTTCGTAGGCGGCGTAGTCGCCCCAAGCGTCCTGGGCCGGGCCGGCGCCGCGATAGCGTTCCGAGCGGTATTCGCCGCGCACCCACAGGTTCAGCCGGTCGGTGGCGTTCCAGCGGACATTGGCGTTCAGCATGTGCTCGGGCGTGTCGGTCAGGGGCAGACCGGCCGAGGCGCCCGACTTCTGTTCGCTTTCGGTATAGGTGTAGTTGGCCTGAAGGGTCCAGTCGGGGGCAGCGCGCCAGCGAGCCGACAGTTCGACGCCCTGGGTCTCGGCCTCATCGATGTTCACTGACTGGCCGAAGCCCGCGACGGTGGCGATATAGGGGGTGAAGAAGCCGACGTCATAGCAGCCCGTGGTCGGATAGCTGCCCGCGTCATACTGGGCCTGATCCAGGCCGAACAAGCAGTTGGCGACCTGGGGACCCGAGGCGATCTTGTCGTCAAAGGCATTGTGGAAAAGCGTCATGCTGGCGCGGAAATTGTCGCGGTTGTCGTAGAAGACCGCCAACTCGGTCGAGGTCGAGGTCTCGGGCTTCAAGCCGGGCGAACCCAGCAGCGGCAGGCGGCCCTGGGCGCCGAAGCCGTTGATGCCTTCGGCCAGTTGTTCCAGGCGCGGAGTCTTGAAGCCCTGGCTGACCCCACCCTTCAGGGTCCAGTTGGCCGTGGCGTTCCACACGACATAGGCGCGCGGGCTGAAGTGCGAACCGAAGGTCGAGTGGTCGTCATGGCGGGCGCCCAGCGTCAGCGCCAGGGTGTCGGTAAAGCGCCATTCGTCCTCGGCGAAGATCGCCCACTGGGTGTGCTCGAACCGGGTGGGGGCGACGCCGTCGACCATCTCGGCTTCCCAGTACTGGCCGCCGACGGTGAAGCTGTGGTTGCGCCATTGCGAGAACAGCTTGGTGTCGAAGATGCGGTTCTCGCTCTCCAGGGTGCGCGGGCCGCCGGCGCCGGCGACGCCGTTGGGAATGATCCGCCCGACCGTCTCGGTCGTGCCCACCGAATAGTTGGACTCCAGCACCCCGAACGGCAGGCGCCAGTTGTGGGCGATGACGAATTGGTCGCGGTTGAACTCCAGGAATTTGTCGTAGCCGCCGGCGGTGGTGGCCGTGCCCATCTGGCCGTTGGTATTGTCGTACCACTGGTTGGCGGTGTCATAGTCGAACCACAGGTCGTGATCCGGGTGCAGGTTCAGCGACAGGCGCGCGCCCAGCGACCAGATTTCATTGGCGGTCGAACTGCGTCCGAAGCCGCTGACCGGCGTCTCCACACCGTTGACATTCTCATAGGTCAGGCTGGATTGTTCGCGCTCGGAATAGGCGCCGCGCAAGGCCAGGCCGACCCGGTCGGCGACCAGAGGTCCACTGGCGTAGAAGTCGCCGCCCCAGATGGCGCCGAAGTCGTCGTCTCCCTGAAGGGTGTAGTGGCCGGTGACCGCGCCCAGCCAGCGATCGCCGACCTTGCGGGTGATGATGTTGACCACCCCGCCCATGGCGTCGGAGCCATAGAGGGTCGAGACCGGCCCGCGCACTACTTCGACGCGCTCGATGGCGGCCACGGGCGGCATGAAGCTGGACGAAGTCTCGCCGAAGCCGTTGGGCGTGACGCTGCCGGCCGTGTTCTGGCGGCGGCCGTCGATCAGGATCAGGGTGTAGTCCGAGCCCATGCCGCGAATGTTGATGGTCTGGCCGCCGGTCTTGCCCACGGCGGCGCCCGTGTCGACGCCTTCCACATTGGCCAGGATTTCGGCGATGGAGACGGCGCGGATCTCTTCGATTTCGGCGCGCGGGATGACGCTGATCGAAGCCGGAGCCTGTTCGATGCGTTGCTCGAAGCCAGAGGCGGTGACGACCACGTCGGCCACCTGATGGCTCTGCTCCAGGGCGGCCGCAGCTTCGTCAGCCAGGGCGGGCGCCGCTGCCCCGACGGTCATCAGGGCGGTGGCCGCCAGCAGGGACGAGCGGCGGGACGAGCGGAAGGAGGACATTGGAGCGGAGCCTTAAGAAATGAGAACGCTTCTCAACAGCGTTCGAACTTTCTTGGCAATGGGGGTGTGCGAATAGGTCGCATTTGCGCCGTGCTTCCGACACGACTGGCGCGCAAATGCGCTCGGGCCTAAAGAGGCGGTCATGGACATCATCGACATCCTGATCCTGATCGCCGTGGCCGCTGTCGCGATCACCCTGGGCCTGGGCCTGTACAACATGCAGCGCGGGGGCGAGGGCGCAGGCGCTCGGTCCAACAAGCTGATGCGGTGGCGGGTGGCTCTGCAGGCGGTGGCGGTGCTGCTGTTGATGATCGGGATGTGGCTGAAGCGCACGCACGCGGGTTGAGGCCGGCGCCGACGAAAAACAGGGAGGGCGCGCCATGGTGACGCTGAACAAGATCTACACCCGCACCGGCGACGCCGGTCAGACGCGGCTGGCCTCGGGCGCGCCGGTGTCCAAGACTGATCTGCGGGTCGAGGCCTATGGGACGGTGGACGAGCTGAACGCCGTCATCGGCGTGGCGCGTCTGAACAGCGGCCAGAACGACCGCATCGACGCCATGCTAGGCCGCATCCAGAACGAGCTGTTCGACCTCGGCGCCGATCTGGCCACCCCGCTGGACCCGGCCCCGAAATGGGAGGCGCTGCGCATCATCGCCTCACAGGTCGAGCGGCTGGAGAAGGAAATCGACTGGATGAACGAAAGCCTGAAGCCGCTGGACAGCTTCATCCTGTCAGGCGGCTCGCCGTTGTCGGCGCATCTGCATCTGGCGCGCACCGTGTGCCGTCGGGCCGAGCGTGACGCGGTGCGGCTGGTGGAAAGCGGCGAGACGGTGAATCCGGACGCGGTCCGCTATCTGAACCGCCTGTCGGACCATCTGTTCGTCGCCGCCCGCCGCGCCAACGCCAATGGCGCGGGCGACGTGCTGTGGCGCCCCGGCGCGACGCGCTGAAGGCTGAGCGCCGACTGAAGAGCAGGGGGCCTTAGCGGCCCTGAAGCGCCTTGACCCGCTCGCGCTCGGCTTCGGTGGCGGCGGCGCGGGCGCGTTTGTCGGCGGCGATCTGGTCTTCCAGCTTGACCAGGTCGCGGTTGGCCTCGGCCGAGGCCTCGGCGCGCGTCATGCCTTCGGGCCGTTTGGTGATGTCGGGAATGTAGACGGGCTGGGCGCAGATGCGCGTCTCCATGTCGTACCAATAGCCCTTGGCCGTACAGCGATCGCCCGGCTCGACCCAGAAACGCTGCAGGACGAACAGCCCCGCCAGCGTCACCGCGAACAGGCTGAAGAAGATAAAGCTGAGGCGACGGATCGTCAGGAAGCGTTTCATGCCGGTCTCAATAGATCAAAAATGCGTCCGCGACACGACCGCACTTCACGTAGCGTTACGTTGACAGGTCGGCCTCGTCGGTCCAATCCCTCGGCCGATATTTCGGTGACCAAGCGGATAGTCTCATGAAGGTACTCGTCCCGGTGAAACGGGTGATCGACTCCAACGTCAAGGCTCGCGTGAAAGCGGACCAGACCGGCGTCGACCTCGCCAACGTCAAAATGAGCATGAACCCCTTCGACGAAATCGCCGTCGAAGAGGCCGTGCGTCTGAAGGAAGGCAAGGAACACCATGCCGCGGGCACGGCGACGGAAATCGTCGTCGTCTCCATCGGCGTGACCCAAGCTCAGGAAACCATCCGCACCGCCCTGGCCATGGGCGCCGATCGCGGCGTCCTGGTGCAGTCGGACACGGACCTGGAGCCGCTGGCCGTCGCCAAGGTGCTGAAGGCGGTCGTGGACGAGGAGAAGCCGGATCTGGTCCTGCTGGGCAAGCAGTCGATCGATGGCGATAACAACGCCGTGGGCCAGATGCTGGCCGCCCTGCTGGACTGGCCGCAGGCCACCTTCGCCGGCAAGCTGGCGATCGACGGCGGCAAGGCTGTGGTCACGCGTGAAGTCGACGGCGGCCTGCAGACCGTCTCGGCGGAACTTCCCGCCGTGGTCTCGGTCGATCTGCGCCTGAACACGCCGCGCTATGCGTCGCTGCCGAACATCATGAAGGCCAAGAAGAAGGAGATCGCCATGAAGGCGGTCGCCGACTACGGCGTCGACACGGCCGACCGCCTTAAGGTGCTGAAGGTGACGGAGCCGCCGAAGCGTTCGGCGGGCGTCAAGGTCGCCGATGCGGCCGAACTGGTTTCCAAGCTCAAAGACGCAGGGGTTCTGTAATGGCCGTTCTCGTCATCGCCGACCACGACGGCTCGGCCGTTCGCGACACCACCAACAAGACCGTGACGGCCGCCCTGGCGCTGTCGTCCGACGTGGACGTTCTGGTGCTGGGCAAGGACGCCAAGGCCGTGGCTGGTGCCGCCGCCAAGATTTCGGGCGTGCGCAAGGTCCTGCTGGCCGAGGGCGACGCCGTTGCTCACGGTCTGGCCGAGGCCGTCGAGGCCACCGTCCTGCCGCTGGCCGGAAACTACGACGCCATCCTGACCCCGGCCAACACCGACGGTAAGAACTTCGCTCCGCGCATCGCGGCCAAGCTGGATACGGCGCCGATTTCGGACATCGTCGAGGTCGTCTCGGCCGATACCTTCGTGCGCCCGATCTATGCGGGCAATGCGCTGGAAACGGTCCAGTCGGCCGACGCCAAGAAGGTCATCACCGTGCGCCCGACGGCCTTCGCCGCCGCCGCTGAAGGCGGTTCGGCCCCGGTCGAGAGCGTCGCTGCGGGCGAAGCGCCCAAGACCGCCTTCGTCTCGGAAGAAATGGTCAAGTCGGACCGCCCCGAACTGGGCGCCGCCAAGATCGTCGTCTCGGGCGGCCGCGCCCTGGGCTCGGCCGAAGAGTTCGCCGCCATCATGGACCCACTGGCCGACAAGCTGGGCGCCGCTGTCGGCGCCTCGCGCGCGGCGGTCGACGCGGGCTATGCCCCTAACGACTATCAGGTCGGGCAGACCGGCAAGGTCGTGGCGCCGGGCCTGTACATCGCCATCGGCATCTCGGGCGCTATCCAGCACCTGGCCGGTATGAAGGATTCCAAGGTGATCGTCGCCATCAACAAGGACGCCGACGCCCCGATCTTCCAGGTCGCCGACTACGGCTGGGTCGCCGACTACAAGACCGCCGTGCCGGAACTGATGGCCGCTCTGGGCTAAGGGCGAGCGTCACGCTGAGTTGGAAGCGCGCCGGGCGAGAGATCGTCCGGCGCGTTTTCTTATCCGCCTTCTATATCCGCTCATCCCGGCGGACGCCGGGACCCAGTAAGAGCTACGCGCTCCACGAAGCCAAAGCACTGGATCCCGGCGTCCGCCGGGATGAGCGGGAAGGTTAGCTTGGCGCTCTCGCGTGAATGGGCCAAACACGCTGCATGACCGCCCGCCTCGCCATCAAACTGACTCCGCGCGCCTCGGCCGACCGCATCGACGGCTGGGACGTCGACCCGGACGGCCGTCCGGTGCTGAAGGTCCGCGTTCGCGCCCAGCCGGTGGAGGGCGAGGCCAACGCCGCCCTGACCGCCTTCCTGGCCAAGGCGCTGGGCGTGCCCAAGCGCGACGTGACCCTGGCGCGCGGCGGCCAGTCGCGGCTGAAGATGATCGAGGTCGACGGCCTGACCGACGCGGAGGTCCGCGCGCGCTTGCCTGCCGATTGAGCGCCGCGCTGACTTTGCCGCGAGCAACCGCTTTTAGAGCTTTACCCTGACGGAAACAGGCGATTGTATACGCGCCATTGTTTGCCCGCCGTTCGCGGGCGCGAGGGGGCTCGCCCATGTTGTTCAGTCGCCTGCGGGGGCCAAGCCTCGCTGTCCTCACCTGCGCGCTCGGCGCGCTCAGCCTGTCGGCCTGCGCCACGACCGGCGAGGCGTCGCCCAAGACGCAGACCGCTTCGACGTCGTCGGCCTCCAAGGATCGCACGATGGCGCCGGGTCTGGACGGCTGGGCCAATCAGGACCCCTATCCCTCGACCTATCGCGGCCTGCCGCGCCAGGACATGGCCATCGTCGGCGCCACGGTGCTGACCGGCGCGGGCCAGAAGATCGAGGGCGGCGTCGTCGTCGTCACCGACGGCCGCATCGCCGCTGTCGGCGGGGCGGACACCCCGGTTCCGGCGGGGCACCAGGTGGTTGACGCGCGCGGCCGCTTCGTCACGCCGGGCATCATCGACATTCACAGCCACCTGGGCGTCTATCCCTCGCCCGGCGTGCAGGGGATGAGCGACGGCAACGAGGCCACCAACCCCAACACCGCCCAGGTCTGGTCCGAGCACTCGATCTGGCCTCAGGATCCGGGCTTCAACACCGCCCGCGCGGGTGGCGTGACGACTGTGCAGATCTTGCCCGGATCGGCCAATCTGTTCGGCGGTCGCGGCGTGACTCTGCGCAACGTCCCCTCGGTTACCATGCAGGGGATGAAGTTCCCCAACGCCCCCTACGGCCTGAAGATGGCCTGCGGCGAGAACCCTTCGCGCGTCTACGGCGGCCGCAATCAGTCGCCCGCCACCGGCATGGGCAATGTCGCCGGCTATCGCGCCGGCTTTATCGCCGCGCGCGACTACAAGGCCAAGTGGGACAAGTGGCGTGAGGACGGTCAGGGCACGCCCCCGACCCGCAACCTGCAGCTTGAGACCCTGGCGGGCGTGCTGGACGGCTCGATCCTGGTCCAGAACCACTGCTATCGCGCCGACGAAATGGCCGTGATGCTCGATGTGGCCAAGGAGTTCGGCTACAAGGTCACCACCTTCCACCACGCGGTCGAGGCCTACAAGATCGCGCCGATGCTGGCGCGTGAAGGCGTCTGCGCCGCCATGTGGACCGGCTGGTGGGGCTTCAAGATGGAGGCCCTGGACGGCATCGAGGAGAACGCCGCCCTGACCGACGCGCCCGAGGGCTCGTGCGCCGTCATCCACTCGGACGACGCCGAACTGATCCAGCGCCTGAACCAGGAAGCCGCCGCCGCCCTGTCGGCCGGTCGGCGCGCCGGGATGAACATCTCCGAAGAGCACGCCATCGGCTGGATCACGCTGAATGCGGCCAAGTCCATCGGCATCGACAAGGAAACCGGCTCGCTGGAGAGCGGCAAGCGCGCCGACGTGGTGATCTGGAGCGCCGATCCCTTCTCGATCTACGCCCGCGCCGATCAGGTCTTCATCGACGGCGGCTTGGCCTTCGATCGCCAGAACCCCGCCTTCCAGCCCGTGTCCGATTTCGAACTGGGCCAGCCCGGCTTCGGCCTGTCCGCCGCCGGCGTCGCCCAGGGAGCCCGCTGAACCATGCGTATCAAAACTCTGCTTGCGGGCGCAGTCGCAGCCTTCGCACTGACCGGCCCCGCTCTGGCCCAGGACGTGGCCATCACCGGCGGTCAGGTGCTGACCGGGACCTCGGTCATCGAGAACGGCACCGTCGTCATCCGTAACGGCAAGGTCGTTTCAGTCGGAACCGGCGCGGCCCCGGCCGGTCTGCGGGTCATCGACGCGCGCGGCAAGGTGGTGACGCCGGGCTTCGTCGCCGTGGATTCCGGTCTCGGCGGCACCGAGGTCGGTTCGGTGCGCGGTTCCAACGACCTGGCCAACCGCGCCAACACCCTGACGGCGGCCTTCGACCTGTCCTATGGGCTGGATCCGTGGTCCTTCACCCTGCCGGTCGCGCGTCTGGGCGGCGTCACGCGCGCCGTCGTCACGCCGCAGCACGGCGGCTCGGGCGGCGGCCACAGCCATGACGATTCCGACTTTGCCGGGGCGGGCGCGGGCGGCTTCCAGACGCCGGGCCTGTTCGCGGGGCAGGCGGCGGTCATCAAGCTGGGCGGCGCCGACATCCTGGTGAAGCCGCGCGTGGCCATGGTCGCGCCTTTCGGCGAGGCCGGCAAGGCGGTGGCGGGCGGCGCGCGCGGCGCCGAGTTCGTCCTGTTCAAGGAGACCCTGGCCGAGGTGCGGACATACGCCCGTAACAAGGCGGCCTATGAGCGGGCCGACATGCGCGCCCTGTCGCTGTCGCGCGCCGATATGGAGGCCCTGATCCCGGTGGCCGAGGGGCGTATGCCGCTGATCGTCACCGTCAACCGCGCCTCGGACATCCAGCAGGTGCTGCGTCTGGCGCGCGAGGAAGGGATCAAGATCATCATGGACGGCGCCGCCGAAGGCTGGCTGGTCGCCGACGAGATCGCGGCGGCGAACGTGCCGGTCCTGCTGCACCCGATCACCAACCTGCCCGCCAACTTCGAGATGCGGGCGGCGCGGATGCAGAACGCGGCGGCGCTGAACGCGGCCGGTGTCGTCATCGCCATCAAGGGCAACGAAGGCTCGGCCCACCGCGCCCGCGACATCCGCTACAATGCGGGCAACGCCGTCTCGCACGGCCTGCCCTTCGCGGCGGCCATCCAGGCGATCACGGTCAACCCGGCCCGCATCTTCGGCTTTGACGGCCAGTTCGGCGAGCTGAAGGCCGGGGCGGCGGGCGACGTCGTGGTCTGGTCCGGCGATCCGCTGGAGCCGCTGAGCCAGCCGTCAGCCGTGCTGATCGACGGGGTGGAGCAGCCGCTGCAGGCCCGCAACCTGTTGCTGCGTGACCGCTACCGCACTGGCGGCGAGGGCGCCATGCCGCCCGCCTACGGCAACTAGGGTTTCAAGGCCTGAAGACGGAAGGGCGCTGCGGGAGACCGCGGCGCCCTTTTTCATTGCTCCCGACTTCCGCTCATCCCGGCGTCCGCCGGGACGAGCGGGTAGGCCCGAGCGCTACTGCGCTGTCAGTCCGCCGTCGATCTTGAACTCGGCGCCGGTTACGAACTTCGATTCATCTGACGCGAGATACAGCACGCAGTACGCCACATCGTCCGGCTCGCCGATCCGTTTCAGCGGAATGCCGCGCGCCAGCTTTTCGTGCGCGCTCGCCTCGTTCCCGCCGGCCATGACGACGAAGGGATCGAGGATCGGCGTCTTGATGAAGACCGGGTGCACCGAGTTGGCGCGCACGTTCCAGCCCGCCTTGGCCGCCTCCAGCGCTACCGTCTTGGTGTAGAGCCAGACCGCCGCCTTGGTGGCGTTGTAGGCGCCCATGCCCGGCGCCGCCGCCAGTCCCGCGATGGATGAGATGTTGACGATGGACCCCGCGCCCGACGCCCTGAGCGGCGCCATGGCGTGCTTGCAGCCCAGCATGACGGATTCCAGATTGATCGCCTGAACCCGGCGCCAGTTCTCCAGCGTGTCCTGCTCGGCCCACAAAAGCTGGCCGCCGATCCCGGCGTTGTTCACCAGGATGCTGAGCCCGCCCATGTCCTCGACCGCCGCGCCGACGACGCGGACCCAGTCGTCCTCGCGCGTGACGTCGTGCTCATAGGCGAAGGCCATGCCGGGATGTTCGGCGTTGATCGCCTCGGCCAGGGCGCGGACGCCGCTCAGGTCCAGATCGCTGAGCGCGACCTTGGCGCCCTCGCGGACCAGCATCCGCGCCATCGCCTGGCCCAGCCCGCCGGCGGCGCCGGTGATCAGGGCCGCCTTGCCTGCGACGCGTCCGTGACGGGGGGCCATTACTCGACCAGCCCCTTGACCGCTTCGTCGATGAAGCGGGCCATCGCCACGTCGCGCTCCGTCACCCCGTCCGCGTCATGGGTGGTCAGCAGCACCTCGACGCGGTTGTAGACGTTCGACCACTCTGGATGGTGATCGACCTTGTCGGCCAGCAGGGCGACGCGGGTCATGAAGCCGAAGGCGGCGTTGAAATCGGCGAAACGCAGGGTCCGCGCGATGGCCGGGCGCGGATCGTCGGCGCGGCGCCAGTCGGGCAGGCCCGCCAGAACTTCGGTCACGTCGAGGGCGGCGGTCATGGGCGTCTCCTTATGCTTTCGTCAGGCGTATCGCGGCCCCCGAGGCGCGACAAGCCGCCAGCCTGCGTCAGATGCGACGCTTCCCCAGATGACGGCGAGGGCGGGAGGCGTTACACCCGCATCCATGACCCAGGCCGATCCCTCCTCCGACGCTTCCGGCAAGACCTCCTCCTTCGGCTTCCGCGACGTGGACGCCAAGGAAAAGGTGCAGATGGTGCGCGGCGTGTTCAACTCCGTCGCCTCCAACTACGACCTGATGAACGACCTGATGAGCGCGGGCGTCCACCGCATCTGGAAGGACGCCACGGCGGCCAAGCTGAACGTCCGGCCGGGCGAGGTGGTGCTGGACATGGCTGGGGGCACCGGCGACATGGCTCGCCGCTATTCGAAGATGGCCCGCGCGGCGCAGGAACGGCGCGGCGGCGAGGACGCCACCGTCATCGTCATGGACTACAATGCCGAGATGATCCTGAACGGCGTGGCCAAGGGCGGCGAGCCCGAGATGGCCTGGGGCGTCGGCGACGCCATGCACCTGCCGCTGCCCGACGCCTCGATAGACGCCTATTCGATCAGCTTCGGCATCCGCAACGTGGCCGACATTCCGCAGGCCCTGCGCGAAGCGCGTCGCGCCCTGAAGCCGGGCGGCCGCTTCATTTGTCTGGAGTTCTCGCGGCCCACGACCGGCGCGTTGAGGAAGGCCTATGACGCCTGGTCCTTCCACGCCATTCCACGCATCGGCCAGTTGGTCGCCAAGGATCGTGATTCCTATCAGTATCTGGTCGAGAGCATCCGTCGCTTCCCCGATCAGCAGACCTTCAAGCGGATGATCGAGGAGGCGGGCTTCAGCCGCGTCAGCGTCACCAATCTGTCGGGCGGGATCGCCGCCATCCACCACGGGTGGGCGATCTGAGCCGGCTGACCTTCAACGCCCCGCCGCCGACGCCTCAGGCCCAGCCGGTCCGCCATCCGGTGGGCGCGGCCTTCCGCATGGTCCGCTGGGGCTGGGTGCTGGCGCGCCACGACGCCCTGATCCCGCGCGAGGCCAACCCCCTGCTGCCCGCCTGGGGGCGTCCGTTCGCCCGCCTGATCCAGATGTTCGCCAGCCGCAGACATCGCGCCGGGCGGCCCGGCCAGCGCGTCGGCGAAGCCTTCGAGCACCTCGGTCCCGTCGCCATCAAGCTGGGGCAGGTGCTGGCCACCCGCGCCGACATCTTCGGCCTGCAGCTCGCCCAGGATCTGGGGCGTCTGAAGGACAAGCTGCCGCCCTTCCCGCTGGAAGAGGCCAGGCGCGAGATCGAGCGGTCGCTGGGCCGTCCCGCCGAGAGCCTGTTCATTGATCTGAGCGAACCGATGGGCGCCGCGTCGCTGGCTCAGGCGCACCCGGCCTGGCTGGCCGATGGGCGCAAGGTGGCGGTCAAGGTGCTGCGTCCCGGCGTCGAACGCCGCGTGGCCCAGGGGCTGGACGCCATGCGTCTGGGCGCCAAGCTGGTCGACCGCTTCGTCGAGCCCGCGCGTCGGCTGGAGCCGCGCGCCTTTGTCGAGATCATCGCCCAGTCCTTGCAGTTGGAACTGGACATGAGGCTGGAGGCGGCGGCGGCCTCCGAACTGGCCGAGGTCATGGCCAAGGACGGCTATATGTCCGCGCCCGCCGTGGTCTGGGACGGGGTGGGCAAGCGGGTGCTGACCCTGGAATGGGCGCAGGGCCTGCCGATGACGGACCCGGCGCTGGTCGAACTGCCGGACCTCGACAAGGATGCGCTGGCCGACAAGGTGGTGCGCGCCTTTCTGGTGCAGGCGCTGGACCACGGCGTATTCCACGCCGACCTGCACGAGGGCAATCTGTTTGCCGACGCGCCCGCGCAACTGACGGCCATCGACTTCGGCATCGTCGGGCGGCTGGGCCCGGCCGAGCGCCGCTATCTGGCCGAGATCCTGTGGGGCTTCATCAGCCGCGACTACGACCGTATCAGCCGCGTTCACTTCGAGGCCGGCTATGTGCCGCCGCACCATTCGGTCGATACCTTTGCGCAGGCCCTGCGCGCGGTGGGCGAGCCGGTGATCGGCCGTCAGGCCAGCCAGGTGTCGATGGGGCGTCTGCTGGGCCAGCTGTTCGAGATCACCGCCCTGTTCGACATGCATATGCGGCCCGAGCTGGTGCTGTTGCAGAAGACCATGGTCTCGGTCGAGGGGGTGGCGCGCCGCCTCAACCCTGATCACGACCTGTGGGACGCGGCCAAGCCGGTGGTCGAGCGCTGGATTCGCCGCGAACTGGGGCCCGCGAACCAGGCCAAGGAGGCGATGGAGGAAGCCGTCGCCACGCTGAAAGCCCTGTCGCGTCTGGTGCAGAACCCGCCGCCGTCTCAGACGTTGGTGATCGAGAAGGCCGGAACGCGGCCCTGGGTGGTCGCCGCCGTCACCGTCGCTGTCTGTGCGTCGGTCGCCGCCTTGGTGCTGACGCTTTGGCCGATGATCGTCGCCTGACGTTTCTTCGGAGCCTGCGCATGAAGACCTTTTCTCTGACCGCCGCCCTGATGGGCGCGACCCTGCTGGCCGCCCCCGCCCTGGCGCAACAGGCGCCCGCCCGGCCCGCAACCGGCCCCACGACAGGCCCCACGACAGGCTCGGGCGCGGCGGCGGCCACCCTGCCTGAAGCCTTCGAGGGCGATGCTGCTTCGGCTCGCCCGCAAGCCGCGCCGCCCGCGCCTGCGACCACGGCGACCGCGCCTGATATCGCCCGTTCAGAAGAGGCCCTGCGCGCCGTCATCGCCGCCATGCAGGCCGGTCAGATCGACTATACGGTGTTCACCCCCGATCTGGCCGAGCAGATCCGCGCCCAGTCCGGCGCGGTGGCGCCCCTGATCCAGCAGTTCGGCCCGCTGAAGTCGATTTCGCACCTGGATCAACAGAACGGTGCCGACGTCTTCCGCGTCGTGTTCGACAAACAGGCCACGGATTGGATTATCGGCTTCAACGAGGACGATCTGATCGCCGCCCTGCTGTTCCGTCCGGCGCAGGACTGACGGGCGGCGCCTTCAATCCAGCGACGGCTTGCCGCGTCCGCTCTTGATCGACGATCGGCTGGATTTGGCCTGCAACCGACGCTCCTTGGACGCCCGCGTCGGGCGGGTCGGCACGCGATAGACCGGCTTGATCGAGGCTTCGGCCACCATGGCCTCCAGTCGTTCGATGGCGTCGGCGCGGTTGCGTTCCTGGGTACGGAAGCGCACGGCGCTGATGACGATCATCCCGTCCAGCGTCAGGCGGCTGCCCGCCAGCTTCATCAGCCGCGCCTTCACCGGCTCGGTCAGGCTGGGCGAGTTCTTGACGTCGAACCGCATCTGCACGGCGGTCGAGACCTTGTTGACGTTCTGGCCGCCCGGCCCCCCGGCGCGGAAGAAGCGGAACTCTAGCTCATCTTCGGGAATGCGGCTCATGACGCCTCTCTGCGCGCCCGCACCACGGCCGCGTCCAGCGCCTGCAGAAAGCGCGAGCGGTCGGCGGCGGAAAAGGGCGGCGGTCCGCTGGTCGGCACGCCCATGGAGCGCAGGTGCTCGCCGATCATCCGCCCGGCCAGGGCTGATCCGATGGAGTCCGCCGTGAACGGCTGGCCGTTGGACTTCAGCGCCTGCGCGCCCGATTTCAGCACCCGATCGGCCAGCGGAATGTCGGCGGTGATGACGATGTCGCCGCGTTGGGCGCGGTCGGCGATCCAGTCGTCGGCTGCGTCCGGCCCGGCGTCGACGACCACCTGTTCGATCAGCGGCTCGCGCGGGGTGTTGATCCAGGCGTTGGACACCACGAAGACCTTCAGGCCGCAGCGGCGCGCCACGCGATAGACCTCCTCCTTCACGGGGCAGGCGTCGGCGTCGATGTAGAGGGTGGTGGGCATGACAGGCTTATGGCGCCTTTTCCTCCCCATTTCATGGGGAGGGGGACCACGAAGTGGTGGAGGGGCGAGCACGACCGGCAGCAGCCCCTCCGTCACGTCGCCTTGCGGCGCCGCGCCTCCTCCCCACAAAGTGGGGAGGAGAAGCGCGTTCAGTCTTACGCCACGCCGTCGCGGAGGCGCTTCAGGTCGGGCGCCAGGGCCTCGTCCGTCAGCATGGCGATGGCTTCCTCGACCGTGACGATGGTCTGGGCCTGCGAGCCGAAGCGGCGGATGGCGACCTTGCCTTCCTCGGCCTCCTTGCGGCCGACCACGGCGATGGCGGGCACCTTGGCGACCGAGTGTTCGCGGATCTTGTAGTTGATCTTCTCGTTGCGCAGGTCGATCTCGGTGCGCAGACCCGCCGCCCGGAACTTGGCCAGAACCTCTGCGGCATAGCCGTCGGCGTCGGAGGTGATGGTCGCCACCACGGCCTGGGTCGGCGCCAGCCACAGCGGGAAGGCCCCGGCGTAGTTCTCGATCATGATGCCGATGAAGCGCTCGAACGAGCCCA
Source organism: Brevundimonas sp. LPMIX5 (assembly GCF_003576505.1). NCBI lineage: Bacteria > Pseudomonadati > Pseudomonadota > Alphaproteobacteria > Caulobacterales > Caulobacteraceae > Brevundimonas > Brevundimonas sp. LPMIX5. The sequence goes on from NZ_QWTZ01000004.1 coordinate 145,541, forward strand.
GGATCGCGCGGTGCAGCATGACCGGGCGGTGCTTCTGACCGTCCTCGGCGATGTAGGTCGCATCCAGACGCTCGGGTAGCACATAGTCCAGCTGGATCGTGCCGCAGGTCCATTCGCGGCCGATGGCGTCCTTGACGATGAAGTCCAGCTTGGGCGCGTAGAAGGCGCCGTCGCCCTCGGTGACGACCGGCTCGGTTCCGGCGGCGCGGGCGGCTTCCAGCATCTGGGCCTCGGCCTTGTCCCAGAATTCCTCGGTGCCGGCGCGCAGCTCGGGGCGGGTGCCAAGGCTGATGTATTTGGTCTCCATGCCCAGGTCGGCGTGGACCGAATAGGCCAGCTTGATGAACTCGGCCGTCTCCTCGACGATCTGGTCCTCGCGGCAGAAGATGTGGGCGTCGTCCTGGGTGAAGCCGCGCACCCGCATCAGGCCGTGCAGCGAGCCGGACGGCTCATAGCGGTGGCAGGCGCCGAACTCGGCCATGCGCAGCGGCAGTTCGCGATAGGATCGCTGGCCCTGATCGAAGATCTGCACGTGACCGGGGCAGTTCATCGGCTTGAGGCTGAGCGTCTCGCCCTCGACCGTCTCGCAGACGAACATATTGGCGCGGTACTTGTCCCAGTGGCCCGAGGCTTCCCAGAATTTTCGGTCCAGAACCTGCGGCGTCTTGACCTCGACGTATCCGGCGGCGTCCAGACGGCGGCGCATATAGGCTTCCAGCACGCGCCACAGCACCCAGCCCTTGGGGTGCCAGAAGACCATGCCCCGGCCCTCTTCCTGCATGTGGAAGAGCTCCATGGCGCGGCCCAGCTTGCGGTGGTCGCGCTTCTCGGCCTCTTCGATGCGCAGCAGATAGGCGTCCAGATCCTCCTTGGTCGCCCAGGCCGTGCCGTAGATGCGCTGCAGCTGGGCGCGGCTGGAATCGCCGCGCCAATAGGCGCCTGCCAGCTTGGTCAGCTTGAAGGCCTTGCCCACGAACTTGGTCGTCGGGAAGTGCGGCCCGCGGCACAGGTCGGCCCATTCGCCCTGCTTGTAGACGGTGATCGTTTCCGTCTCGGGCAGGTCGCGGATCAGTTCGGCCTTATAGGTTTCGCCGAGCGTCTCGAAGTGGGCGATGGCCTCGTCGCGGTTCCAGACCTGACGCTCCAGCGGGGCGCCCCGGTCGATGATCTCGGCCATCTTCTTCTCGATCTTCGGGAAGTCGTCGGTCGAGAAAGGCTCGTCGCGGGCGAAGTCGTAGTAGAAGCCGTCCTCGATGGCCGGGCCGATCGTCACCTGAGTGCCGGGGAAGAGTTCCTGCACCGCCTGGGCCAGCACGTGGGCGGCGTCGTGACGGATGGTCTCCAGCGCCTCGGGATCGTCGCGCATCAGCAGGCGGAAGTCGCCGTTCCCGTCGATGACGCGGTCCAGGTCGCGCTGCTCGCCGTTCCAGACGACCAGGGCCGCCTTCTTGGCCAGCGAGGGCGAGATGGCGGCGGCCACGTCGCGGCCCGTCGAGCCGGCCGGATACTGACGCACGGCGCCGTCGGGGAATTTCAGTTCGATCATGACGGTCGTTCTTTTTCGGTCTTGGCGGGCGGAACGGGATCATAGCCCGAACCGCCGAAGGGATGGCATTTACAGAGGCGCCGCACGGTGAGCCATCCCCCCCGCACCGGACCGTGCCGGATCAGGGCGTCGCGTCCGTAATCCGAACAGGTCGGCATGAACCGGCACTGCTGGCCGATCAGGGGGGACAGCGTCAGCTTATAGCCCCGATGGGCCGCGCGGACGCTGCGTTCGTAGAGAGACATCGGTCCCTTCGCCGGGGGCTCTGTTTCGGGTTCGTCGCGCTTATCCCTCTTCACAGCAGGGGGATCAACCGACGCGCCGTTCAGGCCGCGCCGGCGAGACGAGTTCGCGTATCGGTGTGGTGTTTCGCCAACGCCTGTTTCACGGCGTCCAGCGTCGCCTCCAGCGCCACCATGGTCGAGGCGTGGCGGGCGGGATAGTCGGCGACCTGCTTCAGGACGCGTAAGGCTTCGAAGCGGCTCTCGGGGCCGTCGCCGCCCGACTTCAGCATGGCGGACATGGCGTCGCGCGCGGCCTCTATCTCCTGCACCGAGGCGCCGAGGATGGCTTCCCCGACCACGCCCGCCGCCGCCTGGCCCAGGGCGCAGGCCTTGACCGTCTGGGCGAAGTCGCTGACGCGGCCGTCGGCGTCCAGCACCACGTCAATGATCGCCTTCGACCCGCACAGCTTGGCGACCCGCTCGGCCGAGCCTTCGGGTGCAGGCAGGCGCCCGCTGTGCGGCAGGTTGGCCGCCAGCGACAGGATGCGCGCGCTGTAGAGGTCGTCGATCACGGTATGAAGATAGGCGTTCACGGGCGGAAGGTGAAGAGACGCAAGGCCTCTCCCTCCCCTTCATGGGGAGGGGGGTCGCGCAGCGACCGGGTGGGGAGGGCTGGGTCATGGACGCGGCGCGTAAATAGCTTCGCCGCCCCCACCCGACTTCGCCCTTACGGGCTCAGCCACCCTCCCCATGAAGGGGAGGGAGAAAGTCGCGCCTTATCCGCCCTGCAGAGAGGACCATGTGCGCGCCGTCGGCGACGCCTCAGTGAGGGCGGGGGAGGGCGTCTGTCCTGGCTGCATCCGCGCGGCCAGCCAGCGCAGGTTCTGGTCGGCGGCCTCGGGCGGCAGGTCGCGGCGCAGGATGGCTTCGGCCTCGGCGGTCTTGCCCTGCAGGCCCAGCGCCAGGGCCAGGTTCTGGCGCACCTGCAGTCCGGCGCTCGGCTGGCTCGCGGCGCGGCGTAGCAGGATTTCGGCTGAGGGCGCATCCCCCTCGCCGATGCGGGCGATGGCGGCGTTGGTCAGGACGTCGGCGTTGTCGGGCGACAGGCGCAGGGCCTCGTTCCACGCGGCGCGGGCGTCGTCGGGGCGGCGTACCTGCTGATAGGCTACGCCCAGAAGCGACAGGGGCCGCCAGTCGCGCGGCGCCGCCGCCTTCGCCTGCTCCAGCGCGGCGATGCCGTAGAAGGCCTGACCGCGCGCGATGTGGGCGCGCCCGACCTCCAGCATGGCTTCGACATTGGCGGGCTGGACGACCAGCACTCCCTGGGCCGTCTCGGCGGCGCGGTCGAACTGGCCCAGTTCGCGCAGGGCCTGCGACAGCTTGACCCCGGCGACGGGGTCCATCGGGTTGAGCTGCTGCTCATTGGTCCAGAAGACCGAACGGCTGAGGGCGTCGGCCCGGTCATAGCCCGCGCGCGTCACGGCGTCGGCAGGGGCGCGCACGGCGGGCGCAGTCTGGCTCAGGGCCGGGGCGGCGAGGGCCAGAAGCGTCAGGCTGACAGTTGCGGCGAGGGCGGCGTTGCGCGACATGGAAGGGGTCCGTGGCGGTTCAGCCCCTAGGGTCGCGCCGACGGGTCAAGGTTTGGTTAATCGACGTTAAGCGTCGGAAAGGTCGCCCTATGTCCCCTCAGTCCGAACTGCTGATCGCCGCCGCCGAGACCGCGCGCCCGGTTCGCATCGTCGCAGCGGGCGCGGCGCTGGACGGACGCATCGCCGTCTGGGCCGAGGTCAACGGCTTCACCGGCAAGGCGGGCCAACTGCTGATCGTCCCCGACGCCGACGGCGCGCCGGAGCTGGCCCTGTTCGGCGCGGGCGAGGCCTTCGACCCCATGACGGCGCGCGGCCTGCCGACGCGCCTGCCTGCGGGCGACTGGCGGCTGGAGGGCGTCGAGGGCGAGGTGGCGCATTCGGCGGCCCTGGCCTTTGCGCTCGGCGGCTATCTGTTCGACCGCTACAAGGCCAAGATCAGGGGAGGCCCCGAGCGCGGCCGCGCCCGTCTGGTCGCGCCGGACGGCCTCGACCTGACGGCGACGCTGAACATCGCCGCCGCCTGCGCCCTGACCCGCGAGATGGTCGACACCCCCGCCGCCGACATGGGGCCGCTGCAGCTCGAAACCATCGCGCGCGAGATCGCCGAGGGCGCGGGGGCGAGCCTGACCGTCACCACCGGCGACGTCCTGCTGGAAGACAACTATCCGGCCGTTCACGCCGTCGGCCGCGCCGCCGCCCCGCATCGCGCCCCGCGTGTGCTGGAGATCGGCTGGAATCTGGACCGGGCGGACTTGCCGCTGGTGGCCCTGGTCGGCAAGGGGGTGGTGTTCGACACCGGCGGTCTGGACCTGAAGCCCGCCGCCGGGATGCGCAATATGAAGAAGGACATGGGCGGCGCCGCCCACGCCCTGGCTCTGGGGCGCCTGATCATGCAGGCCGGTCTGCCCGTGCGGCTGGTGGTGCTGGTCGCGGCGGTCGAGAACGCGGTGTCGGCCGACGCCTTCCGGCCGGGCGACATCCTGAACAGCCGCAAGGGCCTGACTATCGAGATCGGCAACACCGACGCCGAGGGGCGCCTGATTCTGGCCGACGTCCTGACGCGGGCGGGCGAGCATGAGCCGGACCTGACGCTGGACTTCGCCACCCTGACCGGGGCGGCGCGCATCGCCCTGGGGCCCGAACTGCCGCCGCTCTACACCGACGACGACGCCCTGGCCGAGGGCGTGCTCAGCGCCGGTCGCGCCGTGGGCGACCCCCTGTGGCGGATGCCGCTGTGGGCCAGCTATCGCGCCTCTCTGGACAGCGAGATCGCCGATGTGCGCAATGATTCCGCCGCCTGGGCCCAGGCCGGGTCGGTGACGGCGGCCCTGTTCCTGCAGAAGTTCGCCCCCACGACCGGCAGCTGGGCGCACATGGACGTCTTCGCCTGGAATCCGCGCGCCCGTCCCGGCTGGCCCGAGGGCGGGGAAGCGCAGGCCATCCGCGCCTGCTTCCGCTACCTCAGCGACAAATTCGTCAAATAGCCAAGGCTGTTAACGCCCCCTTTGGGATCGGCGCCTAGGGTCGGCGGTTCGATTTCTCCGAGCCGCCCAGAGACCGCCGCTTGACCGATGTTCTGGCCCTTCTGCCGCCTGGCGCGCCCCTGATCCTGCGGGATGGGGACCGTGTGGTGCTGGCCGAACAGGCGCTGGAAGGGCTGATGCGGGCTGAGGCCTATCGCCGGACCGACCCCTTTCATTGCCGCCTGCCGCTCGCCGATATCGTCGCCGACGACGGCCAGCGCATCGACCAGCTGCTGTTTGGCGAGGCCTTTGACGTGTTGGAGCGTCGCGAGGATCGCGCCTGGGGCCGGGCGCGGCGCGACGGCGTGGTCGGTTGGATCTCGCTGGACGCTTTGGCGCCTGGCGCGCCTCTGGCGAGCCGCCGCGTGGCCTCGGTTGGCGCAAAACTGCCGCTCAACGCCCTGATCGGCGAAGACGCGCACGGGCTGGCCGAGACTGATCTCGAATCTGTCGGCGCCTTCGAGCGCGATCTGGTCGCCGTGGCCGAGCGTCTGCTGGGGCGACCTCACTCTTTGGGCGCCCGTTCGTCGATCGAAACGGACTGTTCCGGTCTGGTGCAGCAGGCGCTTCTGGCCTGCGGCCTGCCCGGTCCGCGTCGTGCGGCCGATCAGGCCGAGCTGGGTCGCGCCGTGTCTCGAAACGACGCCCAGCGCGGCGATCTGGTGATCTGGCTGTCCTCGGCCGAGGGCGACTGGACCGGTCATTCCGCCCTGATGATCGACGCCGAACGCATCATCCACTCTACGGGCGCGCGCGGCGGGGTGGTGATCGAGGCCTTGGCCGAGGTCGAGGCGCGCTTGGCCGCTGACGGCTTGGCCTCCGCGATCTTCCGCCGGGTCTGAGCCTCAACCTGATCCCCGAAACGAAGAAAGGCGGCCCCGAAGGCCGCCTTTCCGTCGTCTGTCCTGTCCGTCAGCCTCAGGCTTGCGGCGCCGGGTTCGTCGCCTGGGTCGCAGGCGCGTCGGCGGCCGGGGCGTCAGCCGGAGCCGAACCGGCTTCGGTCGCGGCGTCGCCTTCAGCAGCCGGGGCCTCGCCCTCGGCCGGGGCGGCGGCGCCCGGTTGGCGTGCGGGGTCCGGCGCCGGGATGGCGTAGCCGCCCGAGCCCTGCGTGCGCAGCCAGGCGATCAGGTTGATGCGGGTGTTCTCATCACGGATGCCGGCGAACGACATCTTGGTGCCCGGCACATAGCGGCCCGGCGCGTTGATGAAGTGATCCAGCTCATCGTAATTCCAGGTCGGAGCTTCGGCCTTGTGCTTGGACATGGCGTCCGAATAGGCGAAGCCCGCGCGGTGCATGGCGGGGCCGCCGACCACGGCGAACAGGTTCGGGCCGATGCCGTCGGCGCCGCCCGAGTTCACGGTGTGACAGGCCTGGCAGCGCGCGAAGGCAGCCTCGCCGGCGGCCAGGTCGGCGGTCGGCAGGACCGTGCCCCAGTCGATCGGCAGAACTTCTTCAGCCGCGCCTGCAGCCGATTCATCCGGCGCGTCGACGAAATAGCCCATCTTTTCGGGCTGCTTGGTGTGGTAGACCATGCCCGAAACCTGCTGGACCACCAGGATCGCAAAGGCGGTGCCCAGGCACGCGCCCATAATCTTGTTCCACTTCAGATCGCCGCTCATTCCGCGTCGTCGCATCCCGTCTCTAGATGAGCCCCCCGACCGCAGAGCGGCGCTCAGGCATATTCTTGCGTGGGCGTCTCTTACACGCTAGCGCGACCTTCGCAACCGGCCCGGACGTTTCCGGGCGTTTTCAAGGCGCTTGGCGACCATGAAACCCCTGATAATGATACCCGCTCGCATGGCTGCGACCCGTTTGCCCGGCAAGCCCCTGGCCGACATCGGCGGCAAACCCATGATCGTGCGCGCCTGGGAGCAGGCCAGCCTGTCCGGTTTCCGCGTCGCCGTGGCGGCGGGCGACCCTGAAATCGTCGCGGCGGTTCAGGCGGCGGGCGGGGAGGCGGTGCTGACCGATCCCGACCTGCCCAGCGGTTCGGACCGCATTCTGGCGGCGGCCCAGGCGGTCGATCCTGACGGCGTGCATGAGGTGGTCATCAACATTCAGGGCGACATGCCCTTCGCCTCGCCGGGGCTGGCTCAGGCCTGCGCCGAGCTGCTGGCGCGCGAATCAGCCTGCGACATCGCCACCCTGGTCGCGGCCGAGGCGGATGTGTCGGACCGCACCAATCCCGATGTGGTCAAGGCGGTGCTGGCCCTGCCGGAGAACGGGACCAGCGGCCGCGCCCTCTACTTCACCCGTTCGACACTCTACGGCGAGGGTTCCGTCTGGCGCCACGTCGGCATCTACGGCTATCGCCGCCAGGCCCTGACCCGCTTCTGCGCCGCCCCGCCGTCGCCGCTGGAGAAGCGCGAGAAGCTCGAGCAGCTGCGCGCCCTGGAGATGGGCCTGCAGATCTGGGCCTCAGTGATCGACGAGGCGCCGCTGTCGGTGGACAATCCAGCCGACCTGGAGGCGGCCCGAGCGCTGGCGTGACCCTGCTGCTCTTTTCCCACATGGGGAGAAGGGCTTTATTCCGCCGCCCAGCTTTCCAGCAGCCGTCGCGCGATGGCGTAGGGCGGCGGGGCGTGGATGATCGGGTGCGTCTCGTCCAGAACGGCGCGCGCTTCGCTGCGGGTCAGCCAGGCGACGGCCTCAAGCTCGGTCTGGTCGGGGGCGGCTTCATCGGTCGTGACCTCGGCGATCAGGCCGATCATCAGCTGGGCCGGGAAGGGCCAGGGCTGGCTGGAGTGGTAGCGCACGTCGCAGACCGTCAGCCCGGCCTCCTCCATCACCTCGCGGGCGCAGGCCTCCTCGATCGCTTCCCCCGGCTCCATGAAGCCCGCCAGAGCCGACATCCGACCGGCGGGCCAGGCCGCCTGACGGCCCAGCAGGCAAACAGGTTCGGCGCCGCCCTTATAGACCGGCAGCATGATGACGACCGGGTCGACGCGCGGGAAATGCTCGGTCCCGCAAGCCGGGCAGACGCGCTTCCAGCCGCCGGACGCCTGATCCGACGCCTTGCCGCAGGCGGCGCAGAAGCCGTGACGACGGCGCCAGTCGAACAGGCTCTTGGCTGTGGCGGCGATGGCGGCGTCGGCTTCGGGCAGGACGACCGCCGCCTCGCGCATTTCGACAAAGCGGCCCAGGCCTCCGGCGGGACCGCTGGTCGGGTCGATCGAGCCCTCGAACTCTGCGGCGAAGACCGGCGCCCCCTTCCACAGGCCCAGAAAGACGTCGCGGTCGCGCGCCAGATCGCGCGCATGGCCCAGCGACAGCCAGACCAGCCGCTCGGCGCCCTCATGGGTTTCGATCAGCGGCCGCCCCTCCCACAGGATCATGGCCAGGGCTTCGGGATTGGCTTCCTGCTCGGCCAGCCAGGCGGCGTCGTTGCGAAGGTCGCCGGAGCGGTCGAGCGGATTGCCGGAAAAGGCGTTGCGATAGGGCATGCCGCTTCATAGCCCCGACGGCGCGTACAGGGGAGGGCTTGATTCCCGCGCCGTCCGCCTTCATATCCCCTCTCGGAGATCGCGGGCGAAGGCTTCGCCAACCTGGTCAGGGCCGGAAGGCAGCAGCCACAACGAATTCCCCTTCGGGTCGCGGTCTCCACCTTTCCTGATTTTTAGCGCGCTATCGTCGATCACGCGGTGATCGACTGCTTGAGCGCGTTTGTGCGTTTTTTGTGCGCTATCGCTCGGCTCGCGGAGCCTTGCTGTTTGAGCGCGCTATCGTCTGCATCTACCCCGTCGTCCAAGCTTCACGGAACCGGCGCGCGCCTCATTCGCTGAAAGGGCTTCATCCCTTTTAGGAGCAGGCGAATGAGCATTCTCGGCAAGATTCTCGGCGGCGTCTTCAAGAAGAAGGAGGCGACGCCCGCGGCCCCCGCCCCCGAAGCGTCGGCCCCGACTCCGGCGCCGTCCCCCACCGCAGCCGCCGTCGCGCCCCAGCCCGCGCCCGAGGTCGATGTCGCCGGCATCCTGGATTTCATGAACGAGCAGCGCGCGCAGAAGCTGAACTGGCGCACCTCCATCGTCGACCTGATGAAGCTGGTCGGCATGGAGTCCTCGCTGGCTGAGCGCAAGGAGCTGGCCGACGAACTGGGCTACACTGGGGACAAGTCAGATAGCGCCAGCATGAACATCTGGCTGCACAAGCAGGTGATCCAGAAGATCCGCGACAACGGCGGCCAACTGCCCACCGATCTCTGAGTCTCTCTCTGGCGCGAGGGGGTGCGCGATAGCCCCCCTTCGCGCTAAGACAGAACCATGAGCGACGCCGATCACAGTCTCGATGGTCCTCCGTGGGAGGAAGACGCGCCCGAAGTCGAGGAGCGCGACCCCAACACCGACGACATGTTCGGCGCCCCGCCGCCTGTCGCCGCGCCTGAACCCGCGCCTGAACCGAAGGCGGAGCCCGCGCCTGCGCCCGCTTCCAAGGCGTTCGAGGCGCCGCCCGCGCAGGGCGAGGCCTACACCGTCCTGGCCCGCAAATACCGCCCGCGCGCGTTTGAAGACCTGATCGGTCAGGAGGCGATGGTCCGCACCCTGACCAACGCCTTCGCCACCGGGCGGATCGCCCACGCCTTCATGCTGACCGGGGTGCGGGGCGTCGGCAAGACGACGACCGCCCGCCTGCTGGCCCGCGCGCTCAACAACGAAACCGAGACGATCGACAAGCCGTCCCTGGCCCTGACCGCTCACGGGCGGCACGACGCCGCCATCATGGCGGGCCAGCACATGGACGTGATGGAGATGGACGCCGCCTCGCACACCGGCGTCAATGACATCCGCGACATCCTCGAAAGCGTCCGCTACGCCCCGGTCGAGGCCCGCTACAAGGTCTATGTGCTGGACGAGGTCCACATGCTGTCGACGCAGGCGTTCAACGCCCTGCTGAAGACGCTGGAAGAGCCGCCGCCCCACGCCAAATTCATCTTCGCCACCACCGAGATCCGCAAGGTGCCGGTGACCATACTCAGCCGCTGCCAGCGTTTCGATCTGCGCCGGGTCGAGCCTGAGGTTCTGGTCGGGCATCTGGGCCGCGTCGCCGAGCGCGAGGGCATGAAGATCGAGCAGGAAGCCCTGGCCCTCATCTCCCGCGCGGCCGAAGGGTCGGTGCGCGACGGCCTCAGCCTGCTCGATCAGGCGCTGGTTCAGGCTGAACGCGGTACGGTGGTCGAGACGACCACGGTGCGCGATATGCTGGGTCTGGCCGACCGCACCCAGACCATCGCCCTGTTCGAACAGACGATGGCGGGCAAGACGGCCGAGGCGCTGACGACCTTCCGCACCCTGTATGGCTACGGCGCCGATCCGGTGCAGGTGGCCAACGACCTGCTGGAGCATTGCCACGCGGCCTCGGTCGCCAAGATGCTGGGGCCGAACGCCACCCGCCTGCCCGGCGATCAGGCGCAGAAGCTGGCGGCCCTGGGCGCGGCGATCTCGGCCGGGACGCTGTCGCGGACGTGGCAGATGCTGCTGAAGGCGCTGGACGAGGTGCGGCGCGCGCCCAATCCTGCCGATGCGGTGGAGATGGCCATCGTGCGGCTGGCCTACGCCGCCGACCTGCCCGGCCCGGAAGAGGCGCTGAAGGCGATCCAGTCGGGCGGCGTCCCTGGCGGCGGCGCTGGCGGTCCTCGCGGCGGCGGTTCTGGCGGTGGAGGCGGCGGCGCCTCGGCCATGCTGGCGGCGCGGCCGATGGTGGCGCCCGCCCTGCCGGATCCGCAGAGCTTCGAGGCCGTGGTCGCCCTGATCGGCGAGAAGCGCGAGATCACCCTGCAGATGGACGTGGAGCGCTACGTCCGCGTCGTCAGCTTCCGCCCTGGCGCCATCACCTATGAACCGGCCGAGGGCTCGCCCCACGATCTGGCGCGGCGTCTGGCGGGTCGGCTGAAGGAATGGACCGGCCGCACCTGGCTGATCGCCGCCAACGGCCAGGGCGGCGGCGAGACCCTGATCGAGGTCGAGAAAAAGGCCCGCATCGCCCGCCGCGCGGCGGTCGAGGCGGACCCCTTCGTCGTGTCGATCATGCAGGCCTTCCCCGGCGCCGAGATCAAGGAGATCGTCACCCTGGCCCCGGCCGTCGAGATGCCCGCCATCCCCGAGGACGGCGAGGCGGGCGACGACGACTGATAGTTTCCGCCCCAGTCGATGGGGAGGAGGGGCGTTACAGGATCTGCGCGGCTTCCTCGAAGTCGAGGCGGGGCGAGCGCGGGAACAGGTTCTCGTCCGTGCCATAGCCCAGGTTCATGATGAAGTTCGGCTCGACATTGCCCTCGGGGAAGAACTCGGCCTTCACGCCTGCCGGGTCGAAGCCTGACATCGGACCGACATCCAGACCCAGCGCCCGCGCGGCGATGGTCAGATAGCCGCCCTGCAGCGAGGCGTTGCGGAAGGCGGCCTCGCGTCGGCCGGCCTCGTCCAGGAACCAGTCGCGGACGCCCTGGGCATGCGGAAACAGCTTGGGCAGGGTGTCGTGGAAGTCGATGTCCTGGGCGATGATCAGGTTGACCGGCGCGGCCAGGGTCTTGGCCCGGTTGCCCTCGGCCATGTGCACGGACAGACGCGCCTTGGCTTCCGGCGAGGTGACGAAGACGAAACGGGCCGGGGTCATGTTGACCGCCGTCGGGCCGAACTTGGTCAGGTCGTACAGCTTGCGGATCAGCTCTTCGGACACCGGCCGGTCGCTCCAGCCGTTGCGCGTACGCGCTTCGGTGAACAGTTGGGCCAGAACGGCGTCGGCGACCGGAACGTCACGGGTGGAAAGGGCGTCAAAGGCCATTACGGCTTCTCCAGAAACTGATTGGTAACTTCAGGTGTGGCTAATTAGGGAGAGGCGGCGAAGGCGTCAAGGGATCGGCCGATGATTTTCTGCGAAATATCTACAGAGACGGGCGGGCGCTTTCTTCGCCGGGGTCTGGAGCCGCGCGGCGCTTGGCCCTATCTAAGGGGCATGAAAGATCTCAACGCCCTGATGCAACAGGCCCAGGCGATGCAGCAGAAGCTGCAGGACGCCCAGGCTAAAATGGCCGAATCCACTGCCGAGGGCACCTCGGGCGGCGGTCTTGTGACCATCGCCCTGAAAGGCCCCGGCGAAATCACCTCGGTGAAGATCGACGACAGCCTGATGGCCCCCGGCGAGGGCGAGATTCTGGCCGACCTGATCGTCGCGGCCCACGCCGACGCCAAGCGCAAGCTGGACGAGGTCAACAACGCCCTGATGCGCGAGGCCGCCGGCCCCATGGCCGGGATGAACATCCCCGGAATGCCGAAACTCTTCTGATGGCCGCCTCCGCCGGGCCGGAAATCGAACGGCTCATCAGCCTGCTGGCCAAGCTGCCGGGCATGGGGCCGCGCTCCGCCCGGCGCGCGGCGCTGGCCCTGTTGAAGCGGCGCGAGCAACTGCTGGTCCCGCTGGCCGCCTCCCTGGCCGAGACGGCGGACAAGGTCGTCAACTGCTCGGTCTGCGGTTCGCCCGACACGCGCGATCCCTGCTCGGTCTGTTCGGATCAGACACGCGACAACGCCCTGATCTGCGTGGTCGAGGAGGCCGGCGCTCTGTGGGCCATGGAGCGATCGGGCGCCTTTCGCGGCAAGTATCATGTGCTGGGCGGCCTGCTGTCGGCGCTGGACGGCGTCGGCCCCGAACAGCTGCGCATCGCCGAACTGATCGGCCGCGCGAAAGGCGGCGAGGCGAGGGAGGTCGTTCTGGCCCTGCCCGCCACGGTCGACGGCCAGACCACGGCCCACTATTTGGCCGAGCGCCTGTCGGCGGCAGGGGTGCAGGTCACGTCCCTGGCGCGCGGGGTCCCCGTCGGCGGCGAGCTGGACTGGCTGGACGACGGCACCATCATCCAGGCCCTGCGCGCGCGTCGCCCGGCCTGAAGCCGCTCCCATCGGGAGTGATAACTTCCAACCGCCACCGACTCCCGCTAGGAACGGAGCATGAACACGCTCGAACTCATCCTGCTGGTCGTCGCGCTCATGGCGGGCGGCGGTTTCCTGTGGGCCTATATGGGCTGGCAGAAGGCGCGCGGCGCGCTCGACGCCGCCGACGCCCGGCTGGAGCTGATGGAGGAGAGCCGCGACTCCATGGCCGAGTTTCTCAAGGCCCAGGCCTCGCAGTCGGCCGAGGCGGTGGCGACCAAGCTGGTCGCCCGCGCCACCGAGACCTTTCAGGCTCAGGATCGCGTCGCGCGCGAACGGATGGAGGCCCATCTCAAGCCGGTCTCGGAAACCCTCGCCAAGTTTCAGCAGCACGTCACGGCGCTGGAAAAACAGCGCGCCGATGAGACCGGCGGGCTGAAGGAGCAGCTCAACCTGCTGATGGCCGCCTCCACCGCCACCCGCGATGAGGCGCGGCGCCTGACCGAGGCGCTGAAGGGCAACACCGGCCGTCGCGGCCGCTGGGGCGAGCAGACCTGCCGCAATGTGCTGGAAGCCGCAGGCATGGCGGGCCGCTTCGACTTTGAGGAGCAGAACTCTTCGGCCACCGACGAAGGCCGCCAGCAGCGCCCGGACTTCATCGTCAAACTGCCCGGCGGCGGGATGTTCGTCATCGACGCCAAGGTGTCGCTGGCCTTCGCCGACGAGGCGGACGGCGACGAGGAAGCCCAGGCTCGCGCCATGTCCCTGCGCACCGCCGCCAGCATGAAGACCCATGTGCGCCAGCTGTCATCCAAGGCCTATCAGGACCAGTTCAAACCCAGCCCCGACTTCGTCGCCATGTTCGTGCCCGGCGACGCCTTCCTGGCCGCCGCGCTCGATCATGAGCCGGACCTGATGACCACGGCGATGGCCTCGCGCGTGGTCATCGTCACGCCCACCACCCTGTTCGCCCTGTGCAAGGCGGTCGCCTATGGCTGGCGCGCCGAGGAGCAGGCGAAGAACGCCGAGGACGTCGCCAGGCTGGGCAAGGAGCTCTACAAGCGGCTGTCGGTCATGGGGGGCCACGCGGCTTCGGTCGGCAAGGCGCTGGATGCGGCCGTTTCCCGCTACAACCAGTTCGTCGGCTCGCTGGAGAGTCAGGTCATGGTCTCGGCGCGCCGCTTCGAGGACCTGAAGGTCGACCACGAAGGCAAGGAGCTGCCCGAACTGAATGCGGTCGAACAATCCCCCCGCGCCCTCAGCCGTCCGGAGTTACTGAACGCCCCGGAGTGACGTCGGAATGTGACAAACACGCTTGACGTTCCGCGCTGGGACTGACAAACAAACTTGTCTGTTTCTGTTTGAGAGCGCTGATGTCGTTCAAATCATTCAAACCGCTGGGAGTTCGCGGCGCCCTGCTGGTGTTCGCCGTCTCCCTGGGGCTGGGCCTGATCGGCGGCGTCCTGGGCGTCATCCTGTCCGAACAGCCCGGCGTGGCCGGGTTCGCCATGACCGCTGTGATGCTGAGTCTGGTGATGGCGGCGGCGCTGTCGATCTGCGTCTGGTGGTGGCGTCATCTCGATGAGGCTGCGCGTGAGGCTCACAAATGGGCCTGGTTCTGGGGCGGAACCAGCGGCATGGCGGTCGGCGCGGTGCTGCTGATGGCCCTGTCGCTGCGCCGGGACGAAGTCGTCCTGCCTCAATGGGCCGGCGAGACGCCGCCGGAGCTGCTGTTGAACGGCATGATGGCCATTCTGCTGTTCCAGCTCGCCGGCTACGGCCTGGCCTGGGCCTGGTGGTGGCTGGGACGCCGTTGAGGAGGACGCCGTGAAGAACCGCCTCAAGGTATTGCGCGCCGAGCGCGACTGGAGCCAGGCGCACCTGGCGCAGGAACTGGGCGTGTCGCGCCAGACGGTGAATGCGCTCGAAACCGGCCGCTATGACCCGTCCCTGCCGCTGGCCTTCAAGATCGCCCGGCTGTTTGAAATGCCCATCGAGTCCATCTTCATCGACGAAGAGGGCTGACGCGCCATCCGCTTTTTCTGCGACCCCTTGGGAGTCTGACCATGATCCGCCGCCTTTGGAGCCGCGCCTCCGTTTCCGTCGCCGCCTCGACCGCAGTTCTGGCTGCCGCCCTGCTGGCGCCGACCACGCCCGCCTTCGCCCAGGCGGCGCCCGCCGCCGTCGATCCCGCCGCGGTGGTGGCCGCTCCGGCCGGATCGGGTCCGCGCCTGTGGGTGGTGAAGGACGAGGATTCGACCCTCTATCTGTTCGGCACCGTCCATGTGCTGAAGCCCGAGACGCCTTGGGGCAGCGCCAGGCTGGACCGGGCCTTCGTCAGCGCCGACGAATACTGGTTCGAAATCGCCGATCTGAACGATGTGGCCGGCGCCGTGCCGATCTTTCAGGCCAAGGGCGTGTCGCCCGACCGCCCCCTGTCCAGCCTGCTGACGGCTGAAGAACTGGCCGACCTCGACGCCGCCGCACGCCAGGTCGGTTCCACGGGGGCCGCCCTGGATCCCTTGCGCCCCTGGTTCGCGGCCCTGCAACTGGCGATCGCCAGCATCAGCAAGGCCGGTTATCTGCCGCAGAACGGCGGGGATCAGGTGCTGCACGCCCGCGCCGCCGCCACCGGCAAGCCGATCAAGGGCTTTGAGACCATGTCGCAGCAGATCGGCTTGATCGCCGACATGTCCGAAGAGGCGCAACTGGCCATGCTGCGCTCCGGCCTGAAGGAGTTCGATCAGGCGCCCGAGTTCCTGGGTCGCATGGTCGGCGCCTGGTCGACCGGCGACGTTGATGGCCTTGACGCCCTGATCGGCCGGGAGATGAAGGACCAGTCTCCGGAGATGTACGACGTCATGCTGACGCGCCGCAACGCCGACTGGACCCAGCAGATCATGACCCTGCTCGAAGGCTCAGGCACGGCCTTCATCTCGGTGGGCGCGGGCCATCTGGCAGGCGCCGACAGCGTCCAGGCCATGCTGGCCAAGCGCGGCGTCAAGGTCGAGGAAGTGCGCGACTAGGCTCGTCGCCTGATCTGAGAAAAATCAGGGGCCCGGTTCGCCGGGCCTTTTCTTTTGCTCCGCGCCCTATATCTTCCGCGCTCGCCTAGGCGATGCGGGTATAGTTCAGAGGTAGAACGTCAGCTTCCCAAGCTGAATGTCGCGAGTTCGATTCTCGCTACCCGCTCCAACACTTCGCCAGCGCTTTCTCCAGCACGCAGAGCTCCGACGCAGCGGTAGGGCGCGCGAGTTGTTCAGCGCCTACATTCTCCTTTAAGTTGTGTTTCGCATGATCGCTGCTCAGTCAGGAGCGCGACGATGCAGAAGGCGTGTGGTTCTGGTGTAGCGGGCAGGCGTAGAGGCGCGGCGGCGATCGAGTTCGCTATCGTCGGTCCCTTCTTCCTGCTGCTGGTCGTCGGCATGATCGTCTACGGCGGCTGGTTGTGGATGGCCCATTCTGTTCAGGCGGCGGTGTCGGAGGGCGCGCGCGCGGCGGTCGCGGGGCTAGATGCAGTCGAACGGGAGCAGTTGGCCCGTGATGGGGTCGCGGGACATCTGCGCAATCTGGGACTGAGGAGCGTGGACGCTACCGTCGAGACCAGCGTTGACGGTCGGTTTTTCCGCGTCGTGGTGGCCTATGACGCCGGTCATCACCCTCTGATGGCCCTGGCCCCGCTGACGGTGTCGCCGCCCAAGGTCATCCGTCGCGCCGCCGTCATTCAGATCAATGAGGTCTGAGATGGCTGGTTCGAAGACTGTACGCAATCTGATCGCCCGTCTGGGACGAAACCGGCGCGGCGGGGTGACGATCATGTCGGCGGCCGCCGGCGCGCTGATCTGCGTCAGCGCCGCCCTGGCGGTCGATGTGGGAATGGTGGTCCTGAAGGGGCGGGAGTTGCAAGGCGCAGTCGATCTGTCGGCGCTGGCCGCCGCGGGCTCGCTTCAGCACGCCGAAGCGGCGGCGGAGGCGACGGCGCGGGCCAATCTGGCGGATATCGCGACCCTGAGCGTTCAGACGGGTGTCTATACGCCGGACCCCAGGCTGAAGCCGTCGCAGAGGTTCGTCGCGGCCGCAGGGCAGGTCAACGCGGCGCAGGTGACGGCGACGGCGCCCGCCCCCTTGTTCTTTGGCCGCGTCGTTCTGGGGCGTGATGCGGTGTCGGTCACCAAACAGGCTACGGCCGCGCGGCCCGGCGGCGCGCCGACAGCCATGTTCTCGATCGGGTCGCGGCTGGGGTCGGTTGACGGGGGGCTGGCCAACAGTCTGTTGTCGGGCCTCTTGGGAGGCCGCGTGTCGCTGACCCTGATGGATTACAGAAGCCTGCTCGACGCCCAGGTCAGCCTGTTGCAGTTCTCGGACGCGCTGGCGGCGGACCTGGGGGTGACGGCGGGGGACTATGACGCCCTGCTGAAGCAAGAGGTCGAGACGGGGCGTGTCCTGCGCGTGCTGGAGCGGATTGCAGGCTCGGGGCCCAGCAGCGCGCTGAGCAAGTTGACGGGCGCACCCGCGGACGCCCGTTTGAAGCTCGGCGACCTGATCGGCGTGGAGGCCGACGCCCGTCAGGGATTGCGTGAGCGGTTGAACGCCCAGGTGTCTGTCTTTGACCTGCTGATGGCGACCCTGCAAACGGCGAACAAGGAACGCCAGTTGGCGCTGGATGTGGGCGCGCGGCTCGGCATCGCCGACCTGGATGTCATGCTGGCCATCGGCGAGCGACCGAACCGGTCGCCCTGGCTGACGGTGACCAGCAAGGGCGAGCCGATCATCCGCACGGTGCAGACGCGGCTTTATCTTGAGGCGACGACCGCCAAGGCCCTGTCGGATCTCACCGCGATCAAACTTCCTGTCCTGATCGAAGCGGCGAGCGCGGAGGCGCGGCTGAAGCAGATCGACTGCGGCCCCGGGCCCGGCGTAACGCTGGAGGTCAAGCCGGGCGTTGCGCGGGCGGCGATCGGCGCCGTCGACAAGACCAAACTGCGGGAGTTCAAGTCGAAACTGAACGTCACGCCTGCGCCTCTGGTGTCGGTCCTGGGGCTGCTCGGTATCAAGGTGGCGAATGTGACCGGCCGGGCGGACATAGAGGCGGCCGACCCTGATTGGCGCCAGGTCCGCTTCACCGCTGCCGATATCGGCGCGGGCGAACCCAGGACGGTGGGCTCGAAACAGTTCGGCCAGGGGGTGATCGTGAGCCTGCTGACGAAACTGGACCTGAAGGTCGAGTTGCTGGGGGGGCTGATAAGTTTGCCGGTCAGCGAACTGTTGGGGACCGTTCGGGGATTGTTGACGCCGCTAGGCCCCGTTCTGGACGGGGTGATTCAGCCCCTGCTGGAGCTTCTGGGCGTGCGTCTGGGCGAGGCGGACCTGTGGGTCCACGGCGTGCGGTGTCCGAATCAGGAAGGCGCGCCGCAACTGGTCGGTTGAGGCGCGACTGTCGCCCGGCGATCAGCCTTCGGCGGGACGCAGGCCGTTGGCGGCCTGTTGCACGGCGGCGGGGCGGCGCTGGCCGCCGGCGGCGATGATGCGGTCGATGCGGGCCTTCTCGGCGCGGAAGGCGTTCAGGTCGTCGCCCGCCAGGACGGTGCCTTCCTGGGTCTTGATGCCCGAGGGATTGATCCGCTGGCCGTTACGCCAGATTTCATAGTGCAGGTGCGGTCCGGTCGAGGCGCCGGTCGAGCCGACATAGGCGACGACCTGGCCCTGGGTCACGCGCTGGCCCGCGCGCATGCCCGAGGCGTAGCGCGACAGGTGGCCGTAGCCGCTTTCCAGACCGTTGGCGTGGCGGATGCGCAGCCAGTTGCCGTAGCCGCCCCAGCGGCGGGCCTCGACCACCACGCCGTCGGCGGGGGCCACGACCGGGGTGCCGGTCGATGCGGCGAAGTCCATCCCCTGGTGCATCTTGCGATAGCCCGAGATCGGGTGGGTGCGGACGCCGAAGTTGGAGCTGACGCGGCGGAAGTTCTGCAGCGGCGTGCGCATCATGGCGGTGCGCGTATTCTTGCCGGTGGCGTCGAAATACTGAGCCGTCTTCGAGCCCGCGGGCTGGAAGCGATAGAAGGCGTGGCCCTTCAGCTCTGCATAGAGGAGTTCGCCGGTCTCGACGGTGCGGCCCGATTCGGTGACCTTGCGGTCGAAGACGAGGGTGAATTCATCGGCGGCGCGCACGTCGCGCTGCATGTCGAACTTGTGGGCGAACAGCTGGCTGGCGCGGCGCACCACGGCCGAGGTCGCGCCCAGTTCGCGGGCGCTGGCGGACAGGGAGCGCTGAACCTTGTCGTTGGCGACGACGGTTTCCTCGGTCACCTTCTCGTCGAGCGAGCGCAGGCGAAGCGCGCCGTCGAAGCTGCGCGACACGGTTAGCTGGCTGGCCGGGCCGGTGCGCATGGTCAGGCCGATCAGGCGGGCGTCGCCCATGCCGCCGCGCGGCTTGGACACGGCGGTTTCAAAACGCAGGCCGGCGCGCAGGTCCTTGAGGTCGAAGGCGCTGGCGACGGTGTCGGCCACGGCGCGGGCTTCCTCGGCGCCGACGCCGGTGCGGCGCACGGCCTGTTCGAACGTCTCGCCGCGACGAATCTGCACGGGAATGGCTTCGGGGGTGGTCATGCCGGCCGGAGCGGCGGCGGCGGCGTAGGCCTGGGCTTCCAGGAATTCGATCTGTTCCGCCGTCAGAGGGGGAACCTCCTCGGCCTTCACCTGTTCAAACCCTCGACCCGCAAGCAGGGCGATGCCGACGGCGGCGCAGGTGGTCAGCAGGTGCGGCGCAAGCCGAACAGGCTGGCGGCGAGGATCGAACTGAGCCATGGGTCCCCGGCGAATCGACGACGCGTGCTGCGCCAGACCAGTCGAAATTAGGTCACGTCGGACGTCCCCGACCGACAGTGAAGCGAGCCGTATAGCCCGCCTGATCCATGTTGGGAAGCGGTCAGGTTACATTCGGTTAACTTGGCGGGGGATTGATGAAGTATTTCGACGTTCGCTGCGGTCTTGTCGTGAATCTTCGCCATTTTTAGGGTCTGATCGTCCTGTAGTGGCGATGATGACACGGTATAGTTGTCGCAAGGCAACGACTGTCATCGTGGCGCATTTTGTGGCGTTGTCGCCTTCAACCGTTAGATGATGATCGTCCCGCGACCTTGACCGAAGACGCCGATCCTTCCTCGCCGCGCGAGCGACCTCGCAAGCCTTCCCCTATGCGGGCCCTGATGAAGGGCGCCGGGGTCGCCCTGATGGTGATTCTGGTGCTGGCGGCGGCGCTTTATCTGAACCGCCGGGCGGCGGCGCGCGAACTGCTGGTCGGCTGGCTGGAGCGCAAGGGCATCGACGCCGACGTCGAGGTCGAGCGGTTGGAGGTCAACGGCTTCGTCGGCAGGATCTCCATCGGCGATCCCAATAATCCAGATTTCAAGGTCGAGCGGGTCGAGGTCGATTACGCCGTGGGCCTGCCCTGGTCGAAAGCCGGGCTGGGCGTGACGCCCAGTCGGGTGCGGCTGGTTCGGCCGATCGTCCGCGCGGCGTGGAAGGACGGCAAGCTGTCTCTGGGCAGTCTGGACCCTCTGGTCGAAGAGTTCACCGGCAAGCCGCCCAAGCCGGATTCGCGCGCGCCCCTCGTCATCGTCGAAAGCGGTCAGGCGCGCATCGACACGGAATACGGGCCGGTTAATCTGCTGGCCGACGCGCGCATCGACAACGGCAAGCTGATGCGTCTGTCGGGCCGTATGCCTGCGGCCTCGCTCAAGAGCGGCGGGATCGAGGCGCGCGGTCTGGGCGGCGTGGTCGAGGCGACGACGACCGGCGATCGGCTGGCGATCGCGCTTGATCTTCAGGCGGAACGGTTTGCAGCTGGGGATCAGGCTAGCGGCGAGGGCGCGGTCCTGCATCTGAAAGGCGACCTGCCTTATCCGGACATGAAGACGCGGCGCGGCGACGGGCGCATCGCCCTGACCGGCCGGTTCTCGGCCGATGCGGCGAGCGGCGCCGGGGTCAGAGCCCGCACGATCGGCGCCGACCTCAGTTTCGACGGTCAGGTCTCGGGCTGGCTCAACAAATACGCGCTGACGGGCAAGGGGCAGGCGACGGCCACGGCGGCCGCTGTCGCCGGCGAGGGGCTACAGGCGAACGCGTTCGACCTTCGTCTGACGGACGCCGATCTGTCGGTGTCCGGCGGCGTCGATGCTGCCGAAACGCGGTGGCGGCTGGCGACCCCGGCGCGCCTCAGCGCCGGTTCGGGCCGGGCGGGCGACACGCGGCTGGAGGGGCTGAACCTGACCTCGGCCAGCCTGCGCGCGGGCGGCCACGGCGATGCGCTGGAGGTGCAGGGCCCAGTGACGCTTCAGGCGCGCTCCGTGCACGCCAAGGACTTCAACCTGCGCAGCGCCAACGGCGCGCTGGATGTGGATATCGTGCGCGACGCCGTGACCCGCATCGATGTTCAGGGCGCGCTCAAGGTCGATCATGCCGCCGTGACCTCTATGGGCGCGCCGACGGCGGACGACCTGCCGGAAATGGCCGAGTTGAAGCGCGCCCTGGGCGACTTCGCCCTGAACGTTCCGCGCATCCGCCTGGCCAGCGACAACGCCGGACTGGAGCTGAGCCTGCCGCAGCCGATCACGGCGCGCCCGGCCAACGGCGGCGAGGTGCGGCTGGAGGCCCACCGCAAGCCCCTGTTCGCCTCGGGCGAGGGGGCAAATGGCGGCGGGGCGCTGAGCCTGACCTCCACGCGCGGCGGCGGCCTGCCGGAAGCCCGCTTTGAAGGGATCGAGTGGCGTCTGACGCGCGGCGGCTTTGCGGCGCGCCTCAAGGGGCAGGCGGGACTGGACTTCGGCCCGGCGCGCGACATCGCCTTCAGCACCCAGGGCGAACTGGCTTCGTCGGGCGGGCGGCTGACCTATACGGCCGACGACTGCATCCCATTGACGGTCGGCAAGCTGGATTTGGGCGAGAACTCGGTCGAGGCGATCTCGGGCCGGGTATGCCCTGGCGACGAGCCGCTGATCGCGGCCCAGGGCGGCGCCTGGCGCGCGCGGGCGCGTCTGGCCGATGTAGCGGCGACGGCGCCGTTTCTTGAGATGCGGTTTTCCGAAGCGGAAGGCTCTCTGGCCGTCGACGGCGCGGCCAAGGGGCTGTCGATGCGAGCCGCGATCTCCAAGGCCCAGGCGTCCGACGTCGCTGATCCGGCCCGCTTCCTTCCGCTTCAGGCCAAGGGCGAGGCGCAACTCGCCGATGAGGTCTGGACCGCCGGTTTCGATCTCAGTCGACTGGACTATGAGGTCGGCCGCATCGACCTGCGCCACGACGGGCGCCTTCAGGCGGGCGGGGCGGCGATTTCCGCGCCCAACCTGATCTTCACCGAGCATGGGCTTCAGCCCGACGACCTCAGCCCGCTGGTCGCCGACTATGTGAAGTCGCCGGTCGAGGGCTCGGCCGGGTTTGAGGGGCGGTTCGACTGGACTGCCGAGGGGGCGACCAGTTCGGGCGTTCTGACCGTGCCGGATCTGGATTTCACCAGCCCGGCGGGCAAGGTTCAGGGTCTGAAAGGGCGGGTGGAGTTCACCAGTCTGACGCCCCTGATCACCGCGCCGGATCAGAAGCTGACCGCCGACCGCGTGCAGACGGTGACGCCGCTGACCGATTTCCAGCTGACGTTCGGCCTGGACGAAAAGGCCCTGACCATCGGCGGCGGGCGGATTCAGGCGGCGGGCGGGCGCATCAGCGTCGAGCCCCTGTCCCTGCCGCTGACGCCCGGCGAGGGCTGGGGCGGGGTGATCGTGGTCGAGGGCGTGCAACTGAACGAGCTGCTGAAGAGCGCCAATCTTCAGGACAAGGCGGAACTGGACGCCGTGGTGTCCGGCCGTCTGCCCTTCACCTATGACCCCAAGGCGGGCTGGCGCATCGTCGGCGGCGTGCTGAACGGGGTGCGGCCCGGCCGTCTGTCGATCCAGCCCGAGGTGTTCGACGATCTCGGCGCGGGTGGAGGCGCGAACTCTGCCGATCTGCCGCCCAACACCATGCAGGATCTGGCCTATCAGGCCATGCAGGACCTGGCGATCAGCGACCTGACCGCCGAGGTCAACAGTCTGGACGAGGGGCGTCTGGGCGTCCGCTTCCGCATCAACGGCCGCCACGATCCGCCCGAGCGCGAACAACTGCGCCTGACCTTTATGGAGCTGATCCGCCGCGACTTCATGAACAAGAAGCTGAATCTGCCGTCCGATACGCCGATCGACCTGACGCTGGACACGACGTGGAACGCCAATCAGATCGTCTCGGACCTGCTTGAATACGCCCGGCGCGGCGAAACGCCCGTGCTGACGACGGATGAGCAGCCTTGATCGGCGGCTCCGCTTTGTTCAGAACCCGTTCACTCGCCGCAGCGTTATATGGCGGTGACTTCCAACGCCGCCTTCGGAGATCGGCCTCATGATCAGCAAGCGTCAGATCGTCGCTGCGCTCGGCCTCAGCGCCGTCAGCCTGGCCGCATGCGCGCCTACGGTGAACATCAAGTTCAGCGAGCCGCTGCAAATCTACGCCAAGCTCGACGCCGATATCCGCATCAAGCTGGACCAGGAACTGCAGAACCTGCTCCGCGAAAACCCCAACCTGTTCTGATACGAAAGGGGGCTTTGACATGACTAATCGCAAACTCTTCGTCGCCGTGGCCGCTGTGGCAGCCCTGGGCGTCGCCGCCGGCGCCGCCGTGGCCCAGACCGCCTCGCAGAAGGCTCTGGTCGATCAGGCCAAGGCCGCAGGCGCGGCGGGCGAGCAGGCCGACGGCTATGTCGGCGTGCGCACCTCGGTCGACGGCGACACCCAGGCCGCCATCAGCGCCACCAACGCCGGTCGTCGCCAGGCCTACGCCCGCAGCGCCGCCGACGCCGGCACCACGGCCGAAGTGGCCGGGGCCCGGATGTTCGAGACCCAGCTGCTGCCGCGCATCAGCTCGGGCCAGTGGTACAAGAACGCCCAGGGCCAGTGGGTCCAGCGCTGAACTGAGCCATGACAAAGACCTCCAGAGGCGGGCGGCTGTTCCGGCTTCTGCGGTCGCTGGTTCTCGCCGTCGCCATCTCGGCCGTCAGCACGCTTGGGCTGGCGGCCTATTGGCGTCTGATCGGCGGCGGCGAGATGAGCCTGCACGGCTGGATCGCCATGGGGCTGGGCGTGCTGGGCACGGTCGGCCTGGCCTGGGGGTTGATGGCCCTGGCCTTCCGGTCGGACCGCGACGGTTGGGACGACCGGGTCGATAACCATCTGGACCCCGGCATCGAGGGCTCCGAGGACCGCAAGGACGACGACCTCTATTACTGACGGTTCAGGCTGCGGCTTCGGCGCTGTCGGTCAGGGCGGGCAGGAACAGGCCGCGTGTCAGGGCCGCGACGACGGGCACGGACACGGCGTCGCCCATCAGCTTCAGCGCCGCGCTTTCGCTGGCGGGCAGGCGATAGGCCTCGTCCACCCCCATCAGCCGCGCCGCCTCGCGCCCGGTCAGGCGGCGCAGGGCGACCTGGCCATCCTCCACAATGACCACATACTGTCGCGACGATCCGCCCGACGGCGTGCGCAGACAGCCCGCCAGCCCGTCGAAGCGCAGCTCCAGCCGTTGCAGCTTCTGCCCGTCCTTGGTCCGCACCCGGCGGAAGGCGGCGCCCACGCGCCGCTCGCCCGAGGCCTGGATCGCCTCCAGCCGCGCCCGGTGCAGCGGCGACAGCATGGCGAGCAGGGTCTGCGCCTCCGCGTCGTCGAAACAGGGAACGTCAGGCTCAAGCACCGCCGCCAGATCGAGGTTGCGGCGCGGCGGCGTGTCCAGCCGCCACCAGGCCCAGTTCGCCTTCAGGGGCGCCGGCAGCCGCGCCCAGGCGGCGGTCAGGCGCGGCGAGTGGAAGGGCAGGGCGGGGCCTTTCAGGCGCGGCCCCTCGATCCCCCGCATGGCGATGATGAACAGGCGCGGCCGCGACTGGGGCAGCCACAGTTCCGCGTCCAGCTCCAGCGCCCCGACCGTGTAACCGGCCTCGACCATCGCCCCGCATACGGCGGCGAAGTCCTGTCCCTCGCCCGAGGTCAGCAGGCCGACCACGTTTTCCAGCACGATGAGGCGCGGCGCCCGACCCTCGGCGTCCAGCCCCTGCATCAGCTTCCAGAAACCCCAGAAGGCGCCTGACCGCTGCGCCTTCAGCCCGCCGCGGGCGCCCGCCAGACTGACGTCCTGACATGGCGATGAGGCCCAGCACAGGTCCGGCGCGCCCGGAACCTGATCGGGCGTCACCGTCCAGATATCGTCGTGGATCAGCGGCGTGTCCGGGTGGTTGGCGCGAAAAGCGCGAGCCTTGGCTGCGTCGATGTCATTGGCCAGAACAGTGCGGAAACCGGCGCCGCTCAGATGCAGCCCCAGCCCCGCCAGCCCGCCGCCCGCAAAGAACTCGCAGGCCGTGAGGGCGGCGCCTGCGTCTGTGGCTGGTGCGGGACGAATCGGCATGACGCCACATTAACCCAGGCGCGCCGCTTTGGCGCCTGTCTTGACGGGGGGGCGCCAAACCCTGACCTTGGCAGGCGAACCTCAGAAAGGATCGCCCATGCGCGCCGCATTCCTGCCTGCCGCCTTCTCCGCCGCCGCCCTGTCGCTGGTCCTCGCCGCCTGCTCCCAACCTGCCCAAAAGGCGCCGGAAGCCGCCAAGGCCGAGCCTCGCGCCCTGGCGGGCGTCGATCTGGACCAGCCGGTGCGCGTGCTGGGAACCGAGCCCTTCTGGGCCGTGGAGATCACGCCGCAGGCCCTGATCTATTCCGGCGTCGACCGGCCGGAGCAGAGGGCCGCCAACCCCGGCCCGACGCTTCAGGGCAACCTCGTCAGCTGGACGACGAAGACTGAAGCGGGCGCCGATCTGACCGTCACCCTGACGGCGACCGACTGTTCGGACGGCATGAGCGACCGGACCTATCCCCTGACGGCCAAGGTCGAGATCGGCGGCGAGACCCTGACCGGCTGCGCCGCCGCCACGGCCGCGATCGAGCGAGCGGGTGAAAGCGGCCGCGTCGAGTAAGGTCAAGCTGGCGCCGGGCTTGCACTGATCCCCTCAGCGCGGCCGGGCTGTCCCCGGTCGGTTCACCGGCCAGGATGGTCCCATGACGCCCTTAGCGACGCCGATCGACATCCGTCCCCTGACTTCGCTCAGGTTTCTCGCGGCCCTGTGGGTCGTGGTCTATCTGATGTGGCCCAATCTGGCGGTCGGCGGCATGCCCGCCCTGGCGGCCAAGGGTTATCTGGGGGTCGAGCTCTTCTTCGTCCTGTCGGGCTTCATCCTCAGCCACGTCTATCTGCAGGCGTTCGGCGAGAAGCGCTTCGGCTACAGGGGCTTCCTGTGGGCGCGCATCGCGCGGATCTATCCGCTGCACCTGTTCACCCTGTTCGGCGTCATGGCCCTGGGGCTGGCGGCGACGGCGGCGGGGATGGCGATCGATTCCGGCATTCTCAGCTGGAAGACCCTGCTGCCCAATCTGTTGATGCTCCACGCCTGGGGCTTCGCCGGCGAGGCGGGGTGGAACCACCCGTCCTGGTCGATTTCGGCCGAGTGGTTCGCCTATGTGACCTTCCCGCTCTTCGCCGTCGCCGCATGGAAGCTGCGTGACCGGCCGTGGGTGGCGACGGGCGCGGCGGCCCTGTTTCTGGCGGCCCTCTATGTCGGCTTCGAGCGCGTCGCGGGCTATCGCCTGACCGAGGCGACGTTCAAATGGGGGGCGCTGCGGATCGTGCCCTGCTTCGCCTATGGCTGCGCCCTTTATCTGGTCTATCGCCGGGCGCCCCTGCCGCGCGCGGGCCTTCTGGCTGCGGCGGCGGCGGTCGTGATGGCGCTCAGCGCCGCCCTGTTGAGCTGGGACGGGATCACCGTCCTGTCGGGCGGTCTGCTGATCCTGGCCCTGGCCAGCATTCCCGCAGACAAGGCGGGCCTGCTGGGATCGGCGCCGGCCGTCTATCTCGGCGAGATCAGTTATGCCGTCTATATGTTGTGCGCCCCGTGGCAGATACTGGCGGTCAATGTCGTCGCCCGTCTGACCGGCGCTGAAGACAAGCAGCTTCCCTTGGTGTTGTGGCTGGCGATCATCGCCGGACTGATCGTCGCCGCTGCGATTGTTCATCGGTTGATCGAGCGCCCGGCCCGCAGTTTCCTGCGCGGATGGGCGAAACGGCGCCGATCATCTGTGGATCGACGGGGGAAACAGTCGGAAACAGTTCTTCAACATTCTGACCCTATCGTCTAAGGCTTGTCCGCGTTCAGTCGGGAGCACGCCAGATGATGAAACGGCTCACAGCCGCCGCCCTTGCGGCGACCCTTGGCTTCTTCGCCTTCAGCACCACCCCGGCCCAGGCCGGCGACCCCTACTGGCAGTGCGTGACCTTCGCGCGCATGTTCTCGGGGATTCAGATTTTCGGCGACGCCTGGACCTGGTGGCGTCAGGCCGTCAGCAAGTTCCGCACCGGCAATGCGCCTGAGACCGGATCCGTCCTGGTGTTCCAGCCCCACGGCCGGATGAGCGCCGGCCACGTCGCCGTCGTCTCCGACGTCCTGACCGACCGGGTGATCCGCGTCACCCACGCCAACTGGGGCGGCAGCCGCGGCAAGGTTGAGGAAAACGTCACCGTCGTCGACGTCTCCTCCTCTGGCGACTGGAGCCGGGTGAAGGTCTGGTACAACCCGATCAACGATCTGGGCACCACCGTCTATCCGACCTACGGCTTCATCTATAACGGCGCCCGCGACGCCTTCGCCAACGGCCGCCAGATGGCCGCCAACGCTATCGCCGACGACCGCGCGGCCAACTAAGCCCAGGTCGCGGCCGCGTCGAAAAAGGGTCTGGCCCCGCCCGGCTGATCGGGCGATAGCTGGTTCATGACCGACGCAAACGACATTCGCGGACCCAATATTCGGGATCGGGCCATCGACACGGCCAAGCACGAGCCGCAGGGCGTGACCTACGCCGGCTATCTGGCGCTTGACGACATCCTGTCCGCCCAGAAGCCGCGCTCCGACCAGCATGACGAGATGCTCTTCGTCATCATCCACCAGACCAAGGAACTGTGGCTCAAGCAGATCCTGCACGAGGTGGCCCTGGCGCAGACGCTGGTGCGCGCCGGCGATCTGGTGCCCGCCTACAAGAGTCTGGCCCGCGTCAGCCGCATCCAGTCGGTGATGACCCAGAGCTGGGACATCCTGGCCACCATGACGCCCGCCGACTATCTGAAATTCCGGGGCGACCTGGGCGCCAGCTCGGGGTTCCAGAGCGATCAGTTCCGCCGTCTGGAGACCATGCTGGGTCTGAAGGACCCTCGGTTCCTGCGCTTCCACGTCGAACGCCCCGACGCCCATGCGGCGCTGAAGGCGGCGCTGGAATCGCCCAGCCTCTATGACGACGCCCTGCGTCAGCTGGCCCGCGCGGGCCTGCCGGTGCCCGACGCCGTGCTGAACCGCGACGTCAGCCAGTCCTATGAGGCCGACGAGGGCGTCGAGGCCGCCTGGCTGGAGGTGTATCGCGACACCGAGCGCTGGTGGCCCCTGTACCAACTGGCCGAGAAGCTGGTCGATCTGGACGACGCCCTGCTGACCTGGCGGCACAAGCATGTGGTCACGGTCGAGCGCATCATCGGCCGTCGTCAGGGCACGGGGGGCACCGATGGCGTGGGCTATCTGGTCGAGACGCTGAAGCGCCGCTGCTTCCCTGAACTCTGGTCGCTGCGCACCAAGCTGTAGAGCGCGGGCAGATCGGCAACCTTCGCTGCTGGCAGGGATTGAACCTGTGAAACGGCCAAGGAGGTTTCCGATGAGCGGCAACAGTCACGACATCAAGGTCCTCAACAGTCTGATCGAGGGGCTGATCGACAGCGCCGACGGCTATCATGAAGCTGCGGTCGAAACAGCTGACGGCGCCTATCGCCACTGGTTCGAGGCGCGGGCGTCCGAGCGTCGCCGTCTGGCCGAAGAGCTCAAGGCGGCGGTGCGCGAGCGCGGCGGTTCGTCCGATGAGGACGGCTCCATCCTGGCCAAGGCCCAGCGCGCCTTCAGCGATATCAGCCACGCCCTGCTGCGCAGCGAGGTCTCCATGATCGATACGGTCGAAAACGGCGAGGATCAGTTGAAAAGCCGGTTCGAGCGGGCGCTGGCGGACGAGGCCCTGTCGGCTACGACCAAGGAGAGCATCCGCCGCGCCTATGGCGAAGTCTGCGCAGGATATGATCAACTCAGCGCGCTGAAACACAGTCTCGCGGGCGACACAACCCGCTCAAGCAGCGAGCCGCCGCGCGGCGAGCGGTAGCGCGCTTAACCCGCTCAAGCAGCGAGCCGCCGCGCGGCGAGTGGTAGCGCACTCAACCCGCTCAAGCAGCGAGCCGCCGCGCGGCGAGCGGTAGCGCACTAAAAAGCCCCGGCGTTTCCGCCGGGGCTTTTGATCTTCAGCGCGAAGCCGAAGCCTGAAATCAGGCCTCGTCGCCGGCCTTCTCGGTCGTGCCGGCGGCCGGGACGGCGACCTTGCGGGCCGTCTGGCGCTCGGCGATCCGGGCCGACTTGCCGCGACGGTCGCGCAGGTAATACAGCTTGGCGCGACGGACGACGCCGCGACGCTTCACTTCGATGGAGTCGACGTTCGGCGACAGGATGGGGAAGCGGCGCTCCACGCCTTCACCGAACGAAATCTTGCGGACCGTGAAGGTCTCGTTCACGCCGCCGCCATCACGGGCGATGCAGACGCCTTCGAACGCCTGGATGCGTTCGCGCTCGCCTTCCTTGATGCGCACGTTGACGCGCAGGGTGTCGCCCGGCTGGAATTCGGGGATGGTCTTGCCTTCGAGCAGGCGGGCTTTTTCTTCGGCAGCAAGTTGCTGGACGATGTTCATGTTATTTCTCCGGAGCTTGTTTGCTCTTTACCTGTAAGTTGGCGAGATGCCGCTCCCAGAGATCCGGGCGCCGCTCCCGCGTCGTTCTTTCCCTTTGTTCCTGACGCCATTGGGCGATCTTCTTGTGATCGCCTGACAACAGGACTTCCGGGATGTCGTGGCCCTCGAACGTCCGCGGTCGCGTGTACTGCGGATGCTCAAGCAGGTCGTCCTCGAAGCTCTCGGTGGACAGGCTTTCCGCCGCACCCAGAACCCCCGGAACCAACCGGACGCACGCCTCGATCGCCACCATGGCCGCCGCCTCGCCGCCGGCGAGCACCGCGTCCCCGACGGAGACCTCCTCGAACCCCCGGGCGTCGAGCACCCGCTGGTCCACCCCCTCGAAACGGCCGCACAGGACGACGATGCCGTCGGCCTTGGCCCATTCCGTAACCCGCGCCTGCGTCAGGGGTCGACCGCGTGCGCTCATGTACAAAAGCGGCCTAGGCGGGCCTTCCAGGCTGTCGAGAGCCCTGGCCACCACGTCCGCTTTAAGCACCTGACCGGGACCGCCACCCGCAGGGGTGTCGTCCAGGAAGCCGCGCTTATCTTCGGAAAACGCGCGAATGTCCAGCGTCTGCAGGTCCCACAGCCCCTTCTCGCGCCAGGCGGTGCCGATCAGCGACACCCCCAGCGGTCCGGGAAAGGCCTCGGGAAACATGGTCAGGACGGTGGCGGTAAAGGGCATGGGCAGCCTCCTAGCCCTTCTCCCCCCGGGGGAGAAGGTGTCATG
Organism: Brevundimonas sp. LPMIX5; assembly: GCF_003576505.1. Taxonomy (NCBI): domain Bacteria; kingdom Pseudomonadati; phylum Pseudomonadota; class Alphaproteobacteria; order Caulobacterales; family Caulobacteraceae; genus Brevundimonas; species Brevundimonas sp. LPMIX5. Next base: position 175,928 of record NZ_QWTZ01000004.1, read on the forward strand.
CGTCAGCATGACGGATGAGGGGGCGGGCGGATGAAGGCGAGACGTCAGCCGTCCGTGCGCTGAAACCTCCCCCTCATCCGAACTCCTCCGGCGCCCACCTTCTCCCCCGGCGGGGAGAAGGAAGACTTAGGCCGGGTGGCCGCCGCCCTTGGCGATCCAGGCGTCGACCAGGTCGCCCAGCACGTCCAGCGGCACGGCGCCCGAACCCAGGACGACGGTGTGGAAGTCCTTGATGTCGAAGCGGTCGCCCAGCGCCGCCTCGGCTTTTGCGCGCAACTCTTCGATCTTCAGCTCGCCGATCTTGTAGCTGGTCGCCTGGCCGGGGTTGGTGATGTAGCGCTCGACTTCCTTCTGAATGTCGCGCTCGGACAGCAGGGAGTTGTGGCGGAAGTAGTCCATCGCCTGCTCGCGGCTCCAGCGCTTGGCGTGCAGGCCGGTGTCGGTCACCAGACGCACCGCGCGCCACAGCTCGGTCGAGAGGCGGCCGAAGTCGGAATAGGGGTCCTGATAGAAGCCCATCTCCTTGCCCAGGCGCTCGGCATACAGGCCCCAGCCTTCGGAATAGGCGCCATAGCCCCCGAAGCGGCGGAAGCTGGGCAGGTGCTCCATCTCCTGCGCATAGGCGATCTGGAAGTGGTGGCCCGGCGCGCCCTCGTGATAGCTGATGCCCTCGATCTGGGGCTTCAGCACCTGGGTCATGTCCGACAGGTTGACGTAGTAGATGCCCGGGCGCGAGCCGTCGGGCGCGGGCGAGTTGTAGAAGGCGATCGACGCCGTCGCCTCACGGAACGGCTCGACGGCGCGGACCTCCAGCGGGGCCTTGGGCAGGGTGGAGAACCACTGCGGCGCCACGGCCATGACCTGGGCCACGAAGGCGCGGGCGTCGGTCAGATAGGCTTCCTTGCCCTCCGGCGTGTTCGGATACTGGAACTGCGGGTCCGTCTTCAGGAAGGCGAAGAAGTCCTGCAGCGAGCCGGTGAAGCCGACCTGGGTCTTGATCGTCTCCATGTCGCGCTGGATGCGGGCGACCTCGTCCAGGCCGATCTGGTGGATCTGGTCGGCGGTCAGGTCGGTGGTGGTCGAGAGCTGCAGGCGCGCGTTGTAATAGGCCTCGCCGTTGGGCAGGCGCCACACGCCCGCGTCGCTGTCGGCCTTCGTCTGCACCTGGCCCAGCGCCGTCAGCACCGTGTCGAAGCCGCGTTTGTAGGGGCCGGTCAGGGCTTCGCGGGCCGAGGCCAGCAGACGGTCCTTGGTCGCCTGATCGGCGTCGAGGGCGGCGATCTTCTTCTGGAAGTCCGCCCAGACCGGGTTGTCGGCGCCGCCGTCGAACGGGGCCCCGGCGATCACCGCGCGGGTGTTGTCGATCGAGGGCTCGAACACGAAGCGCGGCGACACCACGCCCTTGCCGGCCCGTGCGCTCAGGGTGTCGGCCACCTGGCCCATATAGCGCTCGGCGGCGTTCAGGCGGGCGACATAGGCCTCGGCGTCCGACACGTCTGAAATGCGGTGGTTGTTGATCAGGAAAACCGGCAGGCTGGTGGTCGGGTTGCCGTTGGCGGCGAACTGGAAACCCCAGTCGCGCCACTGGTTCGACAGGCGCGCCTGCTGCACGCCGTGCTCGAACAGGCGCCAGGACAGGCGGCTCTGCTCGCTCAGCTTGGCCGGATCGAACTGCGCCTTCATCTGCGCCAACTGGGCTTCCTGCAGCGCCAGCGAGCGTTCGGCGGCGGCGTCGGAGACGTCGTCCAGTTTGTCGTAGTCCGTCTTGCGGCCCAGCGAGGTCATGCGCTGGGGGCTCAGCGCCACGCGCGCCTCGAAGGCCTGTTCGAAGAAGGCGTTGAGCCGCGCGTCCTCGCTTTGGGCCTGGGCGGCGGCAGCGGCGGGCACCGCTCCTTCGGCCATGGCGGCGGGCGCGGCGGCGCAGAGCGCCAGCACGGCGGCGGATGAAATCAGAAGACGACGCATGATAAAGACCCCCTCGGTACAATAAGGGGCGCACTCTTTCGCGAAGCGTGGCGGGACGCAAGCGCGGAAGCCGACCCTCTCCCGATGGGAGAGGGCTTGAGCCTCCAAGAGCGTAGCGATTGGCTAAGGCGAAAGGGTGAGGGTTCGCGGCATAAGTCGGCCGAGAGGCCGTTGTGCGACGGCTGACGCCGACTGACACGTCAGCCCCTCACCCTTTCGCGCCAGAACGCTCGCCTTCGGCTCTCGTGCGCTCAAGCCCTCTCCCGCCGGGAGAGGGAGGTATTACTGACCCCGCAAATCCGTAATCGTCCGCCCCGGCGCGATCTGTTCGGCGTCGGTGATCAGGTGGATCAGGGCCGGACGGCCGCCTGCCGCCGCCTCGCGCGCCGCCGCTAGGGCCGCCGGGAAGTCGCCGGTCGTCTCGCAGCGCACGGCGAAAGCGCCGAAGGCCTCGGCATATTTCACGAAGTCGGGGTTCTTCAGCTCGGTGGCGATGACGCGAGCCGGGTATTCCCGCTCCTGGTGCATGCGGATGGTGCCGAAGGTCCCATTGTCCACGACCACGACGACGACGCCGAGCCCATACTGGGCGGCGGTGGCCATCTCATTGGCGCTCATCATGAAGTCGCCGTCGCCGGCGATGCAGACGACCTCGCGCGACGGCTGGATCGCCTTGGCTCCCAGCGCCGCCGGATAGCCGTAGCCCATGGCGCCCGAGGTCGGGGCCAACTGGGTGCGGCGCGCCTGATGGCGGTGGAAGCGGTGCAGCCAGGCGGCGAAATTGCCTGCGCCGTTGGTGATGATGGCGTCCTCGGGCAGGGCTTGCGCCAAATGGGCGTTGACCTCGCTCATGTTGACGGCGCTGTTCACCGCGATGGGCGAGGAGAAGGCGAGGAAGTCGGCATGGGCCGTTGCGCCCTGATCGTTCCATGTCCGTCCCGGCTCGATCGCTGACAGGGTCAGCGCTGCCAGTGAGTTATCCGCCGCCGCCGACAGGGCGGGCGCCCAGACGCGGCCCAGTTCTTCCGGTCCCGGATGGATGTGGATCAGGGTCTGCGCCGTCTTCGTCCGGTCCAGCAGGGTGTAGCCCTGTGTTGGATTCTCGCCCATGCGCGCGCCGATGACCAGCAGCAGGTCGGCCTCCTTGACCCGCGTGACCAGCTTCGGGTTCGGGCCAAGGCCGAGGTCGCCCGCATAGCCGGGGTGGTCGTTGCGGATCAGATCCTTGCGGCGGAAGGACAGGGCGACCGGCAGCCCCAGCCGTTCGGCCCAGCCTGAAATCGCGTCGGTCGCTTCATCGGTCCAGCCTGAACCGCCCAAGATCAGCATGGGACGCTCGGCGCGGCTCAGGCGTTCGCGCACCTGTTCGACGAAGGCCGGGTCCAGTGCGGCTTTTGCCGGGACGACCGGACGGACCGGGGCGGGGCCGCCGTTCTCGTGCAGGATATCCTCGGGCAGGGCGACGACGACCGGACCCATGCGGCCCTGCTGCGCCGTCGCGAAGGCGCGCTCGACCACTTCCACCGTGCGCTGCGGGCTTTCGATCTCGGTCGCCCATTTGGCCAGGCCGCCGAAAACCTCGCGATAGTCGACCTCCTGGAAGGCGCCGCGGCCCCGGTCGGTCAGGGCGATCTGGCCGACGAACAGGATCATCGGCGTCGAATCCTGATGCGCCGTATGCACGCCGATGCTGGCGTGGGTCGCGCCCGGCCCGCGCGTGACCATGCAGACGCCGGGACGGCCCGTCAGCTTGCCATAGGCCTCGGCCATGTTGGCGGCGCCCGCCTCATGACGGCAGACGATGACCTCGATCCTGTCACGCACATCAGCCAGGGCGTCGAGCACGGCCAGATAGCTCTCGCCCGGCACGCAGAAGACCTTGTCGACCCCGTTCATCACCAGGGTTTCGACCAGACGGCGGGCGGCGGTGTCAGGAGCTTGCGTCATACGTTCGCCGTTAGCAGATTGCAGGATGAATTGGCCATGCAACCTTATGGCCAAGCTTCACGTTGAAGCGCTCTATCGATCCACGGGGATTTCATCATGCGCAAGCTCATCGTTCTGGGCGTCATCGCCGCAGCCCTGACCACCGCCGCCTGCAATACGGTCTCGGGCATCGGTCGCGACCTGTCGGCCGCCGGTCAGGCCGTCACCTCGGGCTCGGAACGCGCGAAGAACTGACGCGAAGGCTTTCGCCGCTCCCCTGTCGCCGGACGCCTTGTTTTACGTTTCAGCGGCAAATCCGCCAAGGATATCCGCTATGCTGACGCTCCAATCGGAGGAATGAGCATGGGACTTCTGGACAATATTCTGGGCGGTCTGGGCGACGGCGCGGCCGGGGGCGTGGCCGATCTGCTGAAAAGCCAGGGCGGCGTGGCGGGCCTGACGGAAAAGTTCGGTCAGAACGGCCTGGGCGATGTGGCGGCCTCATGGATCGGCAAGGGCGGCAACGCCGCGATCAGCGCCGAGCAGATCGCCGCCGTGCTCGGTTCCGGCCCTATCGCTGACTTCGCCAAAAAGCTGGGCGTGTCGCCGGAACAGGCCAGCGCGACTCTGGCGACCCTGTTGCCGCAGATCATCGACCGCCTGACGCCGAACGGTACGGCCGCCGGCGCTGACGACATGCTGGGGGGTCTTCTGAACAACCTGCCGGGCGGCCTCGGCGGCGCCTTGGGCGGTCTGTTCAAGCGCTAGGCTTCAGCCTCATAGGTGACGCCCGTCAGATACAGCCCGTCTGACGGCGCCACCGGGCCGCAGCGGGCGCGGTCTTTCGCCGCCAGCGCCTCGGCCAGATCGGCGGGACTCCAGCGGCCCAGACCCACTTCGGCGATGCTGCCCGCCATTGAGCGCACCTGACGATGCAGGAAGCTGCGCGCCTCGAACACCAGATGCACCTCTTCACCGACGCGGGCGACGCGGGCTACGTCCAGCGTCTTCATCGGACTGGCCGCCTGACAGGCGGCGTCGCGGAAGGTGGTGAAGTCGTGCAGGCCGATCAGGGCTTGCGCCGCCGCGTGCATGGCTTCGGCGTCCAACGGCTTCCTGACGTGCCAGACCCGGCCCCGGTCCAGCGCCGGGCGGCCGGGCCGGTTCAGGATGCGATACAGGTATTTGCGCCCGTTGGCGGTGAAGCGCGCGTGCCAGTCGTCGCTGACCGGCGTGCAGTCCAGCACCGCGACCGCCTCCTTCACCAGATGGGCGTTCAGGGCGTTCATCACCGTCTGCGCGGGCCAGTCGCGTTCCAGATCGACATGACAGGTCTGGCCCGTGGCGTGGACGCCCGTGTCGGTGCGACCGGCGGCGGCGATACGCACCCTCTGGCCGGTGAAGGCGGCGATGGCCGTCTCAATGGCGCCCTGGACGGTCGGCTGGTCGGTCTGGGCCTGAAAGCCGTTATAGGCCGAGCCGTCGTATTCAACGGTGAAGCGGTACCGGGGCATTATCCTTGGGGGCCGCGATCAGAAGGCTCTGCCTTCTCGACCCGACGCGGCTCGGCCAGAACCACACCTGCCGGAACCGGAAAGCCTCGCAGCATCTCGTCGGCGGCCTGCGCCGCCTTGCCGGGGCGCTGCACGCGGGTCAGACGCACCGCGCCGCTTCCGCAGGCGATGGTCAGGGCGTCGTCCAGCACCTGACCGGCGGGGCCTTGCCCGTCAGCCAGCATCGACATCAGCGCCTTGATGCGCACCGGCTCGCCGTCGGCCTCGACCTCGAACCAGGCGCCGGGGAAGGGCGACAGGCCGCGGATATGGGCGTCCACTTCTGCGGCGGGGCGGGTCCAGTCGATGCGGGCCTCGGCCGAGGTGATCTTGCGGGCATAGGTCGGCTCGCCCGTCTGCTCCGTCTCAGTGAAGCCGCCGCGCTCGATGGCCGCCAGGGCGCGCGGCCACAGGGCGGCGCCGACATGGGCCATGCGGTCGCTGAGGCTGGCGGCCGTGTCGTCGGCGTGGATGTCCATCAGTTCCGACAGGATGATGGCGCCTTCATCCAGCCCCTCGCTCATCCGCATGATCTGGGCGCCGGTCTGGCGATCGCCCGCCATGATGGCGCGCTGGATCGGGGCGGCTCCGCGCCAGCGCGGCAGCAGCGACCCGTGCAGGTTGAAGCAGCCCAGGCGCGGCGCCTCCAGAACCTCGGGCTTGAGGATCTGACCGTAGGCGACGACGCAGGCGGCGTCGAGGTCCAGGCTCTTGAAGACGTCGATCGCTTCTGCCGACTTCATGCTTTCTGGCGTGAAGACCGGCAGGCCCATGGCCTCGGCGAAGGCGTGAACCGGCGACGGCGTCAGCTTCTGGCCCCGGCCCTTGGGGCGCGGCGGTTGCGAATAGACGGCGACGATCTCGTGCCCCGAGGCGATCAGCTCGGCCAGGGACGGCACGGCGAAGTCGGGGGTTCCCATGAAGGCTAGGCGCATGGGCAGGCCTTTAGACCGTGAGGCCGATTACATCCAGCGGGTATAGACGCCGCCGCCCTCGTCCCACTCGCCGCCCGCGTCCAGCGCGTCGTCGAAATCGAGCAGGCGGTCGACGATGAGGCCCGCCACCACGCCGACGGCGGCGACGGCCAGCAGGGTCGCGACGCTGGCGACGCCGACCTTTTCATTGCGCGTCAGGCGGCGACGGCCGCGCTGGTCTATGATGCGGGTCTTGCGGGACATCAGGCGGCCATCCTCGCGTGTTTCTTGACCTTGGCGACCGCGCGGTCGCGACGCAGGCGCGACAGGTGGTCGATGAACAGGACGCCGTTCAGGTGATCCAGTTCGTGCTGGAAGCAGACGGCGTAGAGGCCCCCGATCTCTTCTTCGATCGTCTCGCCCTGATAGTTCATGTAGCGGACGCGCACGCGGGCCGGACGCTCGACCGCGTCGTAATAGGTCGGCACCGACAGGCAGCCCTCTTCGTAGGAGAACATCTCCTCCGACGCCCACAGGATTTCCGGATTGACGAAGAAGCGCGGATTGCGGCGCTCCAGCGCCTCTTCTTCGGTCTGCGGCTCGTCAGCGGCGCCCTCGACCGGCTTGTCGCCCAGGTCCATGACGACCACGCGGGTCAATTCGCCGATCTGCGGTGCGGCCAGACCGATGCCCGGTGCATCGTACATCGTTTCCAGCATGTCATCCATCAGGGCGCGCACGGCGTCGCTGACGCCGCCCTCGACGGGTGCGGCGACGGTCTTCAGGATCGCCAAGTCGGCGGCGTTATCGATAGTCAGGATACGACGAATGGCCATGCGGGGGAGGTAGGGCCGCAACCCCCGAAGGTCAAGAATTTCCGACTGTCGCGCTGGGACTTGAGAACGTCTTCAGGCAGGCGGCACTTCGCGCGGCTTGCGGTCCTGGTCGATGGCCACATAGGTGAAGACGCCCTCGGTCACGCGGACCGACAGGGCCTCGGCCTGGCCGCGCGCCCGCTTCCATGCCTCGACATGAACGCGGATCGAGGTGCGGCCGACACGGATGATCTTGGCGTAGGTGGACACCTCGTCGCCGACCGAGACCGGCTGGTGAAACACCATGCCGTCCAGCGCCACAGTGGCGCAGCGGCCGCCTGCGCGCTCGAACGCCGGGGTCGCCCCGGCCAGGTCCATCTGGGCCAGCAGCCAGCCGCCGAAGATGTCGCCCTCGGGGTTGGTGTCGGCGGGCATGGCGATGACGCGGCCGACGGGGTGGCCTTCAGGCAAGGTGGCGATAGGCTTTTCGTCGGACACGGCGATTTCTCGATAGGGCGAGGGGGAGGGCGGATTTCATGCGCTTTTGGTCTTGAGGGCGCAAGTTCGTTGCGGCGATCTCAGGAACGGGCGACGAAACGCAGGATGGCGGGCAGGCTGGCGAAGGGCGCAGAGCCGTGGTCCTCGTCGGCCAGGACCGACAGGGTCGCCCCGTTGGCTGTCGCCAGAGCGCGCAGGTTGGAGACCATGCGCCGCGCCAGATGCGGGCCGGGCAGGGCAGGGGCCTCTTCTTCGGCGCCGACGGCCAGGAACAGGTCGCTTCGGGTCTGCGGCGGTTGGGCCTTGATGACGGCCGGATTCCACCAGATCGACGGGCTGATGGCGACGAAGCGGGCGAAGGGGGCCGAGCGCGCGCGCGCTTCCAATACGAACTGACCCGACATGGAATGGCCCATCAGGGCGGCGCGCGCCGGGTCGGCGCCGTGCCGGACCGCCAGCGGCAGGACGTCTGCGATCAGTCGGCGCAGCAGGTCGGGACCGCGCGGCGCGACTGTCCGCCCGCCCTTGTCGGGGCCGGAAACGAAGGCGAAGGCGCCCAGTCGCTCGGCGCCGGGCGCCAGGGCGACGCCGATCACCATCATCGGCCCCACGCGGGTCTTCTGCGGGCGGCGGGCCAGGCGGCGCGCGCACTCGGCGGCGGCGGTGAAATAGGCCTCACCCTCCAGCACGATCAGCAAGGGCCAGCCCTCAGCCGGGGGCTCGCCCTCGGGCGCGCTCAGCCACAGGGTCAGGCCGGGCGCGTCGCTCTCGGCGGCCAGGCTCAAGGCGCGGCACCCGCCGGACAGGGGCGGGGCGGACGGCGAAAAGACGCAAGGGGCGGAATCCATGCCTTCACCCTAGCCCATCTCGGCCCCGAGATGTATTGCGACGCAGTGGCTGAATGGAGTGTGCTGTTGGCGAGTCTCGAACCTGTCGCGTCCAAGGCGGCCCCCAGCGCGACGCCCAGCCGAACGCCCGACGCGATCGCGGCCTATGGGCGCGACGTGCGCTTGCGGTTCGTCGCCATCGGCGGGCTGGCGGTTCTGGCCCTGTGCAGCCTGCTGCTGGACGTGGTGACGGGGCCGTCCTCCATGTCTCCCCTGACCGTGCTTCAGGGCGTGTTCGACCCCTCCAGCCTGACCACGGCCCAGCAGGCCATCGTCTGGCAGGTGCGCCTGCCCTACGCCCTGATGGCGATGATGGTCGGCGCCGCCCTGGCCCTGGCGGGCGCCGAGATGCAGACGGTGCTGAACAATCCGCTGGCCAGCCCCTTTACGCTGGGCGTGTCCTCGGCCGCCTCCTTCGGCGCTTCGCTGGCCATCGTGCTGGGAGTGGGGGCCAGCTTCATCGGCGCCGACTGGCTGGTGCCGCTGAACGCCTTCGTCTTCGCCTTCGGCTCGGTGCTGGCGCTCCAGGCGCTGGCGCGGATGAAGGGCTCGGGCGTCGAGAACATCGTCCTGTTCGGCATCGCCCTGGTCTTCGCCTTCAACGCCCTGACGGCGTTGGTGCAGTTCCTGTCCTCGGCCGAGGCGCTGCAGCAGCTGGTGTTCTGGACCATGGGATCGCTGTCGCGCGCCACCTGGGGCAATGTCGGGGCGCTGGGCGTAGTGCTGGCGGTGGTCGCGCCCTTTTCCCTGCTGTCTTCGCGCGGCCTGACGGCGCTTCGCCTCGGCGAGGACCGGGCCATGAGCTTCGGCGTCGACGTGAAGCGTCTGCGTTTCCTGTCCCTGCTGCGGGTCAGCCTGCTGTCGGCGACGGCCGTGGCCTTCGTCGGCGCCATCGGTTTCATCGGTCTGGTCGGGCCGCACATCGCCCGCCTGCTGGTCGGCGAGGATCACCGCTTCTTCCTGCCCGCCAGCATCCTCTCGGGGGCCGTCATCATGTCGTTGGCCTCGGCGGCGTCCAAGATCATCGTGCCCGGCGTGCTGATGCCGGTCGGCATCGTCACCGCCGTGATCGGGGTGCCGGTCTTCCTGGTGCTGATCTTCCGCAACGGGGGACGCGCATGACCGGGCTGGATATCCGGAATCTCAGCGCCGGTTACGGCGGCCGCCCCATCGTCGAGGGCCTCAGCCTGCCGCCGCTCAGCCCCGGCGAGGTGGTGTCCGTGGTCGGCCCGAACGGCGCGGGCAAAAGCACCTTCCTGCGGGCTCTCGCTGGTCTGATTCCGGCCAAGGGGGCGATCCGGCTGGATGACGCTGAACTGACCGGCCTGTCGCTGGCCGATCGGGCCAAGCGCGTCACCTACATGCCCCAGACCCTGCCGCAGGGCGTAGCCCTGACGGTGCTGGAGACGGTGGTCGCCTCAATCCGCGCCACGCCGCTGGGCGGCGCCAGCTTCACCGACCAACAGGCGGTCGAGCGCGCCTATGAGGTGCTGCAACGCATCGGCGCCGAGGCTCTGGCCGGGCAGCGTCTGGACCGGCTGTCAGGCGGCCAGAAACAGCTGGCGGGCCTGGCTCAGGCCCTGGCGCGCGAGCCGCGCCTGCTGCTGCTGGACGAACCGACCAGCGCGCTCGACCTGCACTATCAACTGCGCGTGCTGGACCTGGCGCGCGAAGCGGCGGCCGAGCGGGGCATGACGGTGATGATCGTGCTGCACGATCTTCAGGCGGCGGCGCGTGTTTCGGATCGGATCGCCGTCATGGCCAAGGGGCGGCTGGTCGCCTTCGGAACGCCAGACGAAGCCGTCACGCCCGCCATCCTGGCCGAGGTCTATCGCGTCTCGGCCCGCGTCAAGCGCTGCGATCGCGGCGTGCTGCAGGTCATGATCGACGACGTGCTGGCGCACTGATCGTCGCTTCTATCCAACCCATGAAAAAGGCCCGGCAGCATCGGCGGCCGGGCCTTTTCTTATTCGGTCCTGATCGGGACTACGGACGGATCAGCGTCACCACGTCGCCGGTCGGGTCGACCGGGACCGGCGTGCCGGCCGGGGCGTTGCGCGGCAGGCCGCGCGCCTTGTTCGAGACGTAGACGGCGTTGGTCGCGCGATCGATGGCGATGGTCTGGGGGAAGGTCCCGGTTTCCAGGTTGGCCTTCACTTCATAGGTGTCCGAATCCAGCACCGTCACCGTGCCCGCCTGACGGTTGGCGACGTAGATCTGCTTGACCGCGCCGTTGTAGGCGACGCTCAGGGCGCCCGCGCCGGTGGCGGCTTTGTGGATCAGGGCGCCGGTGTCGGCGTTCAGCACCGTCAGTTCGCCCGACTTCTGGTTGGCGACGAACAGGCGGCGGCCTTCGGAATCGACGGCGACGTTGATGGCGGAATCGCCGTGCGACGGCCATTTGCCGACCGTCTCGCCGGTGGCCAGGTCGATGGCGGCGACTTCATTGCTGCTCATGCCCGTGACGTAGAGGCGGTTGGTCGCCGGATCTAAGGCCGCCCCGGTCAGGGCGCCGATCGCGACGGGAATGGCCCGCTCGACCTTATTGGTCGCGCCGTCGATGACCCAGACCAGGTTCGGCTTGGCGGCGTCGTCCGCCTCGCCGCCGACGACGCTGACATAGACCTTGTTGTTCGCCTCATCGACGACGACCTGGCGGACGTGAGCGCCTTCTTCGTCGCCGTTGCGGATGGTGGAGATGACTTCGCCCGTGCGGGCGTTGATGGCCGTGACGGCGCCCGCGCGGGTGTCGGTGCCGTACAGGACCTGGGTGCGGGGGTTCAGGTTCAGGCCGTAGAGCGGATTGGCCGAGACATCGACCGAGGACTCCGGCGCCAGGCTCTGGCCCTGCAGGCGAACGATCTGGGCCTGATTGGCGCTGCGCGGGCCAACGGCGGCGACATAGAGGTCGTTGTCGGCCGGGTTGAAGACGATCTCATACAGGCCGCCGGGGGCGACCTTGACGGTCTTCTCGATCGTCTGGGCCGAGGCGGTCGAGGCCATCGTCAGGGCGGCGAAGGCGGCGGCGGTGACAAGGCCGTTGCGCAGGATGGTCATGGCGGTTCTCCGGGGTGAAATCAGGGGGCAGGACATCAGGCGGCCGGGACCAGATCGGTCCAGTAGTCCCCGCGATAGGGCACGGCCAGGAAGTCCTTGTTGATCGTGTCCAGCGTCGCGCGCGGGTCCAGATCGGCGAACAGTTCGGGCTGTATCCACTTGGCCAGAACCTCGGTGGCGACGATGTCGATGGGCGAGTTGATCAACTGGTGCGACAGGCCGTGCACCTTGCCCTCGCGCACAGCCTTCAGGGTCGACAGGCCGCGCCGCCCGGCCACGCGGCGCAGCGAGGCGCGCGAGGTCTCTGCGTCGTATTTCGGGCCGACGACAAAGCCGCCGGTCTTCTCCAGGTGCGGGCCGCCGGTGGCGATGTAGATGTCGGGATCGCGCTCGACCACGAACTCCAGGTTCAGCTTGCCGGACGGCTGTTTCAGCACCTCGGCCCCGATGTTGCGGGCGCCGACGAAGGTCAGATAGTCGCCGATATTCCCGGCGCCGACCGAGTTGCAGCAGTCCGGTCCGTTGCCCGCGTGGGCCTCAAGGAAGACGGTCGGCTTCTGCTCGTCCTTCAGCCCGGCCACACGGTCGGAGATGGTTTTCAGCTTGGCGGCGCGGAAGGCGTTATAGGCCTGCGCCTGCTCCTCGCGGCCGATCATGGACCCCAGCAGGCTCAGGCTGCGGGGCTGATTCTGGAACGGGTGCTGGAAGAAGTCGATATAGGCGACGCGCACGCCCGCCTGCTCCAACTGGGCCGTCTGGGCGTCGGTCGGGCCTGAATCCAGCGACACCAGGGCGACCTGGGGCTGGGCGCCCAGCACCGCCTCGACGTTGAAGGCGGCGGCCGAACTGGGCGTCCTGGGCAGGCTGGCCAGCGCCGGGGACTTTTCCAGATAGGCGGCGTAGATTTCGGGGCTGAGCCGGTTCACGTCGCCCGCCCAGGCCGCCAGCAGACTGACCGGATCGGGATGGATCAGCGACAGGGCGATCAGGAAGCGGCTGTCGTCGATTGAAAGCTTCGTCACCGGCGGGGTGATGGCGACGGGCCGGTCGCGCAGATCGGTCAGCAGGGACGAGGCCCCCGTCTCTTCACGTCGCGTGCAGGCCCCGGCGCCAGCGGCCATCAGGGCGGCGGCGCCCAGCAGAAGGGCGCGACGGCCCGGTTTGAATTCGGCCATCGGCCCCATCCTCAGAAGTCCCAGCTGACGCCCATCCAATAGCGACGACCGTCGCCCTGGAAGTCGTAATCGGCGACATTCAGCACCTTGTCCGTCAGATTGTAGACGCCGAACTTCAGCGTCACGTCGTCGCGCACCCGCCAGTTGGCGCCGATGTCGGCCAGGGCGTAGTCGGGATAGCGGCGGCCGACCTGGCGCGGCCCGTCCAGCACCGGCTCGCCATTGATGCCGACGCGCAGGCCGGCATTGATCTCTTCGCCGTGATAGGAGGCCGCCGCCCACAGGTTCAGCCGGTCCGTCGCGGCGTAGTCGGCGCGCAGATTGGCCATGTGCTCGGGCGTGCGCGACAGCGGCAGGCCGTCGTACAGCCCGCCCTTCTGGGCCGAGTCCGTATAGGTATAGCCCGCCTTCAGCGTCAGCTGATCGGTCGCCTGCCAGCTGCCGCCCAGCTCGACGCCCTGAATGCGGGCGTCGTTGATATTGTACCAGTAATAGAGCTGATACAGCGGGTCCTGATCCCAGCGCATGACTTCATCCGGCACGTCGCAGACGCCGTTGTTGTTGACGTCCGGACCGCACACGCGGTCATCGGCGATCTTGTCCTTGAAGTCGGTGCGGAACACCGTGGCGTTCAGCGCCAGCGTCGGGATCGGCCGCCACAGGGCGCTGACCTCATAGTTGACGCTGCTTTCCGGCTTCAGGTTCGGGTCGCCGATGATGACGCCGCACAGGCCCGCCCCATAGTTGCAGTTGGCGCCGCCTGTTTCATAGGCGTAGCCGTCGGCCACGGCGCGGATTTCCGGCGCGCGGAAGCCGGTCGAGACGCCGCCCTTGATCGTCAGCGTCTCGCTGGGCGTCCAGACGGCGTAGGCGCGCGGGCTCCAGTGATCGCCGTATCGTTTGTGGTCGTCGACCCGCAGGCCCAGCGTCAGCGCCAGTTCCGGCGTCAGCGTCCATTCATCCTCGATGAACAGGGCGCGCTGCCAGACATCGAAGGTCCTGGCCACATTGTCGCGCGCGCCCGGATTGATGTCCTTCAGGCTGTTCTCGATCCACTGGCCGCCGAAGACCAGGTTGTGATCCCCCAGACGCGAGCCCTGCAGCGGCAGGTTGAACAGGGCGTCCAGCACCGTATTGGTCAGTTCCGGCGCGCGTGGATTGCGCACCATCGCCCCGGTCGCGTCGGCGGTGAAAATCTCACGCGACGACTCTTCGCGCATCAGCGACAGGGCGCTGGTCCCCCAACTCCAGTTCCCGTTCCACGACAGGGAGGCGCTGTCGCGGCTGTGGTCGTTCCGGGTGCTGCGGCCGTTGGCGGCCAGCGTCTTGCCCGCCGTGCTGGACCGTTCGATCCGCGTCGTATCGGCCTGCAGCAGGACTTCGTGATCGGGCGTGGGCGTCCAGGCCAGACGGCCGGTCAGGCTGTGTTCCTCGGACCCCATGACGCCGGTGCTGCTGGGAGCGTTGAAGATGTCGTCCTCGGCGCGGTCATAGACCCGGCCCCAGATCTGGGCGCCCAGCTTGCCGCCGACGATCGGCCCGGCCAGGTAGAACTGACCCTGGCTCCAGTCGCCGCTGTCGCCGCCTTCCTGCGCCACATAGTCCGCCGAGATCGTCCCGCCCCAGCGGTCCGGCACCTTGCGGGTGATGATGTTGATGACGCCGCCAATGGCGTCCGAGCCGTACAGCGACGACATCGGCCCGCGCACCACCTCGATCCGTTCGATGGCCGAGACGGGCGGGGTGAAGCTCTGCTCCAGACCGCCGTTGCCGTTGACCCGGGCGTCGCGCGTCGACTGGCGCCGTCCGTCCACCAGCGTCAGCGTATAGGCGCCCGGCAGGCCCCGGATGAAGATGTCCTGAAAGTTCGAGCCGCCGCTGACCGACACGCCCTCGACATCGCGCACGGCGTCGAACAGATCGACATAGGCGCGGCTTTCCAGCTGCTGGGCCGAGACGACGGTGATGGTGGCGGGCGCCTGCTCAATGCGTTGGGCGCGGGTCGAGGCCGTGACGACGACATCGTCAACCGTGGCGACGTTGGTTTCCTGCGCCTGCGCCGTCGTCGCCCAGCCGCCGATCACGGTCAGCAGGGCCAGTGTGCTCGCGGCGCCGGTCTTCAAGCTCGTCATTCCATGCCTCAATCAAGAGGAATGGCGAATAGTAATAATCACTCGCACTTGCAAGCGTGCTGATGGGACACGCTGACGCAACAGGCGGATGAGAAGACGGACGAGAAGAGGGGGGGATCAGGCGGCGGGCGGCGTCGGCAGGCTGGGCGTCGGCTGGTTTGATGCCGGAGCGGCGGAGAGCGCCTCGGTCTGCGGCGCCCGCACCAGGAAGGGCCCCAGGGCGAAGGCCGCCGCCGCCGCGCCCGCCGACAGGGCCAGGACGGCCACGACAACATAGGCGGTCATGGCGCGCGCGCGCCGACGGCGGGAGCCGCTCGATCTGACGTGCGTGATCAGCACATACTGTCGATTGCTGAAGGCCTCGGAGCCCACGATGTTATGCTGGGACAAGAAAACGCTCCCGACTGTCCTGTAGCGGACGGTTCAGAGAGCGGCCTCATACGGCCAAAGGATGGCGAACAGCGATCAGCTTTCGTAATTCGTCAGTATTGTCAATGGCCAAGGTTGACGCTGATGGCGCGCCCGCCGCGCGTCTGAACCCGGCGCATAACCACCACGATCTCGTCTCCCGCCTTGACCGGCGAGATCAGGAACCAGCCGCCGTCGGGCAGGCCGGTGAAGCGGAAGCCGTTATCCGTACAGGCTTCGGCCCGCTCGAACGAGCGATAGTCGGCGCCCTGTTCCCCGGCCGAGCGGGCGCGCACCACGGCGGCGGGCACGGCGGCGCGTTCGGTCGAGCCGTACAGGCGCTGCATCCGGGCGCGGGTGTAGGGGGTGTCGGGGATCAGGCCGACATTGCCGACGCACTGGAAGGCGCGGCCGTCCTGAATGAATTCGACACGGCCGTTGATCGAGGCCTGACCGGCGCGCGCCGACCAGGCGAAGTCGTCGGCGCTGAAGACGGCTGGGCCGGTGGTCCCGCCGCCCATCGGCGTGGTGGCGCAGGCGGCCAGCGTCAGTCCGGCGACCGCCACGGCGGCGAGGGCGATCCGGCGCGAGCGGCGCGCGTTCGAGGGACGGTCGGTCATCGTAGGTCGGCTCCGGCTTTACTCGATCAGGCGTGTTCCGGCATGAGCCCCGTCGCAGGGGTGAGTCAAGGTTGCCCGCCGCCGCAGCCTGTTCCACAAGAGACGCCGGAGACCGGACGACAGAGGCCGGCCACACTGAATTTAGGGACTTCATGACCGTCACCATCGACGACATCCGGGCGGCGCAGCAGCGTATCGCCGGCCAGGTCGACCGCACGCCCGTCCGTTACTCGCGCCGCCTGTCGCAGCTGACCGGCGCCGAGATCTGGATCAAGTTCGACAATCTGCACTTCACCGGCAGCTTCAAGGAGCGCGGCGCCCTGAACCGGCTGCTGCAACTGACCCCGGACGAGAAGAAACGCGGCGTCGTCGCCGCCTCGGCCGGCAACCACGCCCAGGCCCTGGCCTATCACGGCGGCCGTCTGGGCGTGCCCGTAACCATCGTCATGCCCGAGGGCACCCCCTTCGTGAAGGTGGACGGCACCCGCGCCCACGGCGCCAATGTCGTCATCCACGGACTCGACTTCTCGGCCTCGACCGAGGAAGCCAAGCGGCTGAAGGCCGAGCACGGCTATGTCTTCGTCTCGGCCTTCGACGATGAGGGCATTGTGGCGGGGCAGGGAGTCTGCGGGCTGGAGTTCGTCGAGGACGCGCCGGACCTCGACGCCCTGATTATTCCTATCGGCGGCGGCGGCCTGATCGCGGGCAGCGCCATCGCCGCCAAGGCGGTCAAGCCGGACATCAAGATCTTCGGTGTCGAGGCCGCCCGCTATCCCTCCTTCACCGCGCGCCGTCGCGGCGAGCCCGCCAAATGCAGCGGCCAGACGATCGCCGAGGGCATCGCCATCAAGGCCGTGGGCGAGATTCCCTTCGCCTTGGCCGACAGCCTGATCGACGAGGTCTTCGTCTGCGAGGAGGCTGATTTCGAAAAGGGCGTGGCCCTGCTGGCGACGCTGGAGAAGACGGTGGCCGAGGGCGCCGGGGCGGGCGGCCTGGCCGCCATCCTGGCCAACCCCGAACGCTTCAAGGGCATGAAGATCGGCGTCGAACTGACCGGCGGCAACATTGACGCCCGCATGCTGGCCGTGGTGCTGAACCGCGAAATGGTCCGCGAGAAGCGGCTGATCGTCTATCGCATCCTGGGCGACGACCGCCCCGGCATGCTGTCGGCCATGGCCGCCGTGATCGGCGGTCTGGGCGGCAACATCATCGACGTCGTGCACAACCGGCTGGCGCTGGACGTGCCCGCCAAGGGCGCCGAGTTCGACATCATGGTCGAGACCCGCGACGCCCGTCATGCCGAGGAAATCGGCGCCGCCTTGAAGGACCAGGGTTATGAACTTCGCATGGGCTAAACGCCCGGCCGCCGCCGCCCTCGCCGCGACCGCCCTGCTGGCCCTGGCCGCCTGCGGCCGCCCGGCCGCCGCGCCCGAGGACCTGGCCAGGAACGCCGCCGAATCCGCTGCCTTCATGAAACAGAACGCCTCCGAAGAAGGCGTCCGGACCCTTCCGTCCGGCCTGCAATACAAGGTCGTGGCCTCCGGCCCGGCGGGCGGCGTCAGCCCCGACCGCAACGATCTGGTCAAGGTCGACTATGAAGGCACGCTGACCGACGGCACGGTGTTCGACAGCTCGTTCAAGCGCGGCGCCCCGGCCGTCTTCTCGCCCGAGGGGGTGGTGCCCGGCTGGACCGAGGCCCTGCAGATGATGAAACCGGGGGACGAGTGGATTCTCTTCCTGCCGCCCGAGCTGGGCTACGGCGAGATGGGCGGCCCGCCGATGATCCCCGGCAACGCCGTGCTGGTGTTCCGCCTCAAGCTGCTGGACGTCGCGCCGGTCCCCGGCGGCGGGCGCGGCGTCGGCTCGGCGATGGGGTAAGCCAAGCGCTGACGCCTCTCCCTCCCCTTCATGGGGAGGGTGGTTGAGCCCGCAGGGCGAAACCGGGTGGGGGCGGCAAGGCTGTGCAGGCGCCGAGGCCGGGATCACCAAGCCCTCCCCACCCGGTCGCTACGCGACCACCCTTCCCATAAAGGGGAGGGAGAAGGGCTCTAGATGCGTTCGCTGATCTTGATGGCGGCCTTGCAGCCGACCTTGATGACGCTGCTGAGCAGGCGATAGGCGGGCGCTTCGCGGCTGCCGTGCTCGATGGCGTGGTCGTGGTGGGCCAGTTCCTCTTCGCGGAACTTGGTCAGTTCGGCGGCCAGTTCGGGGTCGCGGTCGCGGATTTCCTCGATCTGGTCGGCATAGTGTTTCTCGATGACGCTCTCAACCGCTTCGGTGCAGGCGTGGGCCGCCTTTTCCGAAATCAGGGCCGTGCCGGCGCCCAGCGCCGTGGCCGCCAGCTTCCACAGCGGGATCATGGCCGTCGGGCGCACCCGGTTCTCGTTCAGCAGGGTCTCGAAGCGGGCCAGGTGGACGGCTTCATGCCCTTCCATCTCGGTCAGGTCGGCGGCGATGGCGTCCTTGCCCTTGCGGCCTTCCAGCACGGCGCGCTGGGCGCGGTAGATGTGGACGGCGGCGAACTCGCCGGCATGGTCGACGCGCAGCATCTCGGCCAGGCGCGCCTTGTCCTGACCGACGCCGGGGCGCGGCAGGGGAATGCGGCGGGCGGCGGCGATGTCTTCAGCGGATTGGGTCATGACGCCCCTTCTTAGCTCTTGGGCGCGCGCGCGTCCTTGGGACGTTTCGCCGCCAGCAGGCTGATGATAGCCAGCGCCAGGGAGATGACAAAGTTCCAGCCCGCCATCGACAGGCCCGCAAAACTCCACGGCACGTCGCCGCAGGAGACGAAGGCCGTGCTGCCGCCCGTGCCGTCGAGCAGCGCCGTCAGCGCCGACAGGTCGATCGAGGTCGAAGGCGCGGCCATGCAGGTGGCGGGCAGGTTCCACCACTTCAGCTCGCCTCCGGCATGATAACCCGCCGTGACCGCCCCCGTCAGAAAGACGACGGCCAGCAGGAAGGAGGCGATGCGCGGCGTGCCCCGGCTGGCCCGGCTGAACAGGGCCCAGAAGGTCGCGGCTCCGGCGATGGCGACGGCGGCCCAATAGACCTCGCGTTGCTTCAGACACAGGCTGCACGGCGGCATTCCGCCGAACCGCTCGAACGCATGGGCGGCGCCCAGCATGGCCAGGGCGGCGGCCAGGGCGAAGGCCGTCCACCAGCGGGTCAGCAATTTGTAGATCGCGCTCATGTGCGCCTCACAGGAACCGGGCGCCTCTCATAAACCGTGCCGGGGGCGGCGTCGATCAGTGTCCGATAAGCTTGACTATAAAGAAGGCGCCGACCAGCAGCACAAGAAACAGCACGGTGAACAGGGCCAGCCGCTTTTCGACGATCGCCAGCATCGGCGGCCCCCAGCGCTTGAGCACGAAGGCGACCAGGAAGAAGCGGGCGCCGCGCGTGACGACGCACAGGGCGATGAACAGCGCCAGATTGAACTGGAAGATGCCCGAGGCGATGGTGATCAGCTTGAAGGGGATGGGCGTCAGGCCCTTGATCAGGATGACCCAGGCGCCGTGCTGCTGGAACAGGGCCTTGGACGCCTCGAACGTATCGGCCTTGCCCAGCCAGGCCAGCATCTGCAGGCCGACCGGCTCCAGGAAATAGCCGATGGCGTAACCCAGCAGGCCGCCCAGCACCGAGGCGATGGTGCAGACCGCCGCATAGAAATAGGCGCGCTCGGGCTTGGCCAGCACCATCGGCGCAAGCATCACATCCGGCGGAATCGGGAAGAAGGAGCTTTCGGCGAAGGAGACGACGGCCAGCGACCGGGTGGCGTGACGATGGCGGGCCAGAGAGAAGACCCAGTCGTAGAGCTTGCGCAGCATTCAGGCGTCCTGATCGAGGCCCCCGCCTCTTGTCGTTCTGCCCGATAGCAGGCTGCGCCGATGCGGGCGAGAGGTCAGGCCGCGGCTGCGACACTGGAACGTGCGCCCTTTCCGCTGAAACCCGCCTTGCGCCCCATGCCGCCCCGCCAGTAGGTTCCGCCCCAATCAGCGGCCGCGCCATGACGGCCCCGGCCGCGCCAAACCATAAGAGAGAGGAGACGCGTCATGCAGGACGCCGCCAAACTCGACCAGGAAAACCCCCTCGGCGTCGACGGCTTCGAGTTCGTTGAATTCACCGGCCCCGCGCCCGAGGCGATGATTTCGCGTCTGGAGCTGATGGGCTTCACCCCCACCCATGTGAACCCGGCCAATGACGTGGTGCGCCTGAAACAGGGCGACATCACCATGCTGGTCCATCGAACGCCGAAAGCGCAGGCGGCGGACTTCGCCCGCGACCACGGCCCGTCGGCCAACGGCATGGCTTTCCGCGTCGCCGACGCCAAGGCGGCCTATGAAGGCGCGCTGGCGCGTGGCGCACGCGCAGCCGAGGGCGTGCACGGCGGGGCGCTGGCCAACGACTACCCCTATGTGCTGCAGGGCATCGGCGGCAGCCTGCTCTACGTCATCGACCAGTATGGCGAGACCGGCTCTCTCTATGACGCCTGGGACGAGATCGAGGGCTGGGAAGAGGCCGAGCGCAGAAACAGCGTCGGTCTGGAGATCCTGGACCACCTGACCCACAACGTCCGTCGCGGCGAGATGCGCACCTGGTCAGGCTTCTACAACTCGGTGTTCAACTTCGAGGAGCAGAAGTATTTCGACATCAAGGGCAAGGCGACGGGCCTGTTCTCCCAGGCGATGATCGCGCCCGACCGCGCCATCCGCATCCCGTTGAACGAGAGCCAGGACGAGAATTCCCAGATTGAGGAATTCATCCGCCGTTACAACGGCGAAGGCATCCAGCACATCGCCCTGACGACCGAGAACATCTTCGAGACGGTCGAAGCCATGCGCGCGCGCGGCGTCGACTTCCAGGACACCATCGAGACCTATTTCGAACTGATCGACAAACGCCTGCCGGGCCACGGCGAGGACGTGGAGCGGATGCGCAAGAACCGCATCCTGATCGACGGTTCGGACGAGGAAGGCCTGCTGCTGCAGATCTTCACCCAGGACACCTTCGGCCCGATCTTCTTCGAGATCATCCAGCGCAAGGGCAATGAAGGCTTCGGCAACGGCAACTTCCAGGCCCTGTTCGATTCGATCGAGCTGGACCAGATCCGTCGCGGCGTCATCAAGGTCGACGCCTAAATGCGGTTCCGACCGCCGCACTGGCTGCCCTGGCTCGGCCCGCTTCTGGCGGCCGGGGCCGGGGCGCTCGCGGGCGAATACTGGCTGGGGGGCGGGTTCTGGATGGTCCTGATCGCCGCCCTCGTCTGCGGCTTCGCCCCGATCCTGGCCCACCGGCTCTGGCGTCGCCTGCACCACAAGGCCTAGCTTTGCCCGCCTCCCCATTGCATGGGGATCAGACAGTACATTGGGGAGCCTGAAATGAAGTCCATCGCCTTCGCCGCTGCTGCGGCCGCCGCCGTCCTGGCCGCGCCTGCCCTCGCTCAGGAGGCGCCGACCTGGTCGCTGGCCATCCACGGCGGCGCGGGCGTGATCGAGCGCGCCCAGCTGAGCCCCGAGCGCGACGCGGCCTATCGCGCCGGTCTGCAAGCGGCGCTGGACGCCGGTTCGGCCGTGCTGGCGCGCGGCGGCTCCTCGCTCGACGCGGTTCAGGCCGCCGTCGAGGTGATGGAGGACAACCCCCTGTTCAACGCCGGGCGCGGCGCCGTCTTCACCTCGGCGGGCAAGAACGAACTGGACGCCGCCGTCATGGACGGCACGGACCTGAACGCCGGGGCCGTCGCGGGCCTGACCCGCACCCGCCACCCCATCGCCGCCGCCCGCGCGGTGATGGAGAAGTCACCCCACGTCATGCTGATAGGCGAGGGCGCCGAGACCTTCGCCCGCTCGGCGGGTCTGGAAGAGGTCGTCCCCGGCTTCTTCTTCACCGAAAGCCGCTGGCAGGCCCTGCTGAAGGCCCTGCGCGACGCCGGCCAGCCGCTGCCGCCGCGCCCGGAAGGCGCGCCGGCCGAACCGGCCCGTCTGGGTCCGGCCGCGCCCCTGGCCTTCAACCTGCATGAAGCCCCGCTGGACGAGCGCAAGTTCGGCACCGTCGGCGCCGTGGCGATGGACAGCCAGGGCCGCCTGGCCGCCGCCACCTCGACCGGCGGCATGACGGCCAAGCGCTGGGGCCGGGTCGGCGACGTGCCGGTCATCGGCGCCGGGACCTACGCCTCCAACGCCGACGGCTGCGCCGTCTCGGCGACGGGCTCGGGCGAATACTTCATCCGCGCCACCGTGGCCCGCGACATCTGCAGCCGCACCGCGACTGGCGCCTCCGTGCAACAGGCGGCCGACGCCGAGATCGCCGAGGTCGGCTCCATCGGCGGCGACGGCGGCGTCATCGTCATGGGCAAGGACGGCGTCCACGCCTTCTCGATGAACACCTCGGGCATGTATCGCGGCGCGGTGTCCTCGACCTCGCCCGCGCGCGTCGCCATCTACGGCGACGAAGAAGCCGCGCGTTGACGCCCATGAAGCCGGGTAGGGGCGATCATTCGGGCGTCGTCGTGCCGCCGCCCGCGATCTATTTCGCCTTCCTGTTCGGCGGCTGGGGGTTGGGCCAGTGGCTGGGCGAGCCGTCGCTTGGCCTTGCGACTGAGGTTCGGCGCGGCCTCGCCCTCGTGCTGATCCTGGGCGGCCTGCTGCTGGACGGGGCGGCGGCGGGCTATTTCCGCCGCCTGGGCACCCCGCCCGAACCGTGGAAGCCGACGACGGTTCTAGCCACCGGCGGCCTTTACCGCTTCAGCCGCAACCCCATCTATCTGGGGTTCGCCATCACCTATCTGGGACTGGCGATCGCGATGGACAGCCCGATTGCGCTGGGCCTGTTGATCCCCTGCCTGATCGTGGTCGACCGCTTCGTCATCGCCCGCGAGGAGCGCTATCTGTCCGCCCGTTTCGGCGCTGAATACGCCGCCTATCGCCAGAAGGTCCGTCGATGGCTGTAAGCCCTGAAACGCCCGAACCCCACGCCGACGAACTGTCGGAAATGGCGCTTGAGGAACTGGACGCGGCCTGCGCCCTGCGCTGGGTCGAGATGAAGGCGATCACCCCCTGGGGCGACACCTATGAGGGCATGGCCCCGTCCGGCCGCGAGGTCGAGGTCGAGCGCCGCTATCTGTGGGCGCATGACCCCGTCGGCGCCATCATCATCGAGGTCGAGGTCCGCGACCCGGCCAAACGCACCGGCGCCGAGGCGCGCGCCGTCATCAGCCCGCCGGGCGCTCAGACCGTGTGAGGCGCCTGCCGCCCTCGCGCAGACTTCCCTCCGCCCCTGCTTCGGATTAGCTTCAGCTCATGAAACTCGCCTCGCTCAAGCACGGCCGTGACGGCCGCCTCGTCGTCGTCTCCAACGACCTGAACTGGTTCACGGACGCCTTCCTGATCGCCCCGACGCTGCAGGCGGCGCTGGACGACTGGGAGCGGTGCGAGCCGCTACTGCGCGCCCTGGCCGAAAGCCTTGAGCATGAAGCCGTGCCGCGCGGCCGCTTCCGCGAGCACGAGGCCGCCGCCCCCCTGCCGCGCGCCTATCAGTGGGCCGACGGCTCGGCCTATGTGAATCACGTCGAGTTGGTGCGCAAAGCGCGCGGGGCCGAGATGCCCGAGAGCTTCTGGACCGATCCGCTGATGTATCAGGGCGGCTCCGACGGCTTCCTGTCGCCGCGCGACGCCATCCCGCTGAAGGACGAGGCCTGGGGTTGCGACCTGGAGGCCGAGATCGTGGTCGTCACCGGCGACGTGCCGCTCGGCGCCGGTCGCGACGAAGCTCTGGCCTCGATCCGCCTTGTCGGCCTGGTCAACGACATCTCGCTCCGCAATCTGATCCCCGGCGAACTGGCCAAGGGCTTCGGCTTTGTCCAGTCCAAGCCCGCCAGCGCCCTGTCGCCGGTCTTCGTCACGCCGGACGCCCTGGGCGAGCATTGGAATGACGGCAAGCTGTCCGGCGCCCTGCTGGTTCAGATCAATGGTCAGGATTTCGGCCGCGCCGACGCGGGCGTCGACATGACCTTCGACTTCGGGACCCTGATCGCCCACCTGGCCAAGACGCGCTCCTTAGGCGCCGGGACGGTCATCGGCTCGGGCACGGTGTCGAACAAGGACGCCGACGGCGGGCCCGGCAAGCCGGTGTCCGAAGGCGGCCTTGGCTACAGCTGCATCGCCGAAATCCGCACCGTCGAGACCATCCAGACCGGCGCGGCCAAGACCCCTTTCCTAAAACACGGCGACACCGTTCGCATCGAAATGCTGGACGACAAGAACCGCACCCTGTTCGGCGCCATCGAGCAGACCGTGGAGCCGGCCTGAGCGAACGCTGATCCGGTTGGGCTTGCGGCGAGCCGTGGAGCGGCTACCCTCTTGAGGCAGGGAGCGGAGAGGGCCGATGAGGACATGGGTGGTGCGCGGGTTAGCGGCGGCCGTGATGGGGTTGGCCGTCGCGGCAGCAGCGACGGCTCAGGACGCTGAAGACTGGGACCTGTTGGTTCAGCCCGAAGAACAGCTGACGGTGGCCTATACGCAGTTCGATAACGGACTTCTGCTGGCCGCACGTTGTCAACGCGGCGTCTATCAGGTCATGGTTGGCGGCTTGCCGGCGGCGAGTGCGGTCAAGGATTTCCATAAATCCAATCGGGTCCTGGTCATCGGCATCGGCGACAAGGACGCGGCCGAACAACGCTTTATGCTGGGCGCTGATCCCAGCGTCGCCTTCTCGGAATTGCCGGCGCCCCTGGCGCGCCAGATGCGCGAAGGCGGGACGATGACGATCACCGTGCCCGGCGGCGCCGAAGGTGGACGAAACCTGCGCTATCTGGTGAACTTGCCCGCGTCCAATGCTGCGATTGATCAGTCTTTGGCGGCGTGTGGGCGGCCTCTCGTCGACTCGCGCGATCAGCAATTGGAAGAGCTGGAAGTCGACGGTTTGCCGGTCAACCTGGCCTGGAAGCGTATTCCCCTGCCTGAATACCCCGAGGGTCGGACCTATACTGCGGGCTTCGCGGTCATCACCTGTCTCAGCCAGTCCGACGGGCGGGTTGGAGACTGCGTGGTAGAGACCGAATTTCCGACCAACGGCGGCTTCGGCGAGGCCGCCATACGAGGAGCGAGAAAAGGTCGACTGGAGAATCGCGGGGGCGGCGGCGAGCCGGTTCCGACGCGCCTGATTGCCTATCGGGTCTCTTACACCATGTCCGGCGGCGAGTTTTCGACAGGCAGCCGCATCCGCCGCAAAGACGAATGATGCGGCGCGGTGCGATCTTCGATTGACGGAGCCTTCGCCGTCGCTAGATTGCGCCGCCTTGAGCCAGGCCGTGCCGGTGTGGTGGAATTGGTAGACGCGCCGGACTCAAAATCCGGTTCCGCAAGGAGTGTCGGTTCGAGTCCGACCACCGGCACCACCGGCCCCTGAGCTGGTTCCCCAGAAAATCCGTCAGTTTGATCCGTCGCCAGAGCGTTCTCGCGGCGCAGCTTGCGCGCGACTTGCGCATTCAGGGGGGATTGCCACTTGAATAACCGGACACAAGTGTCCACTTAGCGCGCCATGACCCGTCCATTGCGACAAGACGCCGCAGAACGTCGTGAGAAGCTGCTTCTGGCGGCGGAGGCCGCCTTTGCGCGCGATGGACTGGATGCGCCGCTGCATCTGATCGCCGAGCAGGCGGGGGTCGGGCGGGCGACCCTGTATCGAAACTTCGCCGACCGCTCCGAACTGGCCCTGGCGGTCTTCCTGAAGCAGATCGACGGTCTGGCGAGACGCAGCCGCGCGCGGCTGGATGACCCCGACGTCTTCATCTGGTTCCTGGAGCAGATGACTGGGCTGATGCTGGACAGCGCGGGTCTGTCCAGCGCGATCCGCGATCTGAAGGACGAGGCTCTGGCCCCGATCCGGCAGGGGTTGAAGGCGGCCGGCGCCGAGGCTCTGGCCGTGTCCCAGGCGTCTGGGCGGGTGCGGCCGGACCTGAGCGTCGAGGATATCCGAGTCCTGGCCCTGATGCTGGGCGCCCCGTCGCGGACAGCGCCGGCGAAGGCGCGCGAGGCGCTCAGCCTGCGGTCCCTGGCCCTGGTGCTGGACGCGGTGCGGCCGCGCTGCGAGGCCGCATGAGCCGCCGTCACTGGGACCTGCCGTGGGAGGATTACCTCGCCACCCTGAAGCCGCACGAGCGGCCGGTTCTGCCCGGCTCGCCCGCGACGCCGGATCATACGACGCCCTGGCGGCTGGCCTACGCCTTCGTCGGGGTGCTGGTGGCCCTGACCGGCAGTCTGGGCAACGCCGCCGTGACGGCCGACCTGCCGCAACTGGCCGGGGCGCTGGGCGTGACCACGACGGAGGCGGCCTGGCTGCCCGTGGTCTTCGTCATGACCAACGCCTGCATGAACCTGCTGCTGGTCAAGTTCCGGATGCAGTACGGCCTGCGCCTGTTCACCGAGATCATCCTGGTTGTCTTCCTGGCCACGGCGGCGGCGCATCTGTTTCTGGAAGACTATGGCTCGACCCTGGTCGTGCGCGGCGTGGCCGGGATGGCGGCGGCGGGGATGTCGACCCTGGGCATCCTCTACATCATCCAGGCCTTTCCCGCGCAGCACCGGCTGAAGGGCATCATCATCGGCGTCGGCCTGTCCAGCCTGGCCATTCCCCTGGCGCGGCTGGGGGTGACGCGCCTGCTGGACCTTGATCAATGGCGGGCCTTCTACATGTTCGAACTGGGGCTGGTGCTGGTCGCCCTGCCCGCCGTCTTCGCCCTGAAGATGCCGCCGTCGCAGCGGGTGCGGGTATTCGAGACGCTGGACTTCGTCACCTTCGCCCTGTTCGCGCCGGGCGTGGCCCTGCTGACGGCCGTTCTGGGGCTGGGCCGCATCGTCTGGTGGACCGAGGCGGCGTGGATCGGCTGGGCTCTGGCAGGGGCGATCGTGCTGCTGACCGCCGCCGTGCTGATTGAATACAACCGGACCAATCCGCTGATCGACCTTAAGTGGCTGGCGGGCCGGGACCTGGTGCGGCTGCTGCTGGCCATCCTGCTGGTGCGGATCGTCCTGTCGGAACAGACGACCGGCGCGGTAGGCTTTCTGCAGCAGATGGGACTGGTCCCGCAGCAGATGCAGGGCCTGTTCCTGGTCATGCTGGCCGCCACGGCGGCGGGGACCCTGGTCAGCGCCTTCACCCTCAATCCGATGAAGCTGTGGAAGCCGATCTCGATCGCCCTGGTCATGATCGCCGTCGGCGCCTTCATCGACAGCCACGCCACCGTGCTGACGCGCCCGACCCAGCTCTATTTCAGCCAGGCGCTTCTGGCCTTCGCCGCCGCCTTCTTCATCGGCCCGACGATGATCCTGGGCTTCGGCAAGGTGCTGCAGGGCGGGGGCAAGAACATGGTCAGCTTCATCGTGCTGTTTTCGATCGGCCAGAACGTCGGCGGACTGATGGGCTCCGCCCTGGTCGGCACGATCCAGACCCTGCGCGAGAAGTTTCACTCCAGCCAACTGTCTGAGAGCATCGGCTTGGGCGATCCCGAGACCGTGCTGCGCTTGCAGCAACTGGGCGGCGCCTACGCCCACGTCATCGGCGACGCGGCCCAGCGTCAGGGCGCGGCCCTGGGCCTGCTGCAGCAGCAGGTCAGCCAGCAGGCCCAGGTGCTGGCCTACAACGACGTCTTCCTGCTGATCTCGGGGGCTGCCGCGATCGGCGCCGCCTGGGTCGCCCTGAACCACTATCGGCCGAAGCTGGAGGCGCGCCGCGCCGCCCGCCGGGCCCAGACGCAAGCCTCCGACGCCGCCGCCTCCGTCGCGACGGCTGTCGATTGAACCGGACCAGATCATGACTGACGCCGCCCCTCCGCCGTCCGCTCCCGCCGCGCCTCCTGCGCCCCCTCCGTCTGGGCCGTCCCCTGCCGCCCCGGCGCCGTCCAGCGGCCGCCGCGTGATGTGGAGCGTGGCCTTGATCGCCATGGCGCTGGTGGGGATCGGCCTGATCCTGCACGCCTGGGGCCTGCCGCCCTTCTCGGGCGGGCCGCAGACGACGGACAACGCCTATGTCCGCGGTCAGGTGACCATCATCAGCCCCCAGGTCAGCGGCTATGTCACCTCGGTCGAGGTGCAGGACTTCCAGACGGTGAAGCAGGGCCAGCTTCTGGCGACCATCGATGACCGCATCTATCGCCAGCGGCTGGAGCAGGCGCAGGCCTCCCTGCATTCGGCCGAGGCCGCGCTGGCCAACTCGGCCCAGAGCCAGGCTTCGGCGCGCGGATCGGTGGCCCAGACCCGCGCCTCGATCGCCGCCGCCCAGTCGGCTGTGACCAAGGCCCGCGCCGACGCCACGCGGGTTGGCGCCCTGTTCGAGGGCGGCTGGGTCGCCCAGGCTCAGGTCGACACAGCCCAGAACGCCCTGCGCGCCGCCGAGGCCCAGTTGGCGCAGGCCCGCGCCGCCGAGGACGTGGCCCAGACCGGCGTCACCTCGGCCGTGGTCAGCAAGGGCTCGCTGGAGGCCGCCGTCGAAAACGCCCGCGCCCAGGTGCGTCTGGCGCAGATCGATCTCGACAATACCCGCATCGAGGCTCCGCGCGACGGACGGCTGGGCGAGGTGACGGTGCGCCAGGGCCAGCAGGCGGCGGTCGGCACGCAGTTCATGGCGCTGGTCCCCGACGTGGTCTGGGTCACGGCCAATATGAAGGAGACGCAGATGCGCGACGTGCGCGTCGGCCAGCCGGTCGAGATCACCGTCGACGCCCTGGGCGGACGCGTCCTGACGGGCAAGGTCGAGCGCATCTCGCCCGCCACCGGCTCCGAGTTCAGCGTCATCCGCCCCGACAACGCCACCGGCAACTTCACCAAGGTGGCCCAGCGCATCCCTGTCCGCATCGCCGTCGATCCGGGGCAGGAGGGGGTGGAGCGGCTGTCGCCCGGCATGTCGGTGACGGCGCGGATCAAGGTGAAGGCGTAGGGTTTCGATTCTAATCCCACTCATCCCGGCGTGCGTGGAATCAGCGACGAAAAGGGGGAGTACGTCTCGCCGTATTTGCTGCGGTGCAAAAACTTCATCGCTTCGGGCTTGCGTCAGCCTGACGCAGGCCGCATCTGGACCTGATGAACAGAGCCCCGACCCCGTCCTCCGTGATCGAGGCCCCGCCGGCGCCCTCCAAGGGGCCGGGCTTCGCTGAATTCGTCTGCCTGATCGCTGTGATGATGGCGCTGAACGCTCTGGCGATCGACGCCATGCTGCCGGCCTTGCCCCACATCGGCGAGGATCTGGGCGTGACCAATGAAAACAGCCGCCAGTGGGTGATCACCGCCTATCTGCTCGGCTTCGGCGTGGCTCAGCTGTTCTATGGGCCGCTGTCGGACCGCTATGGGCGGCGCCCGGTCCTGTTTGCGGGCATCGGCATCTATGTCGTCTTCAGCATTCTGGCGGCCTTCGCCCATACGTTCGACATGCTGATCCTGTCGCGGATCGGCATGGGGATCGGCGCGGCGGCGACGCGGGTGCTGGCCGTTTCCATCGTGCGCGACCGCTATGTCGGACGGACGATGGCGCGCGTCATGTCGCTCAGCTTCCTGGTCTTTCTGGGCGTGCCGATCATTGCGCCCGCGATGGGGCAACTCGTCATGCTGGTGGCGCCCTGGCCGTGGATCTTCGGCGTCTTCGCCCTTTCGGGCGGGGCTTTCCTGATCTGGGCGGCCCTGCGTCTGCCCGAGACCCTGCACGCCGAGGACCGGATGCCGATCGACGTCAGCCGGATCGCCGCCGCCTTCCGCTTCGCCTTCACCAGCCGTCAGGGCATGGGTTACACCCTGGCCATGACGGTCATCAGCGGGGCGCTGTTCGGCTTCATCAACTCCTCGCAGCAGATCTTCTTCGACGTGTTCAAGGCGCCCGGCCTGTTCCCGGTGGTCTTCGCCCTGGTGGCGGCGGGCATCGCCGTGGCCTCGATCCTGAACGCGCGTCTGGTCGAGAAGCTGGGCTCGCGCCTGATCGCCCACGCGGCCCTGTTCGGCTTCATCGGCTTTAGCGCCCTGCACGCCCTCATCGCCTGGCTGGGCTATGACAGCCTGTGGATGTTCGCCGTCATGCAGGCCTGCAAGATGTTCTGCTTCGGCTTCATCGCCGGCAATTTCGGCGCGATGGCGATGGAGCCGATGGGCCATATCGCCGGCACGGCCTCCTCGGCCCAGGGCTTCATCTCCTCCATCGGCGGCGCCCTGCTGGGCTTCGCCATCGGCCAGCAGTTCGACGGCACGACGGTGCCGATGACGGTCGGCTTCGCCCTGCTGGGCGTGGCGGCTCTGGCGCTGGTTCTGGCGGCCGAGCAGGGGCGGCTGTTCAAGGCCCGCCATCTGCCGCCGGTTGCAGCCGAGACTTGATCTTTCGAGCGCGAGGGAGCCTCTTCGGGCGCATCTGAATACGGAGCGTTCGATGACCCTGAAGCTGGTCGGGCGGGTTTCCGCCCTCGCTATAGCCGCCGCCCTCGCCACATCCCTGGGCGCCTGCGCCACGACCGGAGACGCCGTGCCGATGACGCCTCTGGTTCCCGCCGCCCCCGTCCCTACAGCGGTCCCGGCGACCGCTTACGTCAACGACCCGCACTCCTGGGCCCGTCCGGCCGAGGCGCGGGTGACGCACGTCGACCTGGACCTGACCGCCGACTTCGCCGCCAAGACCCTGTCGGGCAAGGCCACGCTGGACGTGACCGGCCGTCCCGGCGCGACCGAGGTGGTGCTGGACGCCAAGATGCTGGACATCAAGGGCGTGACCGACGCTCAAGGCCGTCCGCTGGAATGGAGCCTGGGTGCCGCGGACCCGATCAAGGGACAGCCTCTCAGCGTGCGCCTCCCCGCCTTCCAGGGCGATGAGGGGCAGAAGATCGTCGTCGCCTATGCCACCCGCCCCGACGCCTCGGCCCTGCAATGGCTCAGCCCGCAGCAGACGGCGGGCGGCCAGAAACCCTATCTGTTCAGCCAGGGGCAGGCGATCCTGACCCGCACCTGGATTCCGACCCAGGACAGCCCCGGTATCCGCCAGACCTACAGCGCGCGCATCGTGGCGCCGTCAGACCTGACCGTGGTCATGTCCGCCGAGCATCTGACCCCGAACGGCGAGGCGGCGGGCGAAAGGCTAAAGGCCTGGCGCTTCAAGCTGGATCAGCCCATCCCGCCCTATCTGATCGCCATCGGAGCAGGCGACCTCGCCTTCGCCGCCTTCGACGTACGCACCGGCGTCTGGACCGAGCCGAGCCGATTGCAGGCCGCGCAATGGGAGCTGGAGCCGACGGCCAAGATGGTCGATGCGGCCGAGGCCCTGTACGGCCCCTATCGTTGGGGCCGGTATGACCTGCTGGTGCTGCCGCCCAGCTTCCCGTTCGGCGGGATGGAGAACCCGCGCCTGACCTTCGCCACCCCGACCATCATCGCCGGCGACCGGTCGCTGGTATCGCTCGTGGCGCACGAACTGGCGCACTCCTGGTCCGGCAATCTGGTGACGAACGCCACCTGGGCCGACATCTGGCTGAACGAGGGCACGACCACCTATTTCGAGAACCGCATCATGGAGGCGCTGTACGGCCGCGAGCGCGCCCTGCAGGAACAGGCCCTGGCCTGGAACGATCTGGTCGCCGAGATCGCCGTCACCGATCCGGGCGACACCCGCCTGCATCTGGACCTGACCGGGCGCGACCCGGACGACGGCCTGTCGGGCATTCCCTATGACAAGGGCGCGGCCTTCCTGCGCACCATCGAACGCATTGTCGGGCGCGAGACGTTCGACGCCTGGCTGCGCGGCTATTTCGACCGCCATGCCTTCCAGCCCATGACCGACGTGGGCTTCCTGAAGGACATCCGCGAGAATCTGGTCAAGGGCGACGCCCGTCTGGAAGCCGAGCTTCAGCTGGAGAACTGGATCTATCAGCCGGGCCTGCCGTCCAACGCCCAGGCGCCGGTGTCGCACGCCTTCGAAGCCGTGGACGCGGCGGCCGAGGCCTTCTACGTCGCCAAGGGCCCGGCCTCGGCCGCGCCGTGGAAGGACTGGAACACCCAGCAGCGCCTGCGCTTCCTGTCATGGCGTCCGCAGGGGCTGGCGGCGGGGGTCGACTGGCTGACCCCGGCGCAGTTGGCCGATCTGGAAAGCACGCTGAAGCTGGACAGCGAAGGCAACGCCGAACTGACCTTCGCCTGGCTGCAGGCGGCCCTGGCCAACCGTTATGAGCCCGCGGTGGCGACGGCCGAGCGCTTCCTGACCAGTCAGGGCCGGCGCAAATTCGTCCTGCCGCTGTTCCAGACCCTGTGGGCCGAAGGCGACTGGGGCCGCCTCATCGCCACGCGCATCTACGCCGAAGCGCGACCGCTGTATCACCCGGTGACGAGCAACTCCGTCGATCAGGTGGTGGGGCGGCCGTAAGAGGCCTTCCACTTCCGTCATCCTCCGACAAGCCGCCTAGCGGCGCCGATCGGGGGACCCAGCGGCGCCGAAGACGATCTTCGAGGCAAGCGGCGCGCGTGGATTTTTCGCGCTCACGCGCGCCGCTGGGTCCTCCCGTCGTCGCTTCGCTCCGCCGGAGGACGACGGAGGCGACACTGGATCGCTTGACGCCAAGCTCGGCTGAGGCTCCCCTGCGCCGCGACTGGAGGCGCTGATGATCCGAACCCTGAATACGACCCTGCCGCTGGCGGTTGTGCTGTTGCTGGCCGCAGCGCCCGCAGCCTACGCCCAGAACCTGTTGATCCGGGGCGGGACCATCCATACCGGCGTTGAGGCTCAGCCGACCGCCGAGGTCGTGGTCGTGCGCGACGGGCGCATCGCCTATGTCGGTCCAGCGGACGGCGCGCCTTCGGCCGAGGGGCTAGAGGCGGTCGATCTGAAAGGGGCGACGCTGTTTCCCGGCTTCACCGACGGCCACGTCCATCTGGACGGCATCGGCTGGCGCGAGATGACGCTGAACCTGGAAGGCTCGGCCTCGGTCGTCGAGGCCATGGCGAGGCTCAGCGCCTGGTCCGAGGCCCACCCCGACGGCGTCATCGTCGGGCGCGGCTGGATCGAGACCCACTGGCCCGAAAAACGCTTCCTGACCGCCGCTGATCTGGACGCCGCCGCGCCGGGGCGGGTGGTGGTGCTGAGCCGGGCCGACGGCCATGCGCGGGCGGTGTCCAGCGCGGCCCTGGCCGCGGCCGGGATCGATGCGACGACGCCGGCCCCTTCGGGCGGTGAAATCCTTAAAGGCGCGGACGGACAGCCGACCGGCCTGCTGGTCGACGGGGCCATGACCCTGCTCGAAGGCCTGGCGCCCGAGGCCGATGCAACGGCGACGCGCGAAGCCTATCGCGCCGGGTTCAACGTCTACGCCCGCTACGGCTGGACCGGCGTCCACTTCATGAGCGCGCCGTGGAAGGACGTGCCTCTGCTGGAGGCGATGGCCGAGGCGGGCGAGGCGCCCCTGCGGGTCTATAACAGCATCGACATGGGCGACGCGCGCGCCCTGATGGCGGGCGGGCCGCGCGACGCGGGCGACGGGCGCATCATCACCCGGGCGATCAAATTCTACGCCGACGGCGCCCTGGGTTCGCGCGGGGCCAAGCTGTTCGAGCCCTATTCAGACCGGCCCGACACGTCCGGCCTGATGCTGGCTTCGCGCGAAGAGGTCATGCCGCTGTATCAGGAGGCGCTGCGGACCGGCATCCAGATCGCCACCCACGCCATCGGCGATCAGGGCAATCACGACGTCGCCGCCTGGTATGAAGAGGCCCTGCGCTCGACGCCCAAGGCCGAGTGGAAGCTTGCCGACCCGCGCTGGCGCATCGAGCACGCCCAGATCATCCGGCCGCGCGACTATCACTATTTCAACGACCTGCCGATCATCGCCTCCATGCAGCCCAGCCATGCCATCGGCGACCTGCATTTCGCCGCCGAGCGTCTGGGCGACGCGCGGCTGGACGGGGCCTACGCTTGGCATACGCTGGTGGAACGCGGCGTGATCGTGGTCGGCGGCTCGGACGCGCCGGTCGAGCGCGGCGACCCGCTGATCGAGTTCTACGCCGCCGTGGCGCGCCGCGACCTGAACGGCTTCCAGGGACCGGACTGGCGCCCGGACGAGGCGGTGGACCGGGCGACGGCGCTGAAGATGTTCACCCTGTGGCCCGCCTACGCCAGCTTCCGCGAGAATGAGCTGGGCACCATCGAGGTCGGCAAGCGCGGCGACTTCACCGCCTTCGACATCGACCTGATGACCGTCCCCGCCGCCGACATTCCCAAGGGCCGGGCCGTGCTGACGGTGGTCGACGGACAGATCGTCCAACGGGCGGATTGAGGGGGCGGACTGAGGGGGCCGATTGATCAGACGGAATCCCGCCCTTCTCGTTGCGGGGCGGGGCCGCTTCGGTTAAGCCCCGCGCATAGGATTTTATCTCCGGCCGGGTCTGCGGCCGGGGCTTGGCGTTTGGAGCGTCTGAGATGGCTGATTTCGCCCCCGGTCTGGTCACTGTATTCGGAGGCTCGGGCTTCATCGGGACCCAGGTCGTGCGCGCCCTGGCCCGTCGCGGCTGGCGCGTGCGCGTCGCGGCGCGCAACGCCAAGAGCGCGCCCGTGCTGCACATGGCCGGCGACGTCGGCCAGGTTCAGGTCGTCCGCTGCGACATCACCGACAAGGCGGCCGTCGCCGAGGCCGTGCGCGGCGCCGACGCCGTCATCAATCTGGTGGGCATCCTGTTCGAGACCGGCGGCCGCAAGTTCCAGACCCTGCACGTCGAGGGCGCGACCAACGTCGCCGAGGCTGCGGCGGCGGCGGGCGTCCAGCGCCTGACCCACATCTCGGCCCTCGGCGCCGATGCGCACGGCAAGGCTGACTACGCCCGCACCAAGGGCGAGGCCGAGGTCGCCGTGCGCGCCGCCTTCCCCGGCGCCGTGATCGTGCGCCCGTCGATCGTCTTCGGCTCGGGCGACCAGTTCCTGAACCGCTTCGCCGCCATGGCCAGCTGGTCGCCGGTCCTGCCGCTGATCGGCGGCGGCCAGACCAAGTTCCAGCCGGTCTATGTCGCCGACGCCGCCGAGGCCATCGCCCGCGCCACCGTCGCCCCCGAGGCTGTGGGCGAGACCTATGAGCTGGGCGGTCCGTCGGTCTGGACCTTTGAGGACATCCTGAAGTTCATCCTGCGCGAAACCAACCGCAGGAACATCCTGCTGCCGCTGCCCTTCCCGGTGGCCCGCATGATCGGCTCGCTGGCCCAGATCCCGGCCATGATCGGCCTGGCTCCGGCCCTGACCAAGGATCAGGTCGTGCTGCTGGAGAGTGACAACATCGTGTCGCCGGGCGCCAAGGGCCTGGCCGACCTGGGCGTCGAGGCTTCGGGCCTCGAGGCTATCGCCCCGGCCTATCTGTGGCGCTATCGCGCTGGCGGCCAATACGCTGAAAATCCCGCCGCCTGATCTCAGGGACGGCTCAAGAAAAACCCCTCGGGACCGGCGTCCCGAGGGGTTTTTGCTGTGCGCTGGGCGATGGCCTTACAGCGCCCCCGTCGCCGCCAGGCCGATGATGCCGACGACGCCGACCGCGATCCGCCACCAGGCGAAGGGGCCGAAGCCGCGCTTGGACACGAAGTCGAGCAGGAAACGCACCACGGCCAGGGCCGAGATGAAGGCGGCGACGAAGCCGATGGCGATCAGGCCCAGATCGCTGAAGTCCAGAACGTCGCGGTTCTTGAACAGGTCATAGGCCACCGCCGCCCCCATGGTCGGCAGGGCCAGGAAGAAGCTGAACTCGGCCGCCGACCGCTTGTCCGTCCCCAGCAGCAGCCCCCCGGCGATGGTGGCGCCCGAGCGCGAGACGCCGGGGATCATGGCCAGACACTGGAACAGGCCGATCAGGAAATAGACCCGGAACGGATAGCGATCCGCGTCCAGATAGGCCGGAATCTTGTTCATCCGGTCCAGCCACAGCAGCAGCACTCCGCCGACGATCAGGGCGATGCAGATGATCAGCGGCGTCTCGAACAGCACCGTCTTGATGAAGCCATAGGCCAGAAAGCCGATCACCACGGCGGGAAGGAAGGCGACCAGCAGGCCGATCAGAAAGCGTCGCGCCTCGGCATCGAACGGCCAGCGCGTCGCCAGCGTCCACAGCCGTTTGAAATAGATGCTGATGATGGCCAGCAGGGCGCCCAGCTGGATGACGATTTCAAACGTCTTGCCGGTGCTTTCAAAGCCGAGGAAATGCCCCAGCAGCAGCAGATGACCGGTGGACGACACCGGAATGAACTCGGTCAATCCTTCGACCAGACCCAGAAGGATCGCCGTCAGCCAGTCCGCCATGAATGCTCCGTCTCGGTTTTCAGGTCCGGGGGTCAGGCGCGCCGCGCCCTGCGGCGTCGCGTCCGCCCTTCCATAGCGCCCCGGCCTTCTCGCCGCCATTGGCGCGGGCGCGGTTTTGGGCGACAAGGGCGAGGAAATGACCGTCTCCCCCCTCGACGCCGCAAATGAGACCACCCGCCGGATCACCACCTTGTCGGTGGCGACGGCGGTTCTGCTGATCGTCATGAAGGCCTTCGCCCTGGGGGCGTCAGGCTCGGTCTCCATCCTGGCCAGTCTGGCGGATTCGACGCTGGACCTGATCGCGTCGCTGGCGACCTTCTTCGCCGTGCGCTGGGCGGCCCTGCCGCCGGACGACGCGCACCGCTATGGCCACGGCAAGGCGGAGGGGCTGGCCTCTCTGGTGCAGGCGGGCATGGTGCTGGCGTCCAGCGTCTTCATCGGCTGGGAGGCTGTGCAGCGCATCTTCGACCCGCGCCCCGTCACCTCGGGCGGCTGGGCGATCGGCGTGGTCGTCCTGTCCATCGCCATAACGTCCGCCCTGGTGTGGATGCAGACGCAGGCGGTGAAGAAGACCGGCTCCCTGGCGGTGGCGGGCGACCGCGCCCACTACGCCGCCGACCTGGCCTCCAACGTCGTGGTGCTGATCGGCGTGGTCTCCGGCTCCCTGCTCAAGGCGCCCGGACTGGACGCGGCGGCGGGTCTGGTGGTCGCGGTCTGGCTGGCCTGGGGGGCGCTGAATCTGTTGAGGGGCGCAGCCGATCACCTGCTGGACCGCGCCGCTTCGGACGAGGACCGCGCCGCCATCGTCGCGGCGGTGACTGAGGACGCCCGCATCGCCAACGTCCACCAACTTCGCACCCGCATGGCCGGCCAGGCGCTGATGGTGCAGATGCACGTCGACCTGGAGCCTGATCTCAGCCTGAAGGCCGCGCACGATATCACCCTGGACGCGGAGAAACGGGTGCTGAAGGCGTTTCCTCGCGCCGACATCATGATCCACGCCGATCCGCGCGGCGCCGCCGAACCGCACGGCGGCCCCTTGGCTTCGGCGCGGCCGACGGGACCGGAGCCGGTCAAGGCTGAAGCCAACGCGCCCCAACCGGATCAGCGCGACGCCCCGGACGCGCCCTCGAACCGGGTCGGCCCCTGGTCCTGAGGCCCTGCGGCAATCGCGCGCGGTAAACGGAGCCTTAACGGGCGCGGGCGCATTGAAGGCGGACGATGTCCACGCCCGCCGTCCTGTATCATTTCGCCTTTCATCCGGCTTCGCGCACGGCGCGGCTGGCGCTGGGCGAGGCCAAGGTCGAGTACGCCGAGGAGCCGGTCCGGCCGTGGGAGGGCGACTGCCCGCTGTTCGAGCTGAATCCCTCGGGCATGCCGCCGGTCCTGAGCATGACCGAGAAGGGCAGGGGCCTGACCCTGTGCGAACAGGACGCCATCCTCGGCTGGCTGGAAGACCGCGCCAAGGGCGATTTCCTGCTGCCGTCCGACATGGCCGAGCGGGCCGAGGCGCGCCGTCTGGCGACCTGGTTCAGCCGCCGTTTCACCGATGAGGTCGACGCCGTCCTGCTGCATGAGCGGATGGAGAAGCCGTTGCTGCGCATGGGGCCGCCCGACGCCCGGATGCTGCGCGAGGGCCGCGAATTCCTGAAGGGCCACCTGACGGTTCTGGAGCCGCTGGCGGCCGGCCGCGAATGGCTGGCGGGTCGCCGTCTCAGTCAGGCCGACCTGATCGCGGCGGGCCATCTGTCGGTGCTGGACTATTTCGGCGAGATCGCCTGGGCGTCCTGGCCCTCGCTGAAGCTGTGGTACTCTAAGCTGAAGTCGCGCCCCTGTTTCCGCCCCCTGCTGGGTGACCGCTTCCCCGGCGTCCACCCCGCGCCCTGGTACGCCGACCTCGACTTCTGAGGGCCGGGAGGGCTAAAGCGCCCTCATGGCGGCCGATCCCCGCATCTTCATCCGACAGCGCGCCGCCGAACTGGGCTTCGGCGTGTGCCGCTTCGCCTCGGCCAGCGAGCCGTGGAGCGCGGGCGAGCGGTTGGCCTATTTCGTCGATGCCGGCCGCCACGGCGACATGGGCTGGATGGAGACGACGCTGGAGCGCCGCGCCCACCCCACCGCCATGTGGGACGGCGCTCGGACCGCCATCGTCCTGGGCATGAACTACGGCCCCGACGAAGATCCTCGGCCTGAGCTGGAGGAGGCGTCGGCGGGCTATATCTCCGTCTATGCGCGCGGCGACGACTATCATGAGGTGATCAAGGGGCGGCTGAAGATCCTGGCCGGTCAGATCGCTGCGCGGCTCAAGCAGGAGGTCAAGGTCTTCGTCGACACAGCCCCCCTGATGGAGAAGCCGCTGGCCCAGCGCGCAGGCCTGGGCTGGCAGGGCAAGCACACCAACCTGCTCAGCCGCACCCACGGAAACTGGCTGTTTCTGGGCACGATCCTGACCGCCGCCGAAATCGAGCCGGACGAGGCCGAGACCGAGCACTGCGGCCGCTGCACCGCCTGTCTGGACGCCTGTCCTACCAGGGCTTTTCCGGCGCCGTTCCAGATCGACGCCCGACGCTGCATCTCCTATCTGACTATTGAGTATGCGGGCGCCTGGCCGCGCGAGTTCCGCATCGCCACCGGCAACCGCATCTATGGCTGCGACGACTGTCTGGCCGCCTGTCCGTGGAACAAGTTTGCGCAAAGCGCATCGGAGGCCCGGCTGCAGGCGCGCGATGCGCTGAAGTCGCCGCCGCTGACGGACCTGCTGGCGCTGGACGACCCCGCCTTCCGCGCCCTGTTCA
Organism: Brevundimonas sp. LPMIX5; assembly: GCF_003576505.1. NCBI lineage: Bacteria > Pseudomonadati > Pseudomonadota > Alphaproteobacteria > Caulobacterales > Caulobacteraceae > Brevundimonas > Brevundimonas sp. LPMIX5. The sequence goes on from NZ_QWTZ01000004.1 coordinate 214,947, forward strand.
CCAAGAGCCCGGTCAAGCGCATCGGCCGCGACCGCTTCATCCGCAACGCCCTCTATGCGGCGGGCAATTCCGGGGACGCCCTGCTGATCGCGCCGGTCGAGGCCCTGCTGGACGATCCCGCCCCCGTGGTGCGCGGCGCGGCGATCTGGGCGCTGGCGCGTCTGTCGCCGGAACGGTTCGCGACCGAGCGCGCGGCGCGGCTGGCGCATGAAACAGACGAAGAGGTTAAACAGGAATGGTCCTTCTCCCCTTGAGGGAGAAGGATCACTCGACGTCAAACGCCAGCAACAGCGTCTTCTGCGCAGGGTTGGCGTTGTCGTCGGACAGGATGTAGAGGCGCACGTTTTCGCCCCTCGCCTCGGCGGCGACGCCCTCGAAATTGTCCGTCAGCCCCGGCAGCTTCAGCTCGATCAGCACCGGCCCCAGCGTCCCGTCCGCAGCCATGCGGCGCACGCGGGCGCGCACGTCGAAGGGGGGCCGCCACGACCGCTGGACCGTGAACCAGCCGTCTCCGCCCGGATCGCGATCCAGTCCCGTCAACCGCCAGCTATCGGCGGGCGGGCTCGGCCGGGTCACGACGCGACAGCCTTGCGTCGAGCAGTCCCACACGCCGCCGCCTTCGCCCCCGACGCGCCAGCCGCCGGGCGCGGCCGCCAGCCCCTCCATGCCTTCGTTCAGGGGAAAGTCCGCTGCCGGGTGCGGCTGCGCCTGCGGTCGGGCGTGCAGGGCGTCCAGAGGGCCGTAGCTCCAGATGCGGTGCTCGCGTTCGAAGCTGACCAGCACCTCGCCGTCGTCGGTCAGGGCCAGCCCTTCGGCGTCGCCCATGCGCTTTTCGGCGATCGGCTCGCCGTCGGTCAGCGTCAGGCGCCGCACTCGCAGGTCATGCAGCCCGGCCAGCTTGCCGTCTGCATCTAGCTCCAGCCGCCCGCGCACCAGGTCGCCGGTGTCGGACACGGCGACGAAACCGCCGTCGCCCGTCAGCTTCAGGTCCGACAGGCCGTGCAGGGTGGAGGCGGGCGCTGCGATCAACTGCACCCCGCCCGCATAGCGCACGCCCTTGGCCAGCCTGGCACCGCCCGGCCAACCCAGACCGACCTGCCGGGTCGAACCGCCTGCGGGCGACCAGCCGTCAGCCGTCGCCTCGGGCGTCCAGGGATGGGAGGTCGCCGCCGCCCCGGCGCAGGCGGCCAGGGCGAGAGAGATCAGGGCGGCGACATGGAGGCGCCGGTTCACGCCGCGCGCTTGTGCGAGGGCCGCCCCGTCCTGGCGCTGACGGTCTTGGGTTCGGCCTCGAACAGTTCGGCCAGCTTCTCGGTCATGGCGCCCGCCAACTGCTCCACATCGACGATGGTCAGGGCCCGGCGATACCAGCGGGTCACGTCGTGGCCGATGCCGATGGCCAGCAGTTCGACCGGGCTGCGCGTTTCGATCTTCTCGATCACCTGACGCAGATGCTTGTCCAGATAGAGGGCCGCATTGGCCGACTGGGTGGAATCATCGACCGGCGAACCGTCCGAGATGACCATCATGATCCGCCGCGCCTCGGGCCGGGCCAGCAGGCGGTCGTGCGCCCATTCCAGCGCCTCGCCGTCGATGTTTTCCTTCAGCAGGCCCTCGCGCATCATCAGGCCCAGGTTCTTCTTGGACCGGCGCCAGGGGGCGTCGGCGCTCTTGTAGATGATGTGGCGCAGGTCGTTCAGGCGGCCGGGGTTGGCGGGCTTGCCCGCGCTGATCCAGGCCTCGCGGCTCTGTCCGCCCTTCCAGGCGCGGGTTGTGAAGCCCAGAATCTCGACCTTGACCCCGCACCGTTCCAGCGTCCGCGCCAGGATGTCGGCGCAGACCGCCGCCACCATGATCGGCCGCCCGCGCATCGAACCCGAGTTGTCCAGCACCAGGGTCACGACCGTATCGCGGAACGGGCTTTCGCTCTCCATCTTGAACGACAGGGGGCTGGTCGGGTCGGTGATCACGCGGGTCAGGCGCGCCGTGTCCAGCATCCCCTCCTCAAGGTCGAACATCCACGAGCGGTTCTGCTGGGCCAGCAGACGCCGCTGCAGCTTGTTGGCCAGCCGCGACACGACGCTGCCCAGGGTCGACAACTGGGCGTCCAGCAGGGCGCGCAGCCGGTCCAGTTCCATCGGATCGCACAGTTCGGCCGCGTCGATGACCTCGTCGAATGCGGTGGTGAAGGCGTGATAGACCTCGACCGCGCGGCCGTCGTCCTGGGTCTGCTGATGGTTGGGGCGCTCGCCCTCGCTCAGTTCAGGGGCGTCTTCCTGTCCTTCGCCGTCCGGTTCGCCCGGCGTGCCGTCGGGGCGGGCCTGACGATCATCGTCGGCGGACTGATCGTCGGCCGAGCCGTCAAGCGACTCGCCGCCGTCGCCGCCGTCCTGTTCTTCCTGTTCGTCCGGTTCAGCCTGGTCTTGATCCGGCTTTTCGGCGTCGTCCTCGCCGTCTTCCTCCGAATCGCCGCCATCGGCGTCGCCGGGGTCCAGGTCCAGCGCGCGCAGAAGGTCTTTCAGCCGCGCGCCGAAGGCCGCCTGATCGTCGCCCGACGCCGCCAGGGCGTCCAGTTCGGCGCCCGCCTTGGCCTCCAGCTCGGCGCGGACCCGGTCCAGCATGGTCCGGGCGCCGTCGGGTGCGGGCTCGCCCGTCATCCGCTCGCGCAGCAGAAGGGCGGCGGCCTCAGCCACCGGCACCTGCTCCGCCTCGGCGCGCAGGGCGCCCGACTTCTCCAGCCGGGTCAGCAGCGCCGAGTCCAGATTGCGCCGCACGCCCCTCAGTTCGCGCGCGCCGACGGCCTCGACGCGGGCCTGTTCGACGGCGTCGAACACCTCGGCGGCGTTGATGTCGGTCGGACGCAGCCGCGCGTCCAGCGCTGCGTCGTGATTGGCCAGGCGCAGGGCCAGCCGGTCGGCCTGACCGCGCAGGGCCGCGCTTTCGGGCCCGCGCGGATCGCGCGGCGGGTGCGGCAGGGTCAGGACGCCGCCCGTCAGCCTCGGACCGTCCGAACCGAAGCGCACCTCCAGCTCGGCCTGTTCGGCCAGCGCCCGCGCCGCGTGCGACAGGGCGCGTTTGAACGTCTCTACGGGGGTCTCTGCGGCGGCCATGCGCCACACATAGACCATGCCGCGCCGGGGGGAAGAGGGCGAGACGTCCTAGGATGAGGATTGCAGCTTAGAAAGGCTCAGGAACGGATGGCGCGTTTGGGCAAGCGTTTCGCGCTCGCCAGTCGACAGACGTCTTGTCGTATGTTGGAGCCCGTCATTTGGCCGCGATAGCAGTCTTCGCGGACTTCATCTCCAGGACGCGGCGCCGAACGATCGCGCACCCAGGCGCCCACGGGCATGGCGGCTGCTGATTGGGCGTGAACCGGCGTAGTGGCCGACGTCGACAGGATCAGACTGAAAAGAAGAGGCGTGAACATGGGGAACACCTTTTGCCTGCGTTAAGCGTTAGCCCACAGGGCGACCGCCAGGAGAGCGCGGCACGGGAAGATCGCCCCAGCGCGAGCCCTGCATTTCGCGTATCACGTCAGACGACATCTGTTCGCGCTGGCTACTGTTTAGGGGCACCTTGCGGCAGACGCGTTGCTGGATGGTGCTGCCCATGGCCCGCTCCCAGCCGCAGACCGTACGGGTGGGGACGTTGGCCACCGTCGGCGATCGCGCGGAAATGGCCCGCGTGGGGGAATTGGACGTGATGGGCTGGCGGCGTTCCGCTGTGGCCGTGTCGTCGTTCTGCATCGGAGCGCCGCTAACAATCAGTAGGGCGATGGTCGAAATCAGCATGGCGAAGCCTCCATGGGCACATTCGACGGCTACTATGAGGGCAGCCTTAAAATCTTACAACGTCGTTCTTTCAATGGCTCCGCTTAGACCTGACGGGGTTTAACCCGCACCCGCATGACGCCTCCGGGGCCGACCTCGACATCGAACCGACCGGCGGCGCGGATCAGTTCGGACAACTTGGCGTGACCATAGGTGCGCTGGTCGAAATCGGGATAGGCGTTGCGCAGCCGACTGCCGATGCCCCCCATCGCCACCCAGCCGTCGCCGTCTTCGTCCATATCGGCGATGGCCTTGGCGATCAGACGCCCGGCTTCGGACGGTTTGCGGCGAGCAGGGGCGGGGGGCGTCGCCGCGGCCTCGTCATTGGTCTCGGGCGACGGGACCGTCAGGTTCTCGGTATAGATGAAGCGGGTGCAGGCCTGACGGAAGCTCTCGGGCGTCTTCTGCTCGCCGAAGCCGTAGACCGGGACGCCCTGCTCGCGGATGCGCGCCGCCAACCGGGTGAAGTCGCTGTCCGACGACACCAGGCAGAAGCCGTCAAACCGTCCCGAATGCAGCAGGTCCATCGCGTCGATGACCAGGGCGATGTCGCCCGAGTTCTTGCCCTTGGTGTTCTGGAAATTCTGCTGCCACTGGATCGCCCAGCGCGGCAGGACGTCGATCCAGCCGCGTAGCGCCGGACTGGCCGCGTCGCCATAGATGCGCCGCGCCGAAGCCTCGCCCAGCGTAGCGATTTCGGTGAACAGGGCCTCGGCGATGCGGGCCGAGGCGTTCTCGCCGTCGATCAGCACGGCCAGGCGCGGGGCGCGGGCGGAAGGGATCAGGGCGTCGGTCGGCATGAAGGCTCCGGCTGAAGGCAGCAGACGACGGGAAGGCTCGCCTCCACGGCCTTTCGGGTCAACCGCAAAGCAAAACGGCCGGCGGGTCGCCCCGCCGGCCGTCTCGTTTACGTCTGGATGAAGCGGTTTACTGGGCTGGCTTACTGGGCCGGCTTCGGCGCTTCGGCGGCGCGCACCTCGACCGGCAGGCCCAGGGCGTCCAGCTGCGGTTTGACCACCGAGGCGTCGCCGACCACCACCCAGACGAAGCTGTCGGGCTTGATCGCGGCGCGGGCGGCGGCGTCCATCTGCTCGGCCGTCAGGGCGTTGATGCGGCCCGCCAGCGTCTCCTGATAGTTGTCCGGGCGGCCGTACAGGGCGTTCGAGCGCAGGGCGCCCAACACCTGGAACGACGTCTCATAGCTGCCCGACAGACCGCGCGTGTCGCCCAGAACGGTGCGCTCGCGCTCGGCCGCCGTCACGCCGTCGGCGCCCAGGAAACGCTCGTACTGACCGATCAGGGCGGCGATGGACTCGCCGGTGCGGTTGGCCTGCACCGGGGCGTTGACGATGTAGGGCGAGCGGTGCTGCAGGGTGCTGACGTTGCCGCGCACCCCGTAGGACCAGCCCTTGGTCTCGCGCAGATCGGCGTTGATGCGCGACAGGAAGTCGGCGCCCAGGACCGTATTGGCCGTGGTCAGGGTCAGCAGATCGTCCGTGCCCGACACCGGCAGCACCTGACCGCCATAGATCAGCGACTGCGGCGACTGCGGACGGTCGATCAGGACGATGCGGGCCGAGGTCTGGGGCAGGGCGGCGTCGAAGGCCTTGGTTCCCTTGGCCGCCGACGGCGCGCGCCAGTCGCCGAATGCGGCTTCCAGCTGCGGCTTCAGCTCGGCCAGCGGCAGGTCGGACACCACGAACAGCTTGGCGTTGTCGGGACGGATCCAGCGGGCGTGTTCGGCCATCAGGTCGTCGCGCGACAGGCTGCGGATCACCGCCTCGTCGCCCGTGCCGCTGAAGGAGCGGCCATAGGGGTGGTTCTCGCCATAGATCAGCGGCGGCAGGGCGCGGCCGGCGATGGCGCCCGGCTGCGTCTTCTCATTGGCCAGGCCCGCCAGACGGGTGGCGCGCAGGCGCTCGATCTCGGCCGGGGCGAAGGCGGGGTTGCGCACCACGTCCGACAGCAGGGCCAGCGAGGGCTGCAGATTGGTCGTCACAGCCGACAGATTGGCCACCGTACGGTCCATCGAGGAGCCGACGGAGACGCTGGCGCCCAGACGTTCCTGCGCCTCGGCCAGGGCCTTGGAATCGCGCGTCGTCGTGCCTTCCTGCATGACGTTCAGCATCAGGGTGTGGGCGCCCAGACGGTCGGCGCGGTCGGCGGCGACCCCGGCGTCGAACTCCAGCGCCACGCGCGTCACCGGCACGGTGGTCGAGCGGGCGTAGACGATCTCGACGCCGTTCGACAGGGCGGCGCGCTCCACCGCCGGGAAGACGACGTTGGACACCTGGCCGATGGCGGGGGCGGCGTCGCGGGCGACGCGCTGGATCGGCTCGGCCGGCGTCGGGGTCGCGCCCGACGGCGCGGCGGCGGCTTCGGCATAGGCCTCACGCTCGCCCGGCATGACGATCTGGCTGTAGACGGGGCGGCTCAGCCATTTGCTCATGGCCGCCTGGACCTGGGCCGGGGTCACCGCCGCATAGGCCGCCAGCTCCTTTTTGTAGAAGTCGGGATCGTTCGAATACAGCTGCCCCTCGGCCAGGACCGAGGCCTTGCCGTTGGCCATTTCCAGCCCCTGGATGCGCTGCGAGGCGTAGCGCGTCACCACCCGGTCGATCTCGTCCTGGGTCGGGCCGTTGGCGATCAGGTCGGCCAGCACCTCGTCCATGCGCTTGGCCACGGCTTCGGCGTCGGCCCCCGGCTTGACCATGGCGGAATAGCTGAACATGCCGACGCGCTGGAACACCTGATTACCGGCCGACACGCCCGAGGCCGTCTGCTCGTCGCGCACCAGGACGTTGTCCAGACGCGAGCTGGCCAGGCCGCCCAGCACCGAGGCGCCGACGCTCAGCGGCACGGAGTCCGGATCGCCCAGGCCCGGCACGGCCCAGGTGCGGCTGATGCGGGTCTGGGCCACGCGGTCGTGCAGCACCTGCTCGACCGGCGCCGCCAGGGTCGGCACGGGAGCCGCCGCCGGAGTGTTGACCGGGCCGCGTGCGATGGAGCCGAAATATTTCTCGGTCAGCTCGCGGGCCTTGGCTTCATTGATGTCGCCTGACAGGACCAGGACGGCGTTGTTCGGGCCGTAATTCTGGCGGAACCAGTCGCGCACCGTCTCCATGCTGGCGGCGTCCAGATCGTCCATCGAGCCGATGGTCGAGTGGCGATAGGGGTGCCCCTCGGGGAACAGGGCTTCCAGCGTGGCGTAATAGGTCATGCCGTAGGGCTGGTTGTCGCCCTGGCGCTTTTCGTTCTGGACGACGCCGCGCTGCAGATCCAGCACCTCCTGGCTGACCTGACCCAGCAGATAGCCCATGCGGTCGGATTCCAGATAAAGCGTGTACTCCAGCGCCGGGGTCGGCACCGTCTGGAAATAGTTGGTGCGGTCGAACCAGGTCGTGCCGTTCAGGCCCGTGGCGCCCGCTGCGTTCATCGTCTGGATGTGGCTGGAAGGCGAGTTCTCCGACCCGCCGAACATCAGGTGCTCGAACAGGTGGGCGAAGCCGGTCGACCCCTTGGGTTCATCCTTGGAGCCGACGTTGTACCAGACCGACACCGCCACCACGGGCGCCTTGCGGTCCTCGTGCACCAGAACGGTCAGGCCGTTCTCCAGCTGAAAGCGCTGCCACGGAATATCGACGCGGGCGATCAGCTCAGACACCGGCGCGCCGCGCAGAGGCTGGGCCTGAGATGGGGCCTGGGTTGCGGCGGCGGTCGCGACGGGCGCGGCCAGAACGGGCGTGCTCACGGCCAGAAGGGCGGCGAGGGCTACGGAAGAGGCGGCAAGGCGCATGGTGTTTGGTCCCCAACGGATCATGTTGGGCCGGACCTTAGCCGTGTAAACGCGTCCCGCAACGCGGCACATGGCTCCATGAACGATTGTTCATGTTGCGAGCGAGGGCCCCTCAGGCGCGCTTGCTGGGCAGGAAGGGCGAGAAGGTGATGACGGTGAAGGTGTCGCGGATGTGCGGGCGCGTCTGCACCTGCTTGGTCACGAAGGTGCCGATGTCGGCGTCCTTCGGCAGCTGGAACTTGGCCAGCAGGTCGTGCTGGCCCGATGTCGAATAGACCTCGCTCACATTCTCGACATTATCGACCAGATCGGCCGCAACATCGTTGGCGTAGCCCAACTCGCATTTGATGAAGACGAAAATGGCGGTCATCATGGCCTTCAAGCCTCCCGTTCAAGCGGAGGTCTCTAGCGGATGGAGACGACATGGGTAAGGCTTTGTCGCCCGAGGCGACGCAGAACGAACGGGCTGCGGCCTATGAGGCGGCCTATAACAACCGCGCCCGCGTGCCGGGCCACCCCGCCATTCTGGACCGCTGGCGCAAGGATTCGCTGCGGGTGATCGACGCCCGACGGCCTGAAACCCTCGAATACGGCCCGTCTGAGCGCCAGAAGATGGAGTGGTTCGACGCCGGGCCCGGCGCTCCGGTCGCCGTCTTCATGCACGGCGGCTATTGGCAGGCGCTGGACCGGGGCTGGTTCGCCTGGGCAGCGCCCGCCCTGCTGGAGCATGGGATCAGCGTCGCCGTGCCGGGCTATGATCTGGCGCCGGGCGTCACGGTCGGCAAGATCATCAGCCAGATGCGCGACGCTACGGAGTTCGTCCGCGCCCGCAGCGGCAAGCGGCCGCTGGTGTTCGGCCATTCGGTCGGCGGCCATATGGCGGCGGGCATGTTGTCCGAAGGCCGGGCGAGGGCGGCGCTGGCGATCTCGGGCGTGTTCGATCTGGAACCGCTGGTCCACACCTCGCTGAACGAGGCGCTGGGGCTGGATGCGCCGGTCGCCCGCGCCCTGTCGCCGATCCACTGGCCCGCGCCGAACGGGGCGACGCCGGGCGGCACGACGCTGGACTGCTGGGTCGGCGGCGATGAGAGCAATGAGTTCGTCCGCCAGAGCCGAGAGATGGCCGCCGCCTGGGGCGGCAAGGGCGCCGACACCCATGTCGAGATCGTCGAGGGCGCGGACCACTTCACCGTGCTGGACCCTCTGGCCGATCCGAACAGCCCCATGGTCAAGCGTCTGGTGGAACTGGCGACCGCCGAATAGGCTTCGGTCCATCAGGCCGTAAGGAGTTTTCATGCGTCACGACCGCCTCGCCGTGCTGACCGCCATCGAGACGCAAGGGGTGGTGCCCGTCTTCTACCACCCCGACGCCGAGGTCTGCGCCGAAGTGATCCGGGCCTGCGCGCGCGGCGGCGCGCGGGCGGTGGAGTTCACCAATCGCGGCGACTTTGCGTGGGAGACGTTCACCGCCCTGGCGAAGGAGTTCGCACAGACCGACCCCGACATCATCATGGGCGTCGGCTCGATCCTGGATGCGGCGACGGCGGCCCTCTATCTGGCGTCGGGCGCGCGGTTCGTGGTCAGCTCGTGTCTGGTTCCCGAGGTGGCGCAGGTCTGCAACCGCCGTATGGTGGCCTACGCCCCCGGCTGCGGCTCGGTGCGCGATATCTCCGAGGCCCAAGGTCTGGGCTGCGAGATCGTCAAGCTGTTCCCCGGCGCCTCGGTCGGCGGGGCGGACTTCGTCAAGGCGGTGCTGGGGCCGATGCCGTGGACCAAGATCATGCCGACCGGCGGGGTCGACCCGGACGAAGCCTCCATCCACGACTGGTTCGGCGCAGGCATCGTCGCGGCGGGCATGGGGTCCAAGCTGATCACCAAGGCCGCCATCGAGGCGAAGGACTGGGCGGGGATAGAGGCGCAGGTGCGCCGGACGGTCGAAGCGATTGCGGCGTTTCGGAAGAAGGGCTGACCCTCCCCCTCCCCTTCATGGGGAGGGTGGCTGTGGCCGTCAGGCCGCAGCCGGGTGGGGGCGGCGAGGCCATTCAGGCTGCCAGGATCGCCTGGCCCTCCCCACCCGGTCTCCGCTTCGCTCCGACCACCCTCCCCATGAAGGGGAGGGAGAAGGTTGCGCTTAAGCAGCGAGCCGCCGCGCGGCGAGCGATAGCGCACAAAAAAGACCCCGCCGTTTCCAGCGGGGCCTCTTCATTTTCAGACACGCGCGCCGATCAGGCGGCGGCTTCGTGCTTGGCGGCCAGTTTGGCCTGGTGAGCGGCCATGCCGGCGGCGATCAGCTCTGCGGCTTCGCCCGCGTCGCCCCAGCCGTTGACCTTGACCGACTTGCCCTTTTCCAGATCCTTGTAGCGGGTGAAGAAGTGCTCGATCTGCTCGATCAGGATGGCGGGCAGCTGACGGTAGCTGGAGACCTCGGTGTAATAAGGGTTCAGCTTGTCGACCGGCACGGCCAGGATCTTTTCGTCGCCGCCGGCTTCATCGACCATCTTCAGCACGCCGATCGGGCGCGAGCGGATGACGCAGCCCGGCACCACCGGCGTCGGATTCAGCACGATCACGTCGCAGGGGTCGCCGTCGTCCGACAGGGTGTGCGGCACGAAACCGTAGTTGCCCGGATAGTACATGGCGGTGTGCAGGAAGCGGTCGACGAACAGGGCGCCGGAGTCCTTGTCCATCTCATACTTCACCGGCAGGCCGCCCTGCGGGATCTCGATGATGACGTTGATGTCCCACGGCGCGTTGGGGCCGACCGGGATGGCGTCGATGTTCATGGTACGCTCTTGTTGCAGGTGCGAACGGGGAGAATTGACGCGCGTGATAAGCTTTGCGCGCCTTTACGGCAAGCGTCGCGGCGATCACGCTTGCCTTGCGCGAGCCGACGTGGCGTCAATCAGGCATGAGTCTGTTCGATTGGATCGCCCTGTTCGTCTTCGTCATAGCCTGGTTGGGCTATGGCCCGCTGATGCGTCTGACAGCGCGACGCAGCGGCTCGCTCAACGTGGACATGCTGTCGGTGCGCGACGCCTGGATGCGCGCCATGACCCACCGCGAGATGCGGCTGATCGACAGTCAGCTGCTGGGCCATTCCATCAACTCGGGCTCCTTCTTCGCCTCCACCAATCTGCTGCTGATCGCCGCCGTGGCGGGCGTGCTGTTCGGAGGGGAGGCGGCCCTGCGCGGTTTCGCCGCCGTCGGCGCCGAGGCCGTCACGCCGCGCCTGATGGAGGCCAAGCTGGCCCTGGTGCTGCTGTGCCTGGCGCGCGGCTTCCTCGACTTCATCTGGGCGCTGCGCCAGTTGAACTACACCGTCGCCCTGATCGGCGCGGCGCCGGAAATCCATGAAGAGGCCGACCGCGTCGCCTATGGCCGGGCCGTGGCGCGGGTGCTCAATCCCGCCCTGACCAACTTCAATCAGGGCGTGCGCGGTTATTATTTCGCCCTGGCCGCCGCCGCCTGGCTGTTCGGGCCGCTGTGGCTGCTGCTCGGCGCAGTGTCTGTGTTCGCGCTGCTGGCCTGGCGCCAACTGGCCTCCCCCGCCGCCGGCGCCATCCGCCAGGCCCGGCGCCTGCTGGAGCGGGGCTAGGCCATCTCGCAGTTGCGAAGTCGGCCATGACGCCCGGCGCCCGGAGAACGGCCAAACTCCGTAACATCCCGTGATTGTATAAGGTTGAATCGGGCCTTGTTTTTTTGTGCGCTGCAAACTAACTTTGCTTTCGACGCTTTCGGGCGTCTTGCCCTTCCTGGGCGTTTCCTCCCTATAGACTTTACAAAGCCGCGCCGTTTGGCGCGGCTCTTTTTTTGTCCCGCGCCCAATCGTCAGGCGACCTGTCGTCAGGCGCGCCGGTCGGCGCACAACTCGGCGATCACCCGTCGCAGGGCCGAGCGGCAGCGGTTCCAGCCGGGGGAGGGGGCCCAGGCGGCCTCGTCCCAGTACAGGCCCCGGCTCAGTTCCACCTGAATGGCCTCAAAGCCCTCGTCCGGCCGTCCCCACCGCTGGGTCGCATAGCCGCCCGCATAGGGCCGGTTCAGCCCGACCGTCAGCCCCTGCGCTTCGAACAGCCGTCGCAGCCGCCGCGTCAACGCCACGTCGCAACTGGTCCCATGCCGGTCGCCCAGCACTACGTCCACCGCGCCGCCTGTCGCCCGCGCAGGCATGGAGTGCCAGTCGACCAGCACCGCCCGCCCGACGAGCGATCGCGTCGCCTGCATCATCTGCGTCAGGGCCGCGTGATAGGGGGCATGGACCTGCGCCACGCGCGCCTCGGCCTCGCTCTTGGTCAGGCGTCGGTTGTATAGAGGCGTCCCGTCCCCCGCCAGACGCGCCACCACGCCGTATCCGGCCAGAGCCTTGGCGGTGGCGGGCGCCTCGTGCGCGTCGATGATCAGGGCCGGATCCCACTCGTCCGGCGCACGGTTCAGATCGACATAGGCCCGCCCGAACCGCGCGGCGATCACGGCGGCGCCGTCCTTCGGCCCGCAGTCGATCAATTGATCCACGGCGGCGTCCTCTGCGCTGCGGACGGCGCGGACAGAGGCGGCGGTCTTCATGTCCTCCGGATAGATGTCTCCCGAATGCGGCGAGGCGAACACCAACGGCGTCGCGCGCCCGGCGTCGGCCGGTACGATCCAGAAGGGCGACTGAGGCGCATCCATGCTTCGCCCATAGCCTGCTTCGCGCGCAAAGGCGCGTCTGGCGAGGTCGCCCTTCCTCTTCATCGCCGGTTTACCCGGCCTGACTAGGCTGTCGGCTGATTTCCAACGGTTTAGACTCGATCATGGCGCGCATTCTTCTGGCCGAAGACGACAACTCCCTTCGCGGCTTCCTGACCCGCGCGCTCGAGCGGGCCGACCATGAGGTCGTGGCCTGCGAGAACGGCGACGACGCCATCGACGCCCTGGACCAGGGCCCCTACGACCTGCTGCTGACCGACATCGTCATGCCGGGCGCCGACGGGATCGAGGTCGCCCGTGTCGCCGCCGCCCGCCAGCCGGGCCTGCGCATCATGTTCATCACCGGCTTCGCCGCCGTCGCCCTCAGCGCCGCCCAGGCCTCGCCCCAGGCCAAGGTCCTCTCCAAACCCGTCCACCTGCGCGACCTGGTGAACGAGGTCGAACGCATGATCGCGGCCTAAGCGAAAGAAAAGTCGGAGAAAGGCGCCAAACCCCCTTGCAGCCTGCGCAAACTGCGGGTTATAGACGCCGCCTTCCCGCCCACCGGCCTAACCGCCGAGGGGCCGCAGAACAGGCGGACGCGTAGCTCAGCGGGAGAGCACTACGTTGACATCGTAGGGGTCACAGGTTCAATCCCTGTCGCGTCCACCATTCTTTTCAAGCAGTTATCTGGGATGCGTGGCGCGAGGGCGGTTTCACTGTGCGCCGGGTTTGCCTCTGTCGGTGTGTGACGAGCTGTTCGCCAGCTTCGAGCCTCTTGCTGTCCGGGGTCGCGTTTTCTTCGGCAAATGGTCGTGGCGTCATCGATCTGTCCGGGATTTCTGCGCGCGCCCTTGGTTTACATTCGGCGTAGCTTGCCGCCCAATCCCCCATTGGCGACGCTTGTTTGCGCGCCTGGCTCTCGAGGGGAGCCGTGACGCTTATTGGGGGTTGATGATGAAGAAACTGCTTGTCGCCGCGGTGTCGGCGCTCGCTCTGGCCGGGCCGGTCATGGCTCAGGACGCGGCGCCGGCCGGGGCGCGTTCGGATGCGGCGCGTGAACGTGGCGAGGCGGCCATTCCGCCGCCCGTGATGTCCGAGACCCGCCACACCGGCGTCTTCGGCGGGCAGCGCATCGCCTACCGCGCCATCGCCGGCGAGACCTATCTGAAGGACAAGGACGGCAAGCCGCTCGCGGCTATGGTCTCCTACAGCTACATCAAGGAAGGCCCGACCGATCCGAACCGTCCCGTGACCTTCCTGTGGAACGGCGGTCCTGGCTCGGGCTCGCTGTGGCTGCACATGGGCGCCTTCGGACCCAAGCGCGTGGTCGTGCCCTCCGACGCCAAGGATGACGGCGCCGCGCCGTTCCCGATCATCGACAACGTCGATTCCCTTCTGGACGTCACCGACATCGTCTTCATCGACCCGATCGGCACCGGCTTCAGCCGCGCCCTGGGCAAGACCGACCCGGCCGACTACTGGGGCGTGACGAAGGACGCCAAGTCGATCGCCGAGTTCATCCGCCTGTGGCTGAACGAGCATGGCCGCTGGAATGCGCCGAAATTCATCGGCGGCGAAAGCTATGGCACCACGCGTTCGGCGGCGGTGATCCATGAGCTGGAAGGCAGCTATACTGACGTTTCGATCAACGGCATCCTGCTGATCTCGTCGATCCTGGACTTCAGCCTGGCGGCCGATGCGCAGGGCAACGAATTGGGCTTCGTCACCAATCTGCCGTCGATGGCGGCGACGGCCTGGTATCACGACAAGGTGCCGAACAAGCCTGCCACGGTGGAAGAGTTCGTCGCCGAGGCCCGCGCCTGGGCCATCGGCCCCTACGCCACCGCCCTGCTGAAGGGCAATGATCTGACGGCGGAAGAGCGGGCGGCCATTCTGCCGCAGTTGTCGCGCTATACCGGCGTGTCCCAGACCTATCTGAGCAACGCCAACCTGCGCCTGTCGCCCAGCCGTTTCTACAAGGAGCTGCTGCGCGATCGCGGCCTGACCATCGGCCGTCTGGACACCCGCTACACCGGCGTCGACTATGACAATGCCGGCGACCGGCCGGACAACGACCCCAGCTTCTATGGCATCGACGGCGCCTATACCGCCGCCATGAACGCCTGGGCGCGCGAAGGCCTGAAGTATTCGCCCGACGTGGTCTATTCCTCGATCGGCGGCACGCGCGGCTGGGACTGGAACCTTCCTTCCGCCGGGCGCGGCGGGGCTGAGTATCTGAATGTGGCCCCCTATATCGGTCGCGCCCTGCGTGAGAACAGCGGCCTGCGCGTCTGGGTGGGGCAGGGGTACTACGACTTCGCCACCCCCTTCTTCGGCGCCGAATATTCGCTGAACCGTCCAGGCTTCCCGACCGACGGCCGCATCGAGTGGCACTACTACCACGCCGGCCACATGATGTACGTGCGTGAAGACGACCTGAAGAAGCTGTCCAGCGACATCCGCTCCTTCATCCGCGCGCGCTAAACAAGCGCCCGCCAAGGCTGAGACGCCGCCCGTTCCTCATGCAGGGACGGGCGGCGTTTTTCCGTCGCCCCTGAGCGGCGATGAAGGACGCCGGTCGTCCCTGAGGTCTGATCTTCGCCTCCTTGCGCGTCAGCGTCGTGGCGCAAAGCCGCGCGCCGTGCTACGCGCGCCGGACCATGACGACGCCCCCTATCGAACGCATCCGCAACTTCTCGGTGGTCGCCCACATCGACCACGGCAAGTCGACCCTGTCCGACCGCCTGATCCAGTTCACGGGCGGCCTGACCGCGCGCGAAATGTCCGAGCAGGTGCTCGACAACATGGACATCGAGAAGGAGCGCGGCATCACCATCAAGGCGCAGACCGTGCGCCTGAACTACAAGGCCAAGGACGGGCTCGACTACGTCCTGAACCTGATGGACACGCCGGGCCACGTCGACTTCGCCTATGAGGTGTCGCGCTCGCTGGCCGCCTGTGAAGGCTCGATCCTGGTGGTGGACGCCTCGCAGGGCGTCGAGGCGCAGACGCTGGCCAACGTCTATCAGGCCATCGACAACAACCACGAGATCGTCCCGGTCCTGAACAAGATCGACCTGCCCGCCGCCGAGCCGGAGCGGGTCAAGGCCCAGATCGAGGACGTCATCGGTCTGGACGCCTCGGACGCCATCGAATGCTCGGCCAAGTCGGGTCTGGGCATCGAGAATGTGCTGGAAGGCATCGTCGCGCGCCTGCCTGCGCCCAAGGGCGACATCAACGCCCCGCTGAAGGCCATGCTGGTCGACGCCTGGTACGACCCTTATCTGGGCGTGGTGCTGCTGGTGCGCGTCTTCGACGGCGTGCTGAAGGCGGGGATGCGCGTCAAGATGATGCAGACCGGCTCGACCCATCTGGTCGACCGCGTCGGCGTCTTCCTGCCCAAGAACACCCCGGTCGAGCAGCTTGGCCCCGGCGAGGTCGGCTTCATCACCGCCCAGATCAAGGAAGTCGCCCACGCCGCCGTCGGCGACACCATCACCGACGAGAAGAAGCCCACGGCCGAACCGCTGAAGGGCTTCAAGGAAGTCCAGTCAGTGGTCTTCTGCGGCCTGTTCCCGGTCGACGCCGCCGATTTCGAGGACCTGCGCGCCGCCATCGGCAAGCTGCGCCTGAACGACGCCAGCTTCACCTATGAGATGGAATCCTCAGCCGCCCTTGGCTTCGGCTTCCGTTGCGGTTTCCTGGGACTGCTGCACCTGGAGATCATTCAGGAGCGCCTGAGCCGCGAGTTCAACCTCGACCTGATCGCGACGGCGCCTTCGGTCGTCTACAAGATCGGCCTGCGCGACGGGACCGAGATGGACCTGCACAATCCGGCCGACCTGCCGGACGTCATGCAGATCGAGACGATCAGCGAGCCGTGGATCAAGGCCACCATCCTGACCCCCGACGAATACCTCGGCGGGGTGATCAAGTTGTGCCAGGACCGTCGCGGCAGCCAGATCGAACTGTCCTACGTCGGCGCCCGCGCCCTGGTGGTCTATGAGCTGCCGCTGAACGAGGTGGTGTTCGACTTCTACGACCGGCTGAAGTCGATCTCGAAGGGCTACGCCTCGTTCGACTATGAGATCACCGATTACAAGGTCGGCGACCTGGTGAAGATGTCGATCCTGGTCAACGCCGAGCCGGTGGACGCCCTGTCGATGCTGGTCCACCGCGCCCGCGCCGAGACGCGCGGCCGCGGCATGGTCGAGAAGATGAAGGAGCTGATCCCTCCGCACATGTTCACCATCCCGATCCAGGCGGCCATCGGCGGCAAGATCATCGCCCGCGAGACCGTCCGCGCCCTGCGCAAGGACGTGACGTCCAAATGCTACGGCGGCGACGCCACCCGCAAGAAGAAGCTGCTGGAGAAGCAGAAGGCCGGCAAGAAGCGCATGCGCCAGTTCGGCAAGGTGGAGATCCCGCAGGAAGCCTTCATCGCCGCGCTCAAGATGGACGAGGACTGACGGCCGAGCCCGCCCGTCTTCATCCCTGTTCGCACACGGATGATGCCTGGGCGGGTTTGATCCAGGGCAAAGTCATCCCCCTCGGGGTGACGCTGCGATGCGGATCGCTTACATCTCTCGCCAAGGGAGAAACGATATGACGCGATCCAACGCGCCCGCCTATCAGAGCGGCTTCGCCAACCACTTCGCCACCGAGGCGGTGGACGGCGCCCTGCCGGTCGGCCGCAACTCGCCGCAGCGCCCGGCGCTGGGCCTCTATGCCGAACAGCTGTCGGGCACGGCCTTCACCGCCCCGCGCGACCACAATCTGCGCAGCTGGCTGTATCGCCTGCGGCCCTCGGCCCAGCACGGGCCGTATCAACCGTTTGAGCAGGGCCGGGTGCGGTCCGGCCCCTTCACCGAGACGCCGCCCAATCCCAACCGGATGCGCTGGGACCCGCTGCCCATGCCGGACCAGCCGACCGACTGGGTCGAGGGGCTGACCACCTATGGCGGCAACGGTTGCGCCGATTCCGGCACGGGGGTGGGCGTCCACCTCTATGTCGCCAACCGCTCGATGGTCGACCGCGTCTTCTATTCCGCCGACGGCGAACTGCTGATCGTGCCGCAGCAGGGGGCGCAGCGTTTCGTCACCGAGATGGGGGTGATCGAGGCGGCGCCGGGCCACATCCTCGTCATCCCGCGCGGCGTCCGCTTCCGCGTCGAGGTGGACGGTGAAGCGCGCGGCTATGTCTGCGAGAACTACGGCGCGCCCTTCCGCCTGCCGGACCTCGGCCCCATCGGCTCGAACGGTCTGGCCAATCCGCGCGATTTTGAGACGCCCGTCGCCTGGTTCGAGGACGTGGATCGTCCGACGCAGTGCGTTCAGAAATACGGCGGCCAGCTGTGGGCCACCACCTTCGACCACAGCCCGCTGGATGTTGTGGCGTGGCACGGCAACTACGCCCCCTGCCGCTATGACACGGCGCGGTTCAACACCATCGGCACGGTCAGCTTCGACCACCCGGATCCGTCGATCTTCACCGTCCTGACCTCGCCCAGCGACACGCCCGGCACGGCCAACTGCGACTTCGTCATCTTCCCGCCGCGCTGGATGGTGGCCGAGGACACCTTCCGTCCGCCGTGGTTCCACCGCAACGTCATGAGCGAGTTCATGGGGCTGATCTTCGGCGAATACGACGCCAAGGCGGGCGGGTTCGCGCCGGGCGGCGCCTCGCTGCACAACCGCATGAGCGGCCACGGCCCTGATCAGGCCAGCTGGGACGGCGCGACGAAGGCGGACCTCAAGCCGCACAGGATCGAGAACACCCTGGCCTTCATGTTCGAGACGCGGATGCCGATCCGCACGACGCAATGGGCCGAACAGACGCCGTTGATGCAGCTGGACTACGACGACTGCTGGACCGGCTTCGAGAAGGGCAAGGTCGAATAGGCCATCAAAAAGGCCCCCGTCGCAGGCGCGGCGGGGGCCTTTTCTATAAGGGTATCGCCGACCTTAGTTGGGCTTGGCGGCGTCCTTGATGGCGTCGGCGCGCTCGCCGGCCGCCTGCTGGGCGTTGTCGGCTTGAGCCTTCATGGCGTCGGCTTGCTGTTCGGCCTCGGCCTTGACGGCGTCGGCCTGAGCCTGTGCCTGGGCGACGGTGGCGTCGGCCTGGGCGTTCAGTTGGTCGGCGGCGGCGTCGCCTTGAGCTTCGACCGCATCCGCGCGGCTGTCCGCAGCTTGCTCAGCCGGGGTTTGGTTGCAGGCAACGAGACCGGCGACGGCGAACAGGGCGGCGGCGGTGAGGGCGATCTTCTTCATGGAATTGCTATCTCCTGAACTCATGAACCCCATTAACGCCGTATTTCAAATTCGGTTCACGCGGCCGTGATCATTTTGCCGGACAGCGCCGACCCTGCGCGCGCAGCCCCCAGCAGGGCGGCGTGTTCGTGCAGGATCACCTTCGTCGGTATGGCGGCCATATAGCCCTCGAACCGCCCCTTGCGCTCGAACCGGCGCCGGAAGGGGCTGGCCTTAATGAAGGGCAGGATGCGCGGGACGATGCCCCCGGCGATATAGACCCCGCCGCGCGCCCCGGTGGTCAGGGCGATGTCGCCCGCCACGGCGCCCAGCATGGCGCAGAACCGGGCCAGGGTGGCGCCGCATGCACTGTTCGGATCGTCCAGCGCTTGGGCCGTGATCTGGGCGGGGTCGTCGATATGGGTCTCGCGGCCGTCAATCTCGGCCAGGGCGCGATGCAGGTTCAGCAGACCGGGACCGCAGATCAGCCGCTCGATCGAGACCCGTTCATAGCGGCGTCGCAGGATGCGCAGCACCTCGTCCTCCACTGTGTCGCCGGGGGCGAAGCAGGCGTGCCCGCCTTCGCTGGCCAGCGCGGTCTCGCGCCCCTGGGCGTCGCGCGCCAGGGCCGATACGCCGAAGCCCGTGCCGGGCCCGACCACGGCGATGGCGGCGTGTGGATCGCCCTCGTCAGGCCCGCCGAGCGACGCCAGCTGATCCGGCGGCACGACCGGCGCACCCCAGGCCTGGGCCTCGAAGTCGTTGATCAGCCGCACGGGATCGAGGCCCAGCGTCTGCAGCTCCTGCTCCGACACGCGCCAGGGCGAGTTGGTCATGTCGATGGCGCCGTTCGTGACCGGCCCGGCCACAGCGATCACTCCCCCGGCAGGCCGAACGGGGCATCCGTCCAGATAGGCGGCCACGCCCTCCAGAAAGGTCGGATAGGTGCGGGCGGGAAAGCTGTCGAAATGCTCCAGCACCGTGCGGCCCTCGACGGTGCGGGCCAGGGCGAAGCGGGCGTTGGTGCCGCCGACGTCGCCGACCAGAAGCGGGACTGGAGTCATGTTTTCCTGCGTCATGCGCTCCTGCGTCATGCGTCCACCGCGCGATCGACCAGGTTCGGATCGGGCGGGCCGTCGTCGTGGCCGTCGGCGCCGATGGGGGCGGTGAAACAGACGCTGGCGCCGTCCTCGGCCGTGGACACCGCCTGGCGGAAGGCGCCGAACAGCTCGCGCCCATAACCCCAGGACGAGCCTTCGGCGTGTGTGCGCGACCGCACCGCCGCTGGACGCGCGCTCAGGTCTCCGACGCCCACCGTAGTCAGCACCCCGGCCTCGGGGTCCAGCCGGATCACGTCGCCGTCGCGCACATGGGCCAGCGGCCCGCCCGCCAGCGCCTCGGGGCTGACGTGGATGGCGGCGGGCGTCTTGCCGCTGGCGCCCGACATCCGGCCGTCGGTGACGAAGGCGACCCTGAAGCCCTTGTCCTGCAGCACGCCCAGCGCCGGCGACAGGCTGTGCAGTTCCGGCATCCCATTGGCGCGCGGCCCCTGAAAGCGCAGCACCACCACGACATCGCGGTTCAGTTTCCCGTCCTTGAAGGCCTGCAGCGCGTCCTCCTGCGTCTCGAACACGGCGGCGGGAGCCTCGACGATGCGGTTCTGCGGTTTGACCGCCGAGATCTTGATCACCGCCCGGCCCAGATCGCCCTGCACC
Source organism: Brevundimonas sp. LPMIX5 (assembly GCF_003576505.1). Classification (NCBI taxonomy): domain Bacteria; kingdom Pseudomonadati; phylum Pseudomonadota; class Alphaproteobacteria; order Caulobacterales; family Caulobacteraceae; genus Brevundimonas; species Brevundimonas sp. LPMIX5. The sequence goes on from NZ_QWTZ01000004.1 coordinate 235,202, forward strand.
AGCCGAAGGCCCCCCTCGCGGTCGAACGGGTCCGAGGCGGGGCGCAGGATGGTCAGGTCCAGACTCTCCTTCACCGTGTCGCGCCAGACCAGTTCGCCGTCCTCCAGCCGAGGCTCCTTGAAATAAGCTTCCAGCCCCTGGCCCATGATGGTCGTCACATCGGGGTGCAGATTGCCCGCCTCGACCAGTTCGCGGGTGACGAAGGCGACCCCGCCCGCTGCCTGAAAGGCGTTCACATCGGCCGACCCGTTCGGATAGACCCGCGCCAGCAGCGGCGTGACCGAGGACAGCTGATCCATGTCGGTCCAGTCGATCAGCACGCCAGCCGCCCGCGCCATGGCGACCAGATGGATGGCGTGGTTGGTCGATCCGCCGGTGGCCAGCAGGGCCACGATCATGTTGACGATGGTCTTCTCCGATACGACGTCGGCCATCCGCCCGCGCCCTTCGCGCGCCAGCTCGATCGCCCGCTGGGCCGCCGCCGCCGTCAGGGCGTCGCGCAGGCCGGTGTCCGGATGCACGAAGGCGGTGGACGGCATATGCAGTCCGGCGATCTCCATCATCATCTGGTTGGAATTGGCCGTGCCGTAGAAGGTGCAGGTGCCGGGCGAATGATAGGAGGCGATCTCGCTCTTCAGCAGTTCGGCGCGATCGATCAGCCCCTGCGCATATTCAGCGCGCACCCGGGCCTTCTCGGCGTTGGGAAGCCCTGAGGGCATCGGCCCGGCCGGGGCGAAGACGACGGGCAGGTGCCCGAACGCCAGCGCGCCCATGAAAAGCCCCGGCACGATCTTGTCGCACACGCCCAGCATCAGGGCGGCGTCGAAGGCGTCGTGGGTCAGGGCCACCCCCGTCGACATGGCGATGACGTCGCGGCTGAACAGGCTCAGCTCCATGCCGGGGCGGCCCTGGGTGACGCCGTCGCACATGGCCGGGGTGCCGCCCGCCACCTGGGCCGTGGCGCCCGCCTCGCGCGCCGCCTGTCGGATGATCTCGGGGAAGCGCTCGAACGGATGGTGCGCCGACAGCATGTCGTTATAGGCGGTGACGATGCCGAGGTTCGGCTGGGCGCCGGTCATGGCCGTCAGTTTATCGGCGACGGTCTGCCCGGCGAAGGCGTGGGCCCAGTTGGCGCAGGACAGCTTGGCCCGGCCCGGTCCCGAGGCGGAGCCCGCGTCCATGCGGCGCAGATAGTCGGCGCGGGTCTGTCGGCTGCGTACGACGATGCGGTCGGTGACCTCGGCCACCACAGGATTGAGCGCCATCACCCGGCCTCCGTCCAGATTACTTCAAGAGGGGCCCTCGCCGCGATCAGGGCGGCGACAGGGCTGACGGCCGGATCGCCCGCCGCCTCACGCTCGAACACGGCGCGCTTGTTCGCGCCCGCCAGGGCCAGCGCCACGCATCGAGCCCCCGTCAGCCACGGCAGGTTGAGCGTCAACCGCTCCTGCGGCGGCGCCGCGCCGTCGCGCCCGGCAGGCACGCCATAGATGGCGGGTTTCAGTCCCGGCGTCAGCAGGGTGGTCAGCGTCGGACTGCCGGGAAACATCGAACAGATATGCCCGTCCTCGCCCATGCCCAGCAGAACGGCGTCCAGGGCTCTCCCCTCGGCGGCCAGAGCCTGAGAGGCGAGGGCGGCCGCCCGATCCACCGTCACGGCGGGACTGTAGAGGGGAATGAACCGCGCGACGGCGGCCGGGCCGGTCAGCAGGGTGCGCTTCAACAGGGCCGCGTTCGAGTCCGGCGAGGCCTCGGGCACATAGCGCTCGTCCGCCAGCGTCGCCGCGACCCTGGCCCAGTCGAGATCGGCCTTAGCCAGTTGCGCATAGATGGGCGAGGGCGTCGATCCGCCCGATCCGGCGAACAGGGCGCGCCCGTCGGCGGCCAGCGCCTCCGCCAGCGCCGCGGCCAGCCGATCCGCGGCGGCCTCGGCCCATGCCTCGCGGGTGGGAAAGTTCTGGATCATGTCGACACGCTCCTTCTCCCCTCGGGGGAGAAGGTGGGCCGCAGCGCGGCTCGGATGAGGGGGACGCCGAATGCAGACGCAACCTCAAAGGTCGAGCGGGCGGACACAGCCCCCTCATCCGTCCTGCTTCGCAGGCCACCTTCTCCCCCGAGGGGAGAAGGAAGAACGCTGATGCCGGTCATCTCACGTTCCACTTCCTGCCCGTGCGCGACAGCAGCACGTCCGCCGCCTCCGGCCCCCAGCTTCCTGCTTCATAGTCCAGCGGCCGACATTCCCGGCACGACCAGGCGTCCGCCACCTCATCCACCCATTTCCAGGCCTGCTCGGCCTCGTCTCGCCGCACAAACAGGGTGGAGTCGCCGTGCATGGCGTCCAGCAGCAGCCGCTCATAGGCGATGCGGCGACGCGGAGCCGCACCGTCCTTGCCGTTCGTGCTTTTTGGCTGCCCCCATGACAGGCTCATCTGGATCGGCTGAAGCTGCATCCGCTGCTCCAGCCCCGGCTTCTTGTTCATCACCGACAGAGAGATGTCCTCATCCGGCTGAAGCTCGATCACCAGCCGGTTGTCGTAAATGGCCCCGCGCTCGCCGTGACCGAAGATGGAGTGGGGCACCGGCTTGAACTGGATGACGATCTCGGTGCGCTTTTCGGCCAGCCGCTTGCCGGTCCGCATGAAGAAGGGAACGCCTGCCCAGCGCCAGTTGTCGATGTCGGCGCGCAGGGCGACGAAGGTCTCCGTGTCCGACGGCTGGCCGCGCTCGGCCTCATAGCTTTCGACCGGGCGCCCCTCGACTTCTCCGGCCGTATACTGGCCGCGCACGGTCACGCGCTCGGCGTCCTCGGCCATGATGGGGCGAAGCGAGCGCAGCACCTTCACCTTCTCATTGCGCACCGAGTCGGGGTCCAGATCGCTGGGCGGCTCCATCGCCACCAGACACAACAGCTGCAGCATATGGTTCTGCACCATGTCCCGCAGGGCGCCGTATTCGTCGTAATAGGGCCAGCGATCGCCGACGCCGACCGTCTCTCCGACCGTGATCTGCACATGGTCGATGGTCAGGCTGTTCCACAGCGGCTCGAAGATGGCGTTGCCGAAACGCAGGGCGATCAGGTTCTGGACCGTCTCCTTGCCCAGGTAGTGATCGATGCGGAACACCTGCCGCTCGTCAAAGGCGTCGGCCACGGCGTCGTCGATTTCGCGGAAGCTTTCCAGGTCGCGCCCGACCGGCTTTTCCAGCACGATGCGGTCGTCAGGCCCGGCCAGACCGGCCGCCTTCATCGCCGTGACGATGCGACCGTACAGCGACGGCGACACCGCCAGAAAGGCTGTGATCGCGCCCTCGCCAGCGCGGGCCTTCAATGGCTTCAGACTCTCGGCGTCGGTGGCGTCTACGGCCATGTATTCCAGCCGCCCAGTCAATCGCCGCCAGCTGTCTTCGCTCCAGGCGTTGTCGGCTTCCGCGCGGGGCTGCACCGCCGCGCGCACCTTTTCCAGATAGGCCTCGGTCGTCTCTTCGGTGCGCGCGGCGGCGATGATCCTCAGCCCGTCCGGCAGAAGGCCGTCGTGATCGAGGAAATACAGCGACGGCAGCAGCATCCGCAGGGCGAGGTCGCCCCCGCCTCCGAACAGTATCAGCGCCGCCATTCAGGTCTCCTTCGCTTGAGGCCGACCCGCACCGCGGGCTGTCAGCCTTGATCTTCAGCCGGTTCCGCCCGCCGGGTCAGAACGTCTAGGACGTCCTGGAATACCATGTCACGGGCGTGCAGAAGCACCAGCAGGTGATAGATCAAATCCGCCGCCTCGCTGGCGAGTTCCGCATTATCTCCCGCCGCCCCGGCCAGAGCCGTCTCGACGCCCTCTTCGCCGACCTTTTGCGCCGCGCGCTTGGGGCCTTGCGCGATCAGACGGGCGGTCCAGCTGTCGTTGGGATCGGCCTGGGCGCGGACATGGATGGTGCGCTCCAGCCGCCCGATACGGCCCAAGCCGGGAGCGTCCTCCTCGCTGAAGCAGCTGATGCGGTTCAGGTGGCAGGCGTCTCCGACCGGCCGTACCTTCACCACCACGGCGTCGCCGTCGCAGTCAGGCGTCACCGAGACGACGTTGAGAAAGTCCCCTGACGTCTCGCCCTTCCTCCACCGCCCGCCGCGCGAGCGCGAGAAGAATGTGGCCTGTCCGCTGTCCAGCGTCTCGCGCAGCGCCGCTTCGTCCATATAGGCCAGCGTCAGCACCTGAAGGGTGTCGGCGTCCTGCACCACGGCCGGGATCAGGCCGTTCCCTTTTGCGAAGTCGATTTTGGAGAGGTCGATGGCCGTCATATCCTCATCTCCACGCCCTGCTGATCCAGATAACGCTTCAACTCCGGCACAGCGATCGCGCCCGAGTGAAACACGCTGGCCGCCAGCGCGCCCGACACGTCCGCCTGCAAGAACACCTCGCGGAAATGCTCCACCGCCCCCGCCCCGCCGGACGCCACCAGCGGAATGGTCAGCCGCCTGCGCGCCTCGGCCAGCTGGCCCACGTCATACCCTTTGCGCACCCCGTCCTGATCGATGCAGTTCAGCACGATCTCGCCCGCGCCCAGCCCCTGCGCCTCGACGATCCACTCCATCGTCAGCCGCCCGGCGCCGCGCCGCGCATTGGGATCGCCGGTATACTGATGCACCCGCCATTCGCCGTCCTGAAAGGCGCTGTCGACGCCGACGACGACGCACTGGCGCCCCAGCCGCGCAGCCATCTCGCCGATCAGTTCGGGCCGCTCCAGCGCGGGCGAGTTGATCGACACCTTGTCGGCGCCGTGGTCGAGACAGCGCGCCGCCTGTTCCACGGTGCGGATGCCGCCCGCCACGCAGAAGGGAATGTCCAGCAGCCGGGCGATGTCCTGCACCCAGCCGTAGTCCAGCGTGCGTCCTTCAGGGCTGGCGGTGATGTCGTAGAAGACCAATTCGTCGGCGCCTTGATCGCGATAGCGCGCGGCCAGTTCGGCGGCGTCGCCCATGTCGACATGGCCCTCGAACCGCACGCCCTTGACCACCCGGCCGTCCTTGACGTCGAGGCAGGGGATGATGCGTCTCGCAGTCATTGGGCGACGGCCTTCAGCGCCTCGGCCACGCTGAAGCGGCCTTCATAGATGGCCCGCCCGACGATGGCGCCGTCGCAGCCGATGGCCTTCGCGGCGGTCAGGTCGTCCAGCGTCGCCACCCCGCCCGAGGCCTGGATCTTCAGCTCGGGCCGCCGCGCCCGCGCCTCGCCCAGCAGGTCGAGGTTCGGCCCGGTCAGGGCGCCGTCACGACCCACATCGGTCATCAGCACATGGGTCAGCAGGTCGGACGGATAGCGGTCCAGCACGCTCCACAGATCAACGCCTGCCGAGAGGGTCCAGCCCTTCAGCGCCGGAACGGGAACCCCGTCCTCATATTTCACGTCCAGCGCCAGGGTGATGCGCTCGGACCCGAAACGATCCAGCCAGGCCAGCACCTCGTCCGATTTCGTCACGGCCAGCGATCCGACCACGACGCGGCTGACGCCCGCCGCCAGCAGACGCTCGACATCGGCTTCGGAGCGCACGCCGCCGCCTGACTGAATCTTCACCGTGACGCTGGCCGCCAGTTCTCCGATCAGGCCGTGCTGCATGGCGCGTCCGGCCTCGGCGCCATCCAGATCGACCACGTGGACCCATTGGGCGCCCTCTGCCGCAAAGGCGGCCAGACGTGCGGGCGGAGACTCGTCATAACGGGTCACCTGATCGAACCGCCCGTGCATCAGCCGTACGCAGACGCCGTCCTTCAGGTCGATGGCGGGATAGACGATCACGCGGGCAACTCCAGGAAGTTCTTCAGAATACGCGCTCCGGCGGCCGCCGAACGTTCCGGGTGGAACTGGCAACCCCAGCGGTTGGCGCTGTTGACTACGGCGGGGACAGCGATGCCGTAATCGGCGGCGGCGAGGGTCGCCGGGCCGTCCGGGCAGACAAAGCCGTGGACGAAATAGGCCCAGTCGCCGGACTGGACGCCGTCCAGTAGCGGATTGTCGCGCCGGATCGTCAGGCGGCTCCAGCCCATGTGCGGCGAGGGGCACGACGGGGCGGGCAGGATGGCCTCGACCCGGCCGGGGATCAGACCCAGCAGGTCGGCGTCCCCGTTCTCGGCATCCTCGTCTTCCGCACTCGTCTCAAACAATAGTTGCTGGCCCAGACAGACGCCCAGCAGGGGGCGCGCGAAGCGCCGCAGCGGCTCGACCAGACCCAGCGCCTTCAGCCGCTGCATGGCGTAACCGGCCGCGCCGACGCCGGGCAGGATAATCCGCTCGGCCTCGGCCACATCGGTCGGGTCGTCGGTGATCCGCACCCGCGCGCCCAGCCGCTCCAGCGCGAACCGCACCGAGGCGACATTGCCCGAGCCGTAACCGATCAGGGTGACGTTCACAGCACGCCCTTGGTGCTGGGCACCACATCGCCCTCGACCCGGATCGCCTGACGCAGGGCGCGGCCCAGCGCCTTGAACACGGCCTCGGTCTTGTGGTGGTCGTCGTCGCCGGTGACGCGGACGTGGACCGCCGCGCCCAGATTCTCGGCCAGCGACCGCACGACGTGCGCCGTCAGATCCGTGCGGTAATCGCCCAACATCGGCGTGGCGAACGTCCCCTCGAACACCGGATAGGGCCGCCCCGACAGGTCGATGGAGACCGACGCCTCCGCCTCGTCCATCGGCAGGACGAAGCCGTAGCGGCCGATGCCGCGCCGCTCGCCCAGCGCCTGTTTCAGCGCCTGACCCAGAGCAATGGCGCAGTCCTCGATCGTGTGGTGGGGGTCGATGTGCAGGTCGCCCTCGCACGAAAGGCGGATCGAGAAGCCGCCGTGCGCCGCCACCTGTTCGATCATGTGGTCGAAGAAGCCGACGCCGGTTTCGATCTGCACCGGCCCTGCGCTGTCCAGATCGACGGCGCAGACGATGCGCGTCTCTTTCGTGTCGCGGATGGCCTGACCGACGCGGCTGCGGCGGACGCCGGGGCTGGCGGCGCCCAGGGCGGTCAGCAGGCGGTCGTTGATTTCGGGCTTCAGCGAGACAGGCAGGCGCACGCGTTCGCCGGCCGGATCAGCGACCAGCCCATAGCGCCGCAGGGCCTCAACCACGCCCGCCGGGTCGGAGGGCTTGGCGATGATCACCGGCCCGACCCCGGCCTCCAGCGCCATGATGCGCGAGAGGGCCTCGACGACACGGACGCGCTCGCGGCGCACGGCGTCGATGCGCGCCGCTGTCTCGATCAACCGCGACGGGTCCAGCGCCTGCATGGCCAGCCGCACCGAGACTTCGGGCAGGGCGTAGGGCTCCAGCACGCCGGCCAGACGGGCCAGCGTCTGCGCCTGCCCGACCGCCGCCCCGACCCGCGCGCCGGCCAGCCCATAGGCCAGCGACAGGCTGCGCAGCACGACCAGATTGGCGTGATCCTTCACCACCGCCGCAGCGGACGGCGCGTCGGCGAATTCGAGCAGTCCTTCGTCCACGACCAGCAGGGCGGGGGCAACGCGCTCGGCCATCTCGGCCACGGCCTCGGGCGAGCCGAGGGCGCGGATAATCACGGCGGCGGTGTCGGAGCCTTCAGCCGGTCGGGCGTAGAGGGCGGCCAGTTGCGTATAGGGCTCGGCGTCGGGCGCCTGCACCTTCAGCCCGTCGCGCGCGGCGAGGCGCCAGACCAGTTCCAGCCCGTGCGTCAGCCCGCGCGTCGGCAGCACCTGATCGGCGCCGACGCCATAGAGGGCGGCCATGCGGGCCGCCAGCGCGGCAGGCTCGACCGGATAGCGATCCAGACCATCGCCGCCGGAAACCAGCGGAGGATAGGGGGCGGGAAGCGTCATGATCCTTCTCCCGCGCCATACTGCCCTTCTCCCCTCGGGGGAGAAGGTGGCTCGCGTAGCGAGACGGATGAGGGGGCGGTGTCCAAAGGCGAGACGGGCGAGGGCGAAGCCAGCACACCCCTCATCCGAGCGCCTCCGGCACCCACCTTCTCCCTCAAGGGGAGAAGGAAGAAACTCTGTGTCATCCCGCGCTCCTCAGATCGGCGGCTCTGGCGTGGGCTTCCAGCCCCTCCAGCCGAGCCAGTGCGGCGGCGACGGGGGCCAGGGCGGCGGCGCCCTGTTCGCTGACGGTCTGGACCGACATGGTGGTCATGAAGCTGGCGGTGGTCACGCCGCCCAGCGTCCGCGCCGCGCCGTCGGTCGGCAGGACGTGGCTCGGCCCCGCCGCATAGTCGCCCAGCGTTTCCGCCGCCCAGCGCCCGACGAAGACGGCGCCTGCCGCGCTGATCCGCTCGACCAACTTCTCGGCTTCCTGCGTCTGGATCGACAGGTGTTCGGGGCCATAGAGGTTCGCCACCTCGCACGCCTCGGTCATGTCGCGCACGCGGATGGCGCAGGCCTCGGCCAGAGACGCGCGGGCGATGGCGGCGCGGGGCAGGCGCTCCACCTGACGCTCGACCTCGGCGATGATCTCGCTCAGGGCCGTGCCGCTGTCGGAGACGAGGATGACCTGCGCGTCCGCGTCATGTTCGGCCTGGCTCAACAGATCCGCCGCGACGATCTCAAAATCAGCGTCGCGGTCGGCGATGACCAGCAGCTCGGACGGCCCTGCCGGCAGGTCCTGCGCCGGACCGCCGGGCAGGGCGGAGGCGTATCGCTTGGCCTCGGCCACATAGGCGTTGCCAGGGCCGAACAGCTTGTCGACCGGCGCGATGACGCCGTCTTCCAGTTCGACGCCGAAGGTCAGGGCGGCGATGGCCTGCGCCCCGCCCAGCAGCCACAACTCATCCAGCCCCGCCTCGGCGGCGGCGGCGATCATGGCGGGGTGGACCGAGCCGTCCTTCGACGGCGGCGTCACGGCGACGCGCCGTCCGACCCCGGCCACGCCCGCCGGTATGGCCAGCATCAGCAGCGATGAAAACAGCGGCGCCGTCCCGCCCGGCGCATAAAGCCCCGCCGAGCCGATGGGCCGCCAGACCAGCTTCGACCTCACGCCGGGCGTCGTCTCGATGAAGGGCGTGTCCTCGGGTTTCGTCGCCTGATGGAAGACGCGCACATTGTCGGCGGCGACGCGCAGGGCGCGGGCGGCGGCGGGCGGCAGGTCGCGACGTGCCTTGGTCGCAGCGGCCTCGGTGATTTCGATGCGGCGCGGCGGGGCGCCGTCCAGACGGGTCGCCCAGTCGCTCACGGCCTCGCCGCCGCGCGCCTGCACGTCGTCGAAGATTTCGCGCACCACGCTGGAGACGAAGCCCTCGGTGCGACGCTGCGGGCGGGCCAAAGCGGCTTTGCGCCCGGCGGCGTCCAGTTGGTTCCAGTCGATACGCTTCATCACATCATCTTCTCGATGGGCAGGACCAGTATGGCCGACGCCCCTTCGGCCTTCAGTTTCTCCAGCGTCTCCCAGAAGACCGCCTCCTGACACACGGCGTGGACGGCCACGGCGTCGTCGCGGCCCGACAGGGGCATGACGGTTGGCGACCCTGCGCCGGGCAACAGGGCGGTGATCCGGTCCAGCGCCGCGCGCGGCGCGTTCAGCATCACGTATTTGGCCCCCTGCGACGACACCACGCCCGCCATCCGCTCGACGATGGAGTCCAGCAGGTGCTGCAGACCCGCTTCGGGCGCGGTCGGCGCCTTAATCAGCACCGCCTGACTGTCCAGCACCGTCTCGCGCGCGCTCAGGCCGTTGGCATCCAGCGTGGCCCCGGTCGAGACCAGATCGCAGATGGCGGCGGCCAGCTTCAGCCGCGGGGCCACCTCGACGGCGCCGCGCATGGTGACGATGTCGGCGTCGACGCCCGCCTCATCCAGAAAGCGCCGCAGGATTTTCGGATAGGAGGTGGCGATCCGCAGGCCTTGCAGCGACGTCGGCCCGGCGTAGTCCAGCCCCGGCGGCGTCGCGATCTTTAGCGTGCAGCGGCCGAAGCCCAGCGGCATGACGACCTGCGCGTTCGGCCCGCCGTTCTTCACCTCTTCCAGCACATTCTCGCCGACGATGCCCAGATCACAGACCCCGTCCGCCACGAAGGTCGGAATGTCGTCGTCGCGCACCCGCAGCAGGTCGATCGGATAGTTCTCGATCCGATACAGCAGGTCGTTGTTGCCCTTCACCACGCGCAGGCCCGCATCGCGGACCAGATCAAGGCTGCGTTCGGCCAGACGGCCGGATTTCTGGACGGCGATGCGCAGCCGCCCCTGAACCGTGCTCATGATGTCAACTCAGGCTTTCAGTCTGTCCAGCACCAGCCGATAGCCCTGGTGCGGCATGTCTTTCAGGGAGCGCGCGACGCGCACCACGGTGGTCGGGCTGGCGGGCGCCTCGGCGGCGATCTCGCGATAGGTCTTGTCCCCGACGTCCAGCATCCGCGCCACCTGCCACCGCTCGGCCATGGCGCGCAGCTCGGCCGGGGTGCACAGATCGGCCAGAAACGCGTCCGCCTCCTCCCGCGTTTTCAGCGAGAGCAGGGCGTCCAGCAGGGCGGTCTTGGCGGCGTCGGTGCTCATGGCGCGGTCCATTATGCTGTAACAATGGAACGGTCAACCCGCCGAGTTGACGTCACCTCTTTTTCCTCCCCATTCCATGGGGAGGAAAAAGTTGACGACCACTCGCTAGTCGAGCCTCGCCGCTCTATCTGTCCGCCATGAGCAAGGTTCTGATCATTGGCGCGGGACACGCGGGGGGCTCGGCGGCGGCGCTGCTGAGGCAGTATGGGTTCGAGGGCGAGATCGTCCTGGCGGGGCAGGAGACGGCGCCGCCCTATCAGCGACCGCCCCTGTCCAAGGCCTGGCTGAAGGGCGAGGCGGGGCTGGAAGACCTGCTGCTGCGCCCCGAGAGCTTCTACGCCGAGCAGAATATCGCCCTGCGCACCGGCGTCACGGCGACCGCCATCGACGCGGGCGCCAAGGCCGTGACCTTCGCCGACGGCACGGTCGAGGCTTATGACACGCTGATCCTGGCCACCGGCTCGACGGCCCGTAAGCTGAGCCTTCCCGGCGCCGACCGGCCAGACCTGCTGGAGCTTCGCACCCTTGAGGACGCCGAACGGCTGAAGGCGGTTCTGGCTCCGGGCAAGCGGCTGGCGGTGGTCGGCGGCGGCTATGTCGGGCTCGAGGCGGCGGCCTCGGCCCGCGCCTTGGGCGCCGAGGCGGTGGTGATCGAGCGTATGGACCGGGTGCTGGCGCGCGTGGCCTCTCAGCCCCTGTCGGCCTTCTTCACCGACCTGCACAAAAAGCACGGCGTCGAGATTCTGACCGGCGCCGAGGTCGCGGGGTTTGAGGATGCGGGCGTGCGTCTGGCGGACGGCGAACTGATCGCGGCGGATGCGGTGCTGGTCGGCGTCGGCGCCTTCGCCTGCGAGGCTCTGGCGCGGACGGCGGGACTGACGTGCGACAATGGCGTGGTGGTGGACGATACCGCCCGCACCCGCGACTCGCACATCTACGCCATCGGCGACGTGACGCGGCGGCCGATCCCGGTCCATGGCGGCGTCATGCACCGGTTGGAGAGCGTGCCCAACGCCCTTGAACAGGCCAAGCAGGCGGCCTCGGCTATCGTCGGCCGAGCGGCCCCGGCGCCGGAGGTCCCCTGGTTCTGGTCTGACCAGTACGACGTCAAGCTGCAGATCGCGGGCGTGCCCTTCGACGCCGACCGCCAACTGGTGCGCGGCGATCCGGCCAGCGGCGCCTTCTCGGTCTTCCATCTGGCGGGAGAGCGCATCGTGGCGGTGGAGGCGGTCAACGCCCCGGCCGACTTCATGGGCGGGCGCCTGCTGATCAGCAAAGGGGCGCCGGTCGACGACGTTCTGCTGGCCGACCCTGCGGTCTCGATCAAGGCGGTGGCCAAGACTCAGGCGTGACCTGCGTGTGACATTGAAGTCGCAAGTGCGATTTAGTCGCAGGAGTCAGATTGTCGCACCCCGAAATGGTGCTAATGCGAGCCGGTCTCAATCATAGATCGGTTCCTCCCCCATGTCCGACGCTCGCCCCGACGCTCGCTTTGACACTCGCTCCGCCGCCCTCAAGGCGCTCCTGTTCGCGTCCAGCGCCGCCGGCATGCTGTGCGCTGCACCCGCGATGGCGGCGGCCGCCGACGAAGCCGCGCCCGCCGATGGCGTGATCAGCCAGGACGCCACCCACCTGGGCACGGTGGACGTGAACGGCCATCGCGTGAAGCGCGAGCCGAAGGATCCGCAGTTCGTCGCCCCCCTGGTCGACACGCCGCGCGCCGTGACCGTGATCCCGCAGCAGATCATTGAACAGACGGCGGCCACCTCGCTGCAGGACATCCTGCGCACCTCGCCGGGCATCACCTTCGGCGCGGGCGAGGGCGGCCAGCCGCTGGCCGACCGGCCCTTCATCCGGGGTCAGGCCTCGGGCAACAACATCTTCGTCGACGGGGTGCGCGACACCGGCGGCCAGCAGCGCGAGGTCTTCAACCTGGAGCAGGTCGAGGTCATCAAGGGCGCCGATTCCGTCTACTCGGGCCGGGGCTCGGGCGGCGGCAGCATCAATCTGTCATCCAAGGCGCCGCGCCTGACCAATTTCGTCAACGGCTCGGCCGGGGCCGGTACGGACGATTATCTGCGCGGCACGGTGGACGCCAACTGGCAGGTCGGGCCGACCGCCGCCATGCGCCTGAACCTCATGGCCTCGCAAGGCGACGTGCCGGGCCGCAACGGCGCCGACTTCGACAAGTGGGGCGTCGGCGCCGCGATCGCCGTGGGTCTGGGCACGCCGACGACCGTCACCGCCAGCTATTATCACCTCGACAGCAATCAACTGCCTGACTACGGCGTCCCGCTCTACACCAAGCTGGGCGGGGCGACCGCGCCGCGTCCGGACGCCTCGGGCGTGCTGGACGTGCCCTACGACAGCTTCTACGGCCTGAAGGCGCGCGACTATCTGAACAATACGGTCGACAGCCTGACGCTGGAGATCGAGCACCGGTTCAGCGACAATCTGGCCCTGCGCAACGTCACCCGCTACTCGCAGACGCTGAATGATTACGTCGTCACCAACCCCGGCGACGGTGGAAACGCCCAGTTGATCGACGGCGTCTGGTGGATGAAGCGGGGCCTGAAGTCGCGCTGGAATCCGGCCGAGACCCTGGCCAACGTCACCGACCTGCACGGCTCGTTCCTGACCGGTTCGATCAAGCACGACTTCGACGTCGGCGTCGAGCTGTCGCGCGAGAAGAACCAGAACGCCTCCTACACGGTCACGACCCTGACCGGCACGGCCTGCCCGGCGCCGCTGACGGGGCTGGACTGCACCCAGGTCTATGCACCCAATCCGAACGACCCGTGGACGGGCACGAAGACGCGCGGTCTGGTCAGCCGGGCCGACACGGATTCCGTGGGCGTTTACGCCTTTGACGCCATCCACCTGAGCGACCGACTGATCCTGAACCTGGGTCTGCGTTGGGACGACTATTCGGTTGAGGGGCTGAACGCCTCGGGCACGGTGACGGCGCCGATCTATGCCCCCACGCGCGGCGACTGGGACTTCGTCAACTATCAGGTCGGCCTGGTCTACAAGCCGACGGCGAACAGCAGCATCTACGCCTCCTTCTCGACCGCCTCGACGCCGCCGACCATCTCGGCCGGGGATCAGAATACGGGCACGACCAACGGCAGCGCCAACTTCGTCGCCACCGTTCTCGACCCTGAGGAAACCGAGAGCTTCGAGATCGGCGCCAAGGCCAATCTGTTCGGCGATCGCCTGGCGCTCAGCGGCGCCCTGTTCCACCTGACCCGCAAGAACGCAGCCATTCTAGTAGCGCCGGACCGCTATGAGCAGGCGGGCGAGGCCAGGGTGCAGGGTCTGGAACTGGGCGTGTCGGGCAACATCACCGACAAGTGGCAGGTGTTCGGCGGCTACACCTGGATGGACTCCGAACTGGTGCGCGGCGCCTATAACAGCATCAATCTGGGCGACGCCCTGGCCAATACGCCCGAGCACAGCGCCAGCCTGTTCACCACCTATCGCCTCCTGCCGAAACTGAGCCTGGGCGGCGGCGTCTACTACGTGTCCAAATCCTGGGGCGGCAATCAGGGCGGGGCCGGCGGTGGCGGCAATCGCGTCTATGCGCCCGAATACACCCGGTTCGACCTGTTCGCCTCCTACGACATCAACGAGCGCGCCTCGCTGCAGCTGAACGTCCAGAACGCCGGGGATGAGGAATACATCATCCGCACCAACGGCGTGCACCACGCCGACGTCGCGCCGGCGCGTCAGGCCATCCTGACGCTGAACGTCCGCTACTAAGAGGCCGCGTTTCGCGTCATCATGTCGGCCCCGCGCTTTCGCCAGCAGCGGGGCCGATGCGTTTTCAGACGGTGAGAGAGCCATGCTGCTGCACATCCCCGAAGTCTTCACCAAGGCCGAGGTGCATGCGCTGCGCCAGACGCTGGACGCCGGTCCCTGGGCCGACGGCAACATGACGTCGGGCCATCAGTCGGCGACGGCCAAGCGCAATCAGCAGTTGCCCGAGGACAGCGCCCCGGCGCGCGAGGTGTCGGCTCTGGTGGTCCAGGCGCTGAACGCCAATCCGATGTTCGTCTCGGCCGCCCTGCCGCACACGATCTTTCCGCCGCTGTTCAATCGCTATGAGGGCGGCGGCGAGTTCGGCACGCACGTCGACAACGCCATCCGCCAGCGCGAGGGCCATCGCATCCGCAGCGACCTGTCGGCCACCCTCTTCCTGTCCGAGCCAGAGGACTATGACGGCGGCGAACTGATCATCGAGGAGATGTACGGCGCCCAGTCGATCAAGCTGCCGGCGGGCGATCTGGTCCTCTACCCGTCCAAGAGCCTGCACCGGGTGACGCCCGTCACGCGCGGCGCCCGCGTCTCCAGCTTCATGTGGCTGCAGAGTCTGATCCGCGACGACGCCGATCGCGAGACCCTGTTCCGCCTCGACGTGGCGATCCAGCGCGTCAACCTCGACAAGGGGCCCAAGGATGCGGCCGTGATCGAACTGACCGGCGTCTATCACAACCTGCTGCGGCGCTGGTCCGAGGTGTGACGCCTCGGCGCGCTCAGGCCGCCTGCGCCGCCTCGCCGCGCGACAGTACAAGTCGTATCGCGTTCAGCAGGGCCTCGGGCTGGATCGGTTTCTGCGCCACCCCGTCCATCCCCGCCGCCAGATAGGCGGCCTCGTCGCGCGGATCGGCGTTGGCGGTCAGGGCCAGAATGGGCAGGGCGCTCGCAGGACCGGGCAGGGCGCGGATCGCCCGCGTCGCCGCCACCCCGTCCATCACCGGCATCTTCACATCCATCAGGATCAGGTCGAAGGGCGCGGCGGCCGCGCGCTCGACCGCCTGACGGCCGTTCTCGGCGGTCTCATGGGTGCAGCCGAACAGCTCCAGCACCTTGCCCGCGACGAAGCGGTTGGCGGCGTGGTCGTCCACCACCAGCACATGCAGGGTGTCATGGAAGGTCGGCGCCGCCTGACGGTCCTCATCGCGGCGGCCGTCGGCCTGCGCCAGCGGCAGGCGCAGGTCGAAGCAAAATCGCGCCCCGCCCTGAGGCGAACGCTCGACCGCCAGCACCCCCTCCATCCGTTCGACGATCTGACGGCAGATGGCCAGGCCGAGGCCCGCGCCCGCGCCCTGCCGTCCCGCCTCGCCGGTGTTGAACGGCTCGAAGATGGCGCGCGCCGCCTCGTCGCTGACGCCGGGGCCGCTGTCGTCGACGGTCGCGGACAGCCGCACCTCTCCGTCCTGCAGCGCCGTCGCCAGCCGCACCCGCACCACGCCCGCCTCGGTGAACTTCAGGGCGTTGCCGATCAGATTGTTCAATAGCTGTTTGAGCCGCATCTCATCGCCGACGACCCATCGCGCGGCCGTCAGCTCCGCCTCGACCTGCAGTTCCAGCGCCTTCTCCTCGGCGCGCGGGCTCCACAGGGCCGACAGGTCCGCCGCCACCGACTGCAGGTCCAGCGGCGCGGGCTCCAGCGTCAGCATCCCGGCCTCGGCCCGCGACATGTCCAGCGCATCGGTCAGCAGCCGCAGCAGGCTGGCGCCCGAATCCAGAATGGTGCGCACGTGCGGGCGCAGGGCTTCCTGCGTCAGTTGCCGCTCCATCAGGGCGGCCACCCCCAGCACCCCGTTCAGGGGCGTGCGGATCTCGTGGCTCATCACGGCCAGGAACTCGGACTTGGCGCGGCTGGAGGCGCGGGCCTCCGCCTCGGCGCGGACCAGATTCTGGGCCAGTTCGGCCATGGCTTCCGCGCGGCGTTTGTGGATCGCCACCCCGGCTTGAAGCACGTGCAGCCCTGCG
This sequence comes from Brevundimonas sp. LPMIX5, assembly GCF_003576505.1. Lineage (NCBI taxonomy): Bacteria > Pseudomonadati > Pseudomonadota > Alphaproteobacteria > Caulobacterales > Caulobacteraceae > Brevundimonas > Brevundimonas sp. LPMIX5. The sequence goes on from NZ_QWTZ01000004.1 coordinate 251,462, forward strand.
CCCACCCCGACATAGCGGCCGCGCGAGACGACGATGAATCCTTTCAGCAGGGCGCCCAGACCGGCCGCGTCCATCGATTGGAACAGCACGTCGGCCGAGGCGTCCGCCTCCACCACCATCGGCGCCGGGTCCATCAGCGCCGAGACCGGGCGCCGGACATAGAGGGCGCGACCGAACTCGGCCGCCAGCTTCAGGGTGAAGGCGTTGCGCTCGATCAGGCCGACGGGCCGTCCCTCGGCGTCGGCTACGGCGATGACCAGTGTTTCGGGCTCAGCCTCGAACCGGGCCAGCGCCTCTGCGCCCAGGGCGTCGGGCGCCATCGGCGCCGAGGCGTCCACGAAATCTCCGATCCTGGCCATTTCCTAGCCGTCTCCTGCGTCTTGCCAGAGCAGGGTTAGGTCAGGGCGCTTAACAGGCGATTTGCCGGAAATGAATGTTTTGCAAGGCTAATTTGACGATTGATCTGATGGCGGACAGTCAGAGGCGCGTCAGCAGTTCCGCCGCAAAGGTCGACAGGCTGTCGTCGCGCGCCCCCATGACCACGACCCGGTCGCCGGGGCGGGCTATGTCCACGATGCGGTCGCCGCAGTCGGCGCGGGTCGCCAGCGCCTGGGCCTGACGCCCGGCCACGCGCACGCCGGCCGCTATGTCCTCGCTGCCGACGCTGCGGTCGGTGGTGCCGCCGTAATAGACCGGCTCGGGCATCAGCAGCACGTCGTCCGGCCGCATCAGCCCGGCGAAGCCCTCGATGAACGCCTGCTGCATCAGCTTCAGCGGGCCGAAGCCGTGCGGCTGGAACAGGATCAGCAGCCGCCCGTCAAAGGCGTGCAGGGTCTTCAGGGTGGCGGCGATCTTGTCCGGGTTGTGGGCGAAGTCGTCGATGACGGTGACGCCGCCCTGCGTCCCCACCACCTCCAGCCGTCGCCGGATACCGCTGAAGGTCTCCAGCGCCGCGACCGCCTGATCCATGTCGACGCCCAGCGCCCGAACCGCTCCCAGCGCCGCCAGCGCATTGGCGACATTGTGCGCGCCCGGCACGTTCAGCGTCGCCGCCCGCGTCGCCTCGCCGCGCACCCGCAGCTCAAACGTCATGCCGGTCGGCAGGGGCTGAAGGTCGTGCGCCGACAGGTCCGCCTCTTCCTCGCCCAGCGCGAAGGTGATGGCCTTGCCGGGGGGCAGGGTCTGCGCCAGTTCTTGGGCCAGCGCCGCCGTCTCGGGGTTGTCGAGGTTCAGCACCGCCGTCGTGGCCCGGCCGACGAAGCCGCCGAATAGCTCGCGCAACTCCTCCATCGACTTGTGGTCGAGCGAGATGTTGGAGACCACGGCGACCGTGGGATCATAGCGGGCGATGGAGCCGTCGCTCTCGTCCACCTCGGCCACGAACAGCCCAGTCTCGTCATTTGGTCCGCCGATCAGGGCGCTGGCGAACGGTTGTGTGGCGCTGGCGAAGTTCTTCATCACCGCGCCGTTGACCACGGTGGGCGCGCGGCCCGCCTGATCCAGGATCCACGCGACCATGCCGGTGATGGTGGACTTGCCGCTGGTGCCCGCCACGCCGATCGAGGTCGGGGCCGCGTTGAACAGTTCGCTGAGTAACTGAGGCCGGGTCTTGATGACGGCGCCGACGCGCCTGGCGGCGCCGATGTCGGGCACGGTGTCCTCGACCGCGCCGGTGGCGACGACCACTTGATCCTTGCTGACCACGCCCGTTCCGTCCTGCGGGTGCAGGGTCACGCCGTGGGCGCGCAGCCAGTCGAACTTCTCGGGCGTGCGGCCCTGATCCAGCGCCCGGTCGGAGCCGGAAATCCGGCCGCCTTGCGCCTGAACGATCATGGCCAGCGGCATCATGCCCGAGCCGCCGACGCCGCAGAAGAAATAGTCTTTGTTCATCGGCTTGATTTCAGAGCTCGAAACCGGGGAATGTCCGGCGGCCTGACTAGCACGTGAGGCGACCGAGGCCACCCCGTCCATGCAGACCAGACCGTTCCGAATCGGCGTCGTCAACGCCAGCTCCCGTCTCGATCCGGCGCGGGGCGAGGCGATCCGGGCGTGGGCGGCGGCGCAGTGGCCGGACGGCGCGGTCGAGCTGGTCATGCATCCGGCCGTGCATGAGGTCCACGGCCACTTCGGCGGCGACGACGCCACCCGCGCCCGCGCCTTCGTCGAGACGGCCAACGACCCCGACATCGACGCCGTCTGGTTCGCGCGCGGGGGTTACGGCGCCTGCCGCATCGCCGAGGCGGTGATCCCCGAGCTGACCGCCCACGCCTGGGCCAAGCGTTACCTCGGCTATTCCGACGCGGGCAGCCTGCTGGCGGCGCTGTATCGCGCAGGGTTTCCCCATGTGGCGCACGGACCGATGGCCTCGGATGGGTCGCGTCATGACGCCACGGGCCTTCGGGCGGTGAACTGGCTGCGGAGCGGCGACCCGGCTTCGCTGGAGCCGTCGTTGCTGGGCGACCCTCGGCCGGCCGTCGGCTTCAACCTGACCATCCTGAACGAACTGGTCGGCACGGCGATCGAGCCGGACCTGACCGGCCACGTCGTCATGCTGGAAGAGGTGTCCGAGGCCCTCTATCGCGTCGACCGGATGATGTTCCACCTGACGGGGCAGGCCTCGATCCGTCGCGTGGCGGGCATCCGTCTGGGCCGTGTGTCCGACGTGACGGCCAATGACCCCGACTTCGGCCTGACGGCGGAGGAGATCGTGCGTCACTGGTGCGTGCGCTCCGGCATTCCCTATCTGGGCTCGGCCGATATCGGCCATGACCGGGACAATAAGGTCGTGCCTTTCGGCCCGCGCGCCTGAGGCGCAATCAGCCCCTAAGGATCAACCCGTCCGGCCGCGCCTCAAAGGCCGACAGACGGCCCAGAAAGCTCATCCCCAGCAGGGCCGCGGGCATGTCGCGGTCGATCACCAGGGCCTCGACCGAGGTCATCTCCACCCCCGCCACCGACAGGGAGGTCAGCAGCACCCGCGCGGCGGGAACCTGGCCGGAGGCGGTGTTCAGCGTCTGGTTGAAGTCGTGGGCCTTCAGGCGCACGCCCAGTCGTTCGGCGTCGGCGCGACTCAGCGTCACCACGCTGGCGCCGGTGTCGACCAGCATCCGCATCGGCCGCCCCTCGACGGTCGCCTCGGCCCAATAGTGACCGTCGGCCGCGCGCGTCACCGACGGCGCCTCCTTCAGCGCCACGGCGGCGTAGGCCTTGGCTGGGCCCTCCCACCACATCAGGGCGCCGGCGCAAGCGCAGGCCGACGCCAGGGCGGCGGCGAAAACGACAGCGGAGCGCGGGTCAAAGCGGATCATGAAAGCGACTATGCCGCCTGGGTCTTCCCATGCGGTGAAGCGACGTGGCGAACGAAAGGTTGACGCCGGACCGTTGATCGCCGCGGCTCACTCGCCCAGCAGCCTGGGGTCGATCCGGCTCTTGCGGCCGGGCAGGTCGGCCATGACGGCGGCCCGGCCCTCGTCCGTCATTCGGCTCCAGGTCGCGATTTCCTGCAAGGTGCGCAGACAGCCCAGGCACAGGCCCGAGGCGCCGTCGACGGTGCAGACCATGACGCAGGGGCTGGCGATGGAGCGGGGCGGGGTCGGGGCGGGCGTGTCAGGCATGGTTCGTGACGGTATCGCAACATTGAGTCCGAGAACGGACTATAATTTCTTGACTTTTCGCGTCGGGCGACTATCTTCAACCTCGACGCGAAACGACTGACAGGGTGAGAGTCCCAAAAAGCACGACGTGTCTTCTTTCATCGTTCAACGAAAGGAGACGCCAAAAATGAACGAAAACAAAGAGCGCAATCTCCAGCACGCCATGATGTCCTTCGCCCTTTTCGGCGGGATGCTGGTGAACACGAAGCAGATGAACGGCGCCGCCGACCGCGTGGTCAGCCACCCGTCCAACTTCGTACCCATAACGATCAAACGGCCGCGCGCGTAGTCGCGAGACTGGATGATCCAGCCAGAAGCCCCGGTCAGAACGACCGGGGTTTTTCAATTCCGCCCTTGCCACCGCCGCGCGCCCTGGCCGAAACCCAAGCCTGCATTGTCAAAGAGGATACGCGGCATGGGTCTGATCGTCGAAGAGCGCAAAGGCGCGGTCATGGTCTGGACGCTGGACCGGCCCGACCGGCTGAACGCCCTGCCGGACCTTGAGGACGGCGAGGCCTTCGCCGCCGCATGCGACGCCGTCAACGCCGACTCCTCGATCCGCTGCGTGGTGATGACGGGCGCCGGGCGCGCCTTCTCGGCGGGCGGCGACCTGAAGGCGATGAAGGACCGCCGCGACCTGTTCGAGGGCTCGGGCGCCGCCATCCGCGAACGCTATCGCCGGGTCGTCCACCGCATCGTGCGCGCCCTCTATGGGCTGGAGGTTCCGTTGATCAGCGCGGTCAACGGCCCGGCCATGGGGCTGGGCTGCGACATCGCCGGTCTGGGCGACATCCGCATCGCTTCCGAGCGCGCCAGCTTCGGCGTGCCCTTCATGAAGCTGGGCATTATTCCCGGCGACGGCGGCTCCTGGTTGTTGCCGCGCAACGTGGGCTACGCCCGCGCCGCCGAACTGCTGTTCACCGCCCGCTCGATCGACGCGGCGACGGCCGAGCAGTGGGGCCTGGTCAACCGCGTCGTCCCGCATGAAGCGCTGATGGACGAGGCGATGCAGACGGCGGACCAGATCGCCGCCCAGCCGCCCCAGGCCCTGCGCATGGCCAAGAGTCTGCTGCGTCAGGGCCGCGACATGAATTTCGATCAGATGCTGGAACTGTCCGCCGCCATGCAGGCCCTGGCCCACCTGACCGACGACCACATCGAGGGCGTGAGCGCGGTGCTGGAAAAGCGGATAGGGGAGTTCAAGGGGAACTAGATTTCATAACCCGCTCACCCCGGCGGACGTCGGGATGAGCGGGAGAGTATGCGCAAACAAAAAAAGGGCCCCTCACGAGGCCCCTTTTCCGGTCTTGTCCCGATCAGGAGTTACGTCCGTGCGGGCGCCTTCATGGCGCGCGTAGCGGGCACGCCGGTCGAGGCGTTGTCGCGCTTGGCGCCCGCCGTCTCGCCCGGCTTCATGAACTTGACCAGCACGCGCTGGCCGATCAGCAGCGGGGCCTCGTCGACGGCGACCACCACCTCGACCACGCGCTCGTCGGTGCGTTGCGACGGGTCGTCCGAGGCCAGTTTGCGGGCGCCGAAGACGGCGGCGCGGCGCAGCACCTTGCCGACATAGACCTTGGACGGATCGCCTTCGGGGGTGATCTCGACGGCCTGATCGACGCTGACGTTGGGGATGTCGGCCTCGACGATCTCGGCGCGGGCGATGCGCGGGGCGGCGGGCTCCAGGTCGAACATGTTCGACACGTTCAGGGTCGAGGCGCCGGCGCCGGGGTTGGCGTAGCGGCGCACGATGCGGCCGTCGGCGGGCGAGCGGATCACCGTCAGCTCGACATTATAGGCGGCCTGATCGCGGCGGGCGCGGGCGGTCTGGACGGCGGCCTGTTGCGAGGCGAGGCGGGCCTGGGCCTGGGCGATGGCGTCGCGGGCCTGATCCATGCGCTGGGCGGCGACGAAGTTGGTGGCGACCAGTTTCTGCAGCCGGTCGTGCTCGCGCTGGGCCGTGGCGATGTCGACATTGATCATGCGCAGCTGGCTTTCGGCCTGGGCCAGATCGGCGGTCGCCGTCTGCAGCGACAGGCGCGGCTCGTCGTCTTCCTGACGGGCCAGGATCTGACCGGCCTTCACCAGGTCCCCTTCCTGAACCAGGACGTCACGCACCACGCCGCCGCGCCGCGCAGCGATCTGGATGATGCCGCCCTCGATGTCGATCTTGCCGTTGGCGATGGCCGAATAGGGGCTTTCCACCTTCTTCTCGGCCGCCTCGGCCAGCTCGGCCTTCTTGGCGGCACCGGCCTTCTGCATCAGGCTCAGGCCGATGACGACGGCGACCAGCAGCGCCAGGCCGATCCAGAGCCATTTGTTTTTCAGGAATGCGGGCATGGGGGTCCTCAAGGGGATCGGGGTCAGTGCGACGCCAGGATGGCTTCGGGATTGGGGGTGCGGCGCTGATCGTCGATGATCACGCCGTCTTCGATGTGGATGACCCGGTCGGCCCAGGCTTCCAGGCGCGGGTCATGGGTCACGCAGATGACGGCCGCGCCGTGTTCGGTGGCCGCCCGGCGCAGCAGTCTGATGACCACCTGGCCGTTCTCGCCGTCCAGCGCCGAGGTCGGTTCATCGGCGAACAGGATCTGCGGGTCCTTGGCCAAGGCGCGGGCGATGGCGACGCGCTGCTTCTCGCCGCCGGACAGGGCGGCCGGGCGCTGATGCAGACGATGGCCCAGGCCGACCTCTTCCAGAGCGAGTGCGGCGCGCTTCTTGGCCTTCTCCGGCGACAGGCCCTGATATTTCAGCACCGTCGTCACCTGCTGCAGGGCGCTGAGCGCCGGGAACAGGTTGAAGCCCTGGAAGATGAAGCCGCAGTGATCCAGCCGGAACTTGTCGATCCTGCCGCCCGACAGTTTCCACAGGTCGTCCACGTCCAGGGCGTCGACGCGCCCTTCCTCGGGCCGCAGCAGGCCGGACAGGGCGGCGATCAGCGTCGACTTGCCCGAGCCCGACGGCCCCATGACCATGGTCAGGTCGCCGTGGCGGGCGTCGAAATCCACGCCCTTCAGCACCTCGACATAGGACCGGCCGGACTTGAACCGCTTGACCAGTCCCTTGGCTTCCAGGGCGAACTCGCCGTGCTTGCCGTGAACCTTGGTGTGCCCAGAAGCCATAGTGTTCATCGCAGCAGGTCCGCAGGTTGGCTCTTCTTCAGAATGCCCATCGACAGCAGGCCCGAGAGCATGGAGATGGCGATCAGGCCGCCCCCGACGATGATCAGCAGCATCGGCGGCATGGAGATGATGACGGCGTTGGACAGGGCCAGCAGCGACAGCAGCCAAGTCAGCAGGATGGCTGCGCCGACCCCCACCATTCCGACCCAGAAGCTCAGCTCCATGACGATGCGGCGCAGGCTGCCCATGCCGACGCCCAGGGCGCGCAGGGAGGCGAACTCCTTGATGTTGGCCATGATGGCGCCGCGCAGGGTCTGCCAGGTGATGGCCACGCCGATGATGATCCCCAGCACGACGCAGCCGCCGATGATGATGACCAGAATGCCTTCCTCGAACATGGCGCCGGCGTTGGCGTCGGCCAGCTGCTGGCGGGTCCAGGCCTTCCACTGGCCGTTGCCCATGGCGTTCAGCTGGGCGACCACGACCTCGGCGCGGGCCGGGTCCTTGATCTTGAGCATCAGCGGGCCGACGCGCGGCCCCTCAAAGGCCTGGCCCAGCATCCGCAAGGAGTCTCGCGACATGACGATGGTCGGCTGCATCATGTTGGGATAGCCGCGCAGCACGCCGACCACGGTCACGGTCTGGCCGTTGAACAGGGCCTTGTCGCCCAGTTTGACGCCCAGCGGCGTCAGCGCCGTCTCGTCCACCGCCACGGTGAAGGGCTGGCGCAGGGCCTCGACCAGTTCTTCGGAATAGTCGCGCGGGATGGTGACCGAGCCGGGCGCCGTGTCGATGATGTTGACCAGCACGCTCTTCTGGCGCGGCGCGCCCTGCTTGGCGCGGTCGGCGGCCGTGGCGGTCGGGTCGACGTTCTTGATGTTCTGGAAATTGCCGCCCGACATGTCGAGGGTCTTCACCTCGACCACCTCGGGGTGGTTATAGGCCAGCGGGACAAAGCGTCGCGGCATGCCCATCGGCCCGCTGAACAGGGCCTTGGCGCCCGGCTGCATGATGAAGATATCGGCGCTGGAGCGCTCGATGGCGGCGGTGAATCCCTTGCCGATGCCGATGAAGACCCCGGTCATGGCCAGCACCAGCAACCCCGAAAGGGCCAGCGCCATGACGGCGGCCATATAGCGGCGCCACTCGAAGAGCAGCGTGGACAGCGCGAGCGACATGACGCGTATTCATTCCCCTGACTTGCGCTGTTATCTGACCGCCTGCGGGCGCTGGGCCAAGTTAAATCGGGGTAAGGCTGGCTGCGCCGGATTTGTTACGGGGGTTGAGGGCGCGGCCCTTGCGGGTCTAGTGACGGCGGACAGCAAGGCGTGGGCGTGGTGTCCCGCCTCTCGGAGACGCCCATGTCGCTTCGCCGCACCCTTTCCTTCACCGCCTCGCTGGCCGCCCTCGGCATGGCCGCCGTGGTGGTCAACGCCCCCGCTTCGGCCGCGCGCGCCGACGAGGGGATGTGGACCTTCGACAGCTTCCCGATCCAGACGGTCAATGAGAAGTACGGCACGCGCATCGATCAGGCCTGGCTGGACCGCGTCCGCAACGCCGCCGTGCGCCTGCAGGGCTGCTCGGCCTCGTTCGTGTCGGGTGAAGGCCTGATCCTGACCAACCACCACTGCGTCATCTCGTGCGTCCAGGACCTGTCGACGGCCCAGAACGACTACGTCAAGAACGGCTGGATGCCCGCCACGCGCGAGGAAGAGAAGACCTGCCCCGGCCAGACGGCCGAGGTCCTGACCGACATCACCGACGTCACCGACCGCGTCCTGGGCGCTGGCTCGGGTCTGGAAGGCGCGGCCTTCGTCGCCGCCCGCTCGGCCGAGATCGACAAGATTCAAAAGGAAGCCTGCGGCGACGACCGCAAGCTGACGTGTCAGGTCATCAGCTTCTATCGCGGCGGCAAATACGCCCTGTACAAGTTCCGCAAGTATGAGGACGTGCGTCTGGCCTTCGCGCCGGAGTTCCAGGCGGCCTTCTTCGGCGGCGATCCGGACAACTTCAACTTCCCGCGCTACGCCCTCGATGCGGCCTTCCTGCGCGCCTATGAGGACGGCAAACCGGTCGCTTCGCCCAACCACCTGAAGTGGAACCCCAACGCCCCGACCGACGGCGAGGCCACCTTTGTGGCGGGCAACCCCGGCTCGACCTCGCGCCTGCTGACCATGAGCCAGCTGGAGCGCCTGCGCGACCAGCAGATCCCCATCACCCTGATCCAGAGCGCCGAACTGCGCGGCCGTCTGGTCGAATATTCGACCCTGGGCGAGGAAGAGAAGCGGGTCGCTCTCGACCCCATCTTCGGTCTGGAGAACAGCTTCAAGGTCTACTACGGCCAGCAGGGCGCCCTGACGGACCCCGCCTTCATGGCCAAGAAGCGCCAGGAAGAGGCCGAGCTGCGCCAGCGCGTCGCCGCCGACCCGGCCGTGGCCGAGCGCATCGGCGACCCGTGGGCCGATCTGGAAAAGGTGCAGGCGACGGCCCGCGACCTCTATCTGCCCTATCGCCAGCTTGAGGCGAACGCCGGCGGCGGCTCGACCCTGTATTCCTACGCCCGCGCCATCGTCCGCGCGTCGAAGGAACGCGCCAAGCCCGTCGCCGAACGCCGCGCCGGATACGCCGACAGCGACATCGCCGCCCTGGGCCGCCGCCTGGCCTCGGATGCCCCGATCCCGGTCGGCGTCGAGGAGATCCAGCTGTCGCACTGGATGCTGAAGACCCGCGAATACCTGACGGTCGACAGCGCCGATGTGAAGGCCATGCTGGGCGCTGAAAGCCCCGAAACCATCGCCGCTCGTCTGGTGCAGAGCCGCCTGATCGACCCGGCCTATCGCGCGCAGGCCCTGGCCATGACGCCGGAGCAGCTGGCCGCCTCGGGCGATCCGATGATCGCCTTCGTCCTGGCCAACGACGACGCCGCCCAGGCCGTCCGCACCCAGTGGGACGCCGGGGTCAACGCCCCGACCGCCCGCGCCGCCGAAAAGGTCGCCCAGGCCCGCTTCGCCGTCTACGGCGACAACCTGTACCCGGACGCCACCTTCTCCTTGCGTCTGTCCTACGGTCAGGTGAAGGGCTGGACCTATCGCGGCGTCACCGTGCCGTCCTTCACCCACATGGGCGGCCTGTACGAGCGCGCGACCGGCGCCGAGCCGTTCAACGCCTCCGAGCGTTTCCTGGCCGCCAAGGACCGGATCAACAAGGACGTAGTCTACGACTTCGTCTCGACCAACGACATCATCGGCGGCAACTCCGGCTCGCCGGTGATCAACGCCAAGGGTGAAGTGATCGGCGCCGCCTTCGACGGCAACATCCACTCGCTGGGCGGCTCGTTCGGCTACGACGGCGAGCTGAACCGCACGGTCAGCGTCTCGACGGCCGCCGTCACCGAGGCCCTGCGCAACGTCTACAACCAGCCGCGCCTGCTGCGCGAACTGGGCGTGCGTCGCTAAGGCCTGTGCGCGGCGTCCCAGCGACGCCGCGCCTCTCCCTCCCCTTCATGGGGAGGGTGGTCGCGTAGCGACCGGGTGGGGAGGGCCGGGCGATCCCGGCCTCCAGTCACGGCTTTGGCCGAGCGCCTGAACAGCCCCGCCGCCCCCACCCGGTTTCGCCCTGTCGGGCTCAACCACCCTCCCCATGAAGGGGAGGGAGAAACCAATACGCCCCCGTCTGACGCATCGGCCTGCTAGCTTTCTTCCCGCCGATTTCAGACTATTCAGACGAATTAGACTCTGTTTTTTCCTCGCCGGAGTCTGAAACAGGAGCTTCTCATGCGTCACATGCTGTTCGCCTCGGCCGCCGTCCTGGCCTTCGCCGCCGCTTCCGCGGCCGCCTCTTCCGCCAAGGCAGAGGAGGGCATGTGGACCTATGACAACTTCCCCATCGCTCGCGCCAATCAGACTCTGGGCACGAACATCGATCAGGCCTGGCTGGACCGCGTGCGCCTGTCGTCGGTGAAGTTCGGCGGCTGTTCGGCGGGCGTCATCTCGGCCGAGGGGCTGGTGATGACCAACAACCACTGCGTCTCGTCCTGCGTCGCCAACCTGTCGACGCCGCAGCTTCAGTATAACGAAACGGGCTTCACCCCCAAAAGCCGCGAGGAAGAGCTGCAATGCCCCGGCGCCTCTGCGGAAATCCTGACCGACATCACCGACGTCACCGAGCGGGTCCAGAAGTCGGGCGCCGGTCTGGACGGCCAGGCCTACACCCAGGCGCGCGAGGCCGAGGCCGGCCGCATCGAAACCGAAAACTGCGGCGACGACGCCAAGATCCGCTGTCAGGTCGTCAGCCTGTATCGCGGCGGCCAGTTCAAGCTCTACAAGTTCCGCAAATATTCCGACGTGCGTCTGGCCTGGGCGCCGGAAGACCGCGCCGCGACCTTCGGCGGCGACCTGGACAACTTCTCCTTCCCGCGCTTCGCCATCGATGCCGCCTTCATCCGCCTGTATGAAGACGGCAAGCCCGCCGCGACCCCGACCCACTTCACCTGGAATCCGAACAAGCCGACCGAGGGCGAGCCTGTCTTCGTCACCGGCAACCCCGGCTCGACCCAGCGTCTGCTGACGCAGGCCCAGCTGATGACTATCCGCGACGTGGTCCTGCCGCTGGACCAGCTGATCGCGTCCGAACTGCGCGGCCGTCTGATCCGCTATTCGGAAGAGGGCGAGGATCAGGCCTTCATCGCTATGGACCCGCTGTCGGGCGTCGAGAACACCTATAAGCGCGGGCGCGGCCGGATGGCCGCCCTGATCGAGCCGGCCTTCATGGACCAACTGGCCGGGCAGGAAACCGTCTTCCGGCGCGGCGTGGCCGAGAACGAGGCCCTGTCGGCCGAGGTCGGCGATCCCTGGGCCGTTCTGACCGATGTTCAGCCGATCGCGCGCGAGCTCTATGCCCCGATGGCCCTGCTGGAAGGCGGCACCGGCATGGGCACCACCTCGGTGGCGGGCGGCTCGCCCCTGTTCCAGTGGGCGCGAGCCATCGTGCGCGGGGCGCAGGAGCGCGCCAAGCCGTCCGACCAGCGCCTGGCCGAGTTCGCCGACAGCCGCCTGCCGGGCGTCCAGTCCGGCCTGTTTGCCGCACGCCCGACCTATCCGGCGCTGGAGCAGGTCCGTCTGGAATGGTGGCTGTCCAAGACGCGCGAATGGCTGACCGTCGACAGCCCTTACGTCCGTACCCTGCTGGGCAAGGAAAGCCCCGAGGGCCTGTCCGCCCGTCTGGTCGAAGGCACGAAACTGGCCGATCCGGCCGTGCGCCGCGCCCTGTGGGAAGGCGGCCTGCCCGCCGTCCAGGCCTCGACCGATCCTCTGATCCAGTATGTCCTGGCTATCGACGCCGACGCCCGCGCCGTCCGCACCGACTGGGAGAACCGGGTGCAGGCGCCGACCGACCGCGCCTCGGAACAGCTGTCGGCCGCCCGCTTCGCTGTCTTCGGCGACGCCGTCTATCCGGACGCCACCGGCACCCTGCGTCTGACCTACGGCCGGGTCGAGGGGACCGACGTGCCGGGCCAGCGCATCCCGGCCTTCACCACCTTCGCCGGCCTGTGGGATCGGGCGACCGGCGCCGAGCCGTTCAACGTCGCGCCCAAACTGCTGGCCGCCAGGGACCGCATCGACCCGAACGCGGTGATGAACATGGCCGTCTCGTCCGACACCATCGGCGGCTCGTCGGGTTCGCCTGCGGTGAATGCGAAGGGCGAGATCATCGGCGCCAACTTCGACTCCACCGTCCTGACCCAGCGCAACGCCTATGGCTATGACCGCAACGTCAACCGCAGCGTCATCGTCACCACCCAGGCCGTGACCACGGCCCTGCGCGACGTCTACGGCATGGATCACCTGATCGCCGAACTGGGCGCGGATGCGCCCAAGGCCGCCTCGCGCCGGGCGCGCCGTTGAACGGCTCGGTCTTTCGACCTGCGGCGCCGGACGACGTTCCGGCGCTGCGCGCCCTGATCGAAAGCGCCTATCGCGGCGACAGCGCCAAGGTCGGCTGGACCCACGAGGCCGACCTGCTGGAGGGCCAGCGCACCGACGAGGCGGAGCTGCGCGACATCCTCGCCGACGCCTCGCGGATCATCCTGCTGGCCGAGGTCGGCGGCGCCCTGATCGGTTGCGTTCAGGTCGCGGATCAGGGGCGGGGCCTGGCCTATCTGGGCCTGCTTACCGTCGATCCGGCGCGTCAGGCGGGCGGTCTGGGCCGTCTGTTGATCGAAGCCGCCGAGGCCGAGGCCGCCGCCCGCTTCGCCGCCACGCGCATGGAGATGACCGTCATCCGCCAGCGCGCCGAACTGATCGCCTGGTACGAACGGCGCGGCTATCGCCTGACCGGCGAAACCCGCCCCTTCCCGCTGGACGACCCCCGCTTCGGCCTGCCCCGAACGCGCGACCTGGCCTTCGTGGTTCTGGAGAAGGCGCTTTAGATCAGCAGGGAAGGGCGCAATTTTCGTTCTCATAAGGTTTGGTCTGGCCTAGACGAGCACACGCTTCGTTTCTTTTTCTGACGCCTGACCGAGATCATCGTGCAAGACACCGTCCGCCGCATCCTGACCGCCCGCGTCTATGACGTGGCCGAGGAGACCCCCCTCGATCCGCTGAAGCGGCTGTCGGCGCGGATCGGGCGCCCCGCCCTGCTGAAGCGCGAGGACCTGCAACCGGTCTTCTCGTTCAAGATCCGCGGCGCCTACAACCGCATCGCCGCCCTGAGCCAGGCCGAGCTGGCGCGCGGCGTCATCTGCGCCTCTGCGGGCAATCACGCGCAGGGGGTGGCGCTGGCGGCGGCGAAGCGCGGGGCGGCGGCGACCATCGTCATGCCGACCACCACGCCCGGCATCAAGGTGGCGGCGGTTCGGGGGCTGGGCGGCCAGGTCGTCCTGCATGGCGAGAGCTTTGACGACGCCTACGCCCACGCCCGCGCGCTGGAAAAGGAAACCGGCGCGACCTTCGTCCACCCCTTCGACGACCCCGACGTCATCGCCGGGCAAGGGACGGTGGGGCTGGAGATCCTGCGCCAGCACGCCGATCCGATCGACGCCGTCTTCATCCCCATCGGCGGCGGGGGGCTGGCGGCGGGGGTGGCGGCCATCGTCCGCTTCCTGCGCCCCGAGACGCGCCTTATCGGCGTCGAACCGGCCGAGGCCCCGACGATGAAGAGCGCCATCGAGGCCGGGCGCGTCGTCGATCTGGATCAGGTCGGCCTGTTCGCCGACGGGGTGGCCGTGCGCCGCGCGGGCGACGAGACCTTCCGCCTGTGCCGCGACCTGCTGGACGAGATCGTGCTGGTCGACACCGACGCCGTCTGCGCCGCGGTGAAGGACATCTTCGACGACGTGCGCGCCGTGGCCGAGCCGTCAGGCGCCGTGGCTCTTGCCGGGATGAAGGCGTGGGCTGCGCGCAACCCCGGATCGGGGGCGCTGGTGGCGATCAACTCGGGCGCCAACGTCAACTTCGATCGCCTGCGCCACGTCGCCGAGCGGGCCGAGATCGGCGAGGGCGCCGAAGCCCTGTTCGCCGTCTCCATGCCCGACCGGCGCGAGGATTATCACCGCTTCCTGCAGAGCCTCGACGGCCGCTCGATCACCGAATTCAACTATCGCTGGTCCGGCGACGGCACGGCCCAGATCTTCGTCGGCGTGGCCCTGCGCGACGGCGCCGCCGAGCGCGAAAGCCTGCTCAGGCGCCTGACCGCCGACGGCTATTCCGTCGTTGACATGAGCGACAACGAGACCGCCAAGCTCCACGTCCGCCACATGGTCGGCGGGCGCACCATCGGCCTGCCGCACGAGCGGCTGCTGCGCTTCGAATTCCCCGAGCGGCCGGGCGCCTTCCTGCGCTTCCTCAACAGCCTTCAACCCGCCTGGGCGCTGACCCTGTTCCACTATCGCAACCACGGCGACGACGCGGGCAGGGTGCTGGCGGGCGTCAGCGTCCCGCCAGACCAGGCGGCGGCCTTGAGCGCCGCTCTGGACGAACTGGGCTATCCTTACGTCGACGAGACCGACAACCCGGCCTGCCGCCTGTTCTTGGACGGGGCGGCCTGAACGGCTACGCCCGGCTGATCGCCTCGGCGATCTCTTCGGCCGGTCGGCCGGCCAGGGCCTTGGGAATTTCGCCGACCAGCAGGCCTTCCAGCGTCTTGTGCCAATGCTTGCGCAGCTGGCCCAGGGTCTTGGGCGCGGCGACGACGGCCAGGGCCTCGATCTTGTTGGTCAGGGCCATGTGGTTCAGCGCCTCGGCCACGCCCATGGCGAAGCCGTCCTCGGCCTGGGTGTCGTTGTCGGGGTTGGCGTCGCTGGAGCGGCGGCCCGGCGCTCCGGACAGGCGTTCGGGGATCTCGGGCGTCGCCATCGGCTTGAGCTGGATGTCGAGGTTGTGGCCGGTGTTGCGGAACAGGCTCAGCTTCTCGCCGTCGGCGACGGCGACCAGGGCCCCGTTGGGCAGGTTCATCATCAGACTCCAGAAATGAGCGCCGAAAGGGAGGGCGCTGTCAGTCCAGCGCAAACGCCCCCTGTCCTGTTCCCTCCTGCGACGCTTCGTGCGCTAACAGCCAGCGCTTGCGCTCCAGCCCGCCCGCATAGCCGGTCAGGGTTCCATCAGCCCCGACGACGCGGTGGCAGGGCACGATGACCCCGATCGGATTGGCGCCGTTGGCCAGCCCCACGGCCCGCACGGCGGCGGGCTTGCCGATGGCCTGGGCCAATTGGCCGTAGCTCCAGGTCCGCCCCGCCGGAATGGTCCGCAGCGCCGCCCAGACCGCACGCTGGAAGTCCGTGCCGCCGGTCTTCACGGCGAGCCCGTCCAACGCCGTCAAATCGCCGTCGAAATAGGCGGCGACGGCGGCCCGCACCGCCTCCGGCGCCCGTCCCGGCGTCAGCTGAACCTCGCAGTAATGACGGGCCAGCAGCGTCATCATCCGCGTCTCATAGTCGGTGAAGTCGAAAGCGCGCACGGCGCCGTCCGCATCGGTGACCAGCAGCACCTCGCCCACTGGCGTGGCGATGCGGTCCAGGGTGAAGACTTCAGGCTGCGTCTTTTTCATCGTCGTTCTCCATGATCGTCATGCCGTCGATCCCCGCCTCGCGCAGTTGCAGCACGCCATAGGCCCGCCAGGGCCGCCATCGTTCGGCCCGCCCCGCCAACCGATCGTCTTCCAGCCGGTCGCTGGCCATGTCCGCCGCCTCATCCAGCCAGAGGCCCGGCAGACGCAGGCCCGGCCGCGCCTTCACCAGCGGCGCCAGCAAGGGGTCGATAGACAGGTCGCGCTGGATCGCCTCGGGGTCGGCCGATAGATCGAACAGTCGCCGCACCCGCGCCAGCACGCCGGGCAGGGCCTTCAGATCATCCAGCGCCGCCGTCACCGCCAGCCGGTCGCCCGCCTCGAACCGGGCCGAGACCTCGCCCATCGCCCCGTCCGTCGCGGGGTTCAGGACGCGGCGCCAGACGCCGCCCTCGACCGTCTCGCCGTCCGCCTTCAGTGCGGCCAGCATGGCCTCGACCTCATAGGGCGGGCGATAGGGCAGGCTCAGCCGCACCCCTCCATCCCACGGCCGCTCGGCCCGCGCCCGCAGCGCCGACGGCGGTCGTCCATACAGGGCCTGAAACGTCTCATTGAACCGTCGCACGCTGCCGAAGCCGGACGCCATCGCCACCTCGGCCATTGGCAGGTCGGTCTGGTGGATCAGGGCCTTGGCCAGCAGGACGCGGCGCGTCTGGGCCACGCTGACCGGGGCGGCGCCCAGGTGCTGGCGGAACAGGCGGCGCAGGTGCCGCTCGCCCACCCCCAGCCGCGCGGCCAGGGCGTCGACGTCGCCCCCATGCTCAGAGTGGCTATCGAGCGCCCCCGCCTCGATCAGGTTCAGCGCCCGACTGACGGTGTTGGACGTCCCGCGCCACGCGCCCCCGCGCGGCTCCATGCCGCGCCCGCCATAGATGTCGGGCGCGGTTTCCGGCCGACAGCGCAGGCAAGCCCGAAAGCCCGCCTCTTCGGCCGCCGCCGCGCTGATGACGAAACGCATGTTCTCGCGCTTGGGCGTCCGCGCCGGGCAGACCGGGCGACAATAGATGCCGGTGGACTTCACGCAGGTGAAGAAGCGCCCGTCGAAGCGCGGGTCGCGCGTCAGGACCGCCCGATAGCAGGCCTCCTGATCCAGCATGTCGCGGGGGTTTTCCATAGCCGCACCCTGCGCCTTCGACGCCGCCCTGTCTCGCGGTTTTCGGACATGACGGCGCCGCGCGATGATCCTGCGGTTTTGTCGTGGCCGCTTCCTTCGCGGCGCCTGCACGGCTAAGTTCGTCGGTCTGTAGGGGGAGTATTCTGAATGTCGTATCGTCGCCGCGCCGCCTGTTCCTTGCTGGCGCTCAGCCTGGCCCTGGGCGCTGCGCCCGCCCTGGCGCAACAGACGCCGCCCGCGCTACAGGCCGTCGTCGGCCATGACAGCGGCGAGCGCATTACCCGCTCGGCTGATGTGCGCCGCTATTTCGAGGCGCTGCGCGTCGCCAACCCCGACCGCATGGTCATGGGCGACTACGCCCAGTCGTGGGAAGGCCGCCCCCTGTTCTGGGCCGCCGTCGGCTCGCCGCGTAACATCGCCCGGCTGAACGCGATCAAGGCCGCGACCAACGCCCTGGCCGACCCGCGCAGGACCAGCCCCGAGCAGGCCCGCGCCCTGATCAACGACACCCCCGCCATCGTCTGGATGGCCTATTCAGTCCACGGCAATGAGATCAGCCCCGCCGACGCCGCCCTGGCCGCCGCGCGCCGCCTGACCGACGCCGCCGACGCCGAGGCTCAAGGATGGCTGGAGGACGTCGTGGTCGTCTTCGTCCCGACCCAGAACCCCGACGGGCGCGAACGCTTCATCAACAGCTTCGAGGCGGGCCTCGGCGCCCAGCCCAACGGCGATCCCCTGTCGGCGGAGCGGGCCGAGCCCTGGCCGTCCGGCCGCTACAACCACAATCTGTTCGACCTGAACCGCGACTGGTTTATCCAGTCCCAGCCGGAGACGCAGGGCCACTCGGCTCTCATCCGCGAATGGCGCCCGCAGGTGGTGGTCGATTCCCACGAGATGGGCACCGACTCCAGCTTCTTCTTCCCGCCCGAGGCCCAGCCGCTGAACCCTTGGATCTATCCGCCGATCCTCGACGCGCGCGAGCGGTTCGGCCGCAACACCGCCGGGCGCTTCGATCAGGCCGGGCTGGACTATTTCACGCGCGAGACCTTCGACGCCTTCTATCCCGGCTACGGCGACGGCTGGCCGGCCTATTTCGGCGCCGTCTCCATGACCTATGAGCAGGGCTCGTCGCGCGGTCTGTTGGCGCGCCGGTCGTCGGGCGAGATGCTGACCTACGCCGACACGGTCAAAGGCCATCTGACCGCCACCCTGTCGACCATCGAGACCGCCGCCCGCGACCGCGAAAAACTGCTCAGCGACTTCTACGCCTTCCACCGCGACGGGATTTCGGGCGGACGCGGCGCCTATGTCCTGTCGCGCTCCGCCGCCGCCGACCCAGCCGCCGCCGACAAGCTGGCGGGCCTGCTGGTCCGTTCGGGGCTGGAGGTCGGACGCGCCACCGCCGCCTTCTCCGCCTGCGGCCAGACCTATCAGGCGGGCGACTACGTCGTGAACCTGGCCCAACCCCAGCGCCGCATGGCCGAGACCCTGCTGGCCAAGGACGTGCCGCTGGACCCCAAATTCCTGGCCGAACAGGAGGCTCGCCGCGCGCGCGGTTTGGGCGATGAGATCTATGATCTGACCGGCTGGTCCCTGCCGCTTCTTTTCAACGTGCCGAGCCAGCGCTGCACCGGCGCTCCGTCGGTGCAGACGGCCGCTGTCGGCCCGGAACTGATCCGCCCGGCCGCCGTGGCTCAGGGCGACGCGACCTATGGTTACGCCATCCATCCGGGCACGGCGGGTATGCGCTTCCTGACCGCCGCCCTGACCGACAAGCTGCCGGTCCGCTCCGTCGAGGAGCCGTTCACCCTGGACGGCCGCGCCTATCCGGGCGGAACCTTCATCGTGCCGCGCGCCGGGTCGCCCGCCGACCTGGACGAGCGCGTCCGCCGTCTGGCCGCAGGCAGCGGCGCCCAGGTGACGCCGCTGGCGACGTCGTGGGTCTCCAGCGGTCCCAGCGTCGGCTCGGACAAGGCGACCGTCATCGCCGCCCCGCGCGTCGCCATGGCCTGGGACGACCCGACCGAGCCGGAGTCCGCCGGTTCCATCCGCCACGTGCTGGAGCGTGAATACGGCTGGCCCGTCACGGCGGTGCGCACCCGCCGCCTGGCGAACGCCGACCTGTCCCGCTACCAAGTGCTGATCCTGCCGTCTGGCGGAAACTATGAGCAGATCCTCGGCGAGAGCGGCGTCGCCAACCTGCGCGCCTGGGTTCAAGCGGGCGGCGTCCTGATCGGCGTCGGCTCGGCCAGCCGCCTGCTGACCGATCCCGATTCCAAGCTGCTGGACAGCCGCCGCGAGAGCGCCGTCTCCGGCGACGGCGACCAGGACAAGAAGGACGGCAGCGAGATCGCCACCGACGCCGAATACCTGGCCCTGACCGGCCACCACGGTGGCGCCCCCGATCCTGTCGCCGGCGTCCTGGCCAGCGCCGTGGTCGACAATGAACACTGGCTGGGCGCAGGCGTCGCCCCGACCCTTAGCGTCATGGTGCGCGGCTCGGACATCTATGCGCCGCTGGCCCGCGATCAGGGGACCAACGTCGTGCGTCTGGCCGGCCCGGATCAGGTGCTGGCGTCCGGCCAGCTGTGGGCCGAGAACCGCCGCCAGCTGGCCTACAAGCCCGTCGCGATGGCGTCCGAAGTCGGTCGCGGTCAGGTCGTCGCCTTCACCCAGGACGTCACCATGCGCGCCTTCCTGGAAGGGCTGAAGCCGCTGTTCCTCAACGCCGTCTTCCGCGGTCCGGCCCACACCTCGGGGGCCAAGGGGAATTGAAGCGGGTGAAGGGGAAGGGCGTCAGCGCCCCTTCCTGAACGCCTCGGCCTTTTCGGCCGCCGCTTCCCTGCGCCAGCGTTTGGGGGCTGACCTGTCCACCTCCTCGCCCGCGCCGGTGAGGGCTTCGTTGGCGAATTCGAGGTCGAGGAGCTTCATCTTCTTGATCTCGTCGCGCAGGCGGGCGGCTTCCTCGAACTCGAGGTTGGCGGCGGCTTCGCGCATCCGACCTTCCAGATCCTTGAGCGCGGCCTGGAAGTTGGAGCCGACGAAGGGCTTGGCTTCCTCGGCGAGGCCGGGGCGGGTCAGGCGGTCCAGGTCGCGGGACTCATAGGGGCTGTCGAGGATCTCCTTGATGTCGCGCTTAACCGTCTCGGGCGTGATGCCGTGTTCGAGGTTGTAGGCCTGCTGTTTCTCGCGGCGGCGGTCGGTCTCGGCGATGGCGCGTTCCATCGAGCCGGTCATGCGGTCGGCGTAGAGGATGACGCGGCCGTCGACGTTGCGCGCTGCGCGGCCGATGGTCTGGATCAGGGAGGTCTCGGAGCGCAGGAAGCCCTCCTTGTCCGCGTCGAGGATGGCGACCAAGCCGCACTCGGGGATGTCGAGGCCCTCGCGCAGCAGGTTGATGCCGATCAGGCAGTCGAACGACCCCAGGCGCAGGTCGCGCAGGATCTCGATCCGTTCCAGGGTGTCGACGTCGGAGTGCATGTAGCGGACGCGCACGCCTTGCTCGTGCATGTATTCGGTCAGATCCTCGGCCATCTTCTTGGTCAGGGTGGTGACCAGGGAGCGGTAACCCGCGCGGGCGGTCGCCTTGACCTCGTCGATGACGTCGTCGACCTGGTTGCGGGTGGCGCCGGAGACGGGGCGGATCTCGACCGGGGGGTCGATCAGACCGGTGGGGCGGATGACCTGTTCGGTGAAGACGCCGCCGGTCTTGTCCAGCTCCCAGGCGCCGGGGGTGGCCGAGACGAAGACCGTCTGGGGCCGCATGGCGTCCCATTCCTCGAACTTCAGCGGGCGGTTGTCGATGGCCGAGGGCAGGCGGAAGCCGTATTCGGCCAGGGTCGATTTGCGGCGGTAGTCGCCGCGATACATGGCGCCGATCTGGCCCACGGTGACGTGGCTCTCATCCACGAACAGCAGGGCGTTGTCGGGGATGTATTCGAAGAAGGTGGGCGGCGGCTCGCCCGGCGCGCGGCCGGTCAGCCAGCGGCTGTAGTTCTCGATGCCGGCGCAGGAGCCGGTGGCCTCCATCATCTCCAGATCGAAACGGGTGCGCTGCTCCAGCCGCTGGGCCTCCAGCAGCTTGCCGTTCTCGACCATCCAGTCGAGCGTCTCCTTCAGCTCGGCCTTGATGCCGTTGACGGCCTGATTGAGCGTCGGCCGCGGCGTGACGTAGTGGCTGGCGGCGTAGACGGTGACCTCGTCCAGCGCATTGGTCTTCTTGCCGGTCAGGGGGTCGAACTCGTCGATGGCCTCGATCTCGTCGCCGAACAGGCTGATGCGCCAGGCGCGGTCCTCGAGGTGGACGGGGAAGATCTCCAGCGTGTCGCCGCGCTTGCGGAACATGCCGCGCTCGAAATGGACGTCGTTGCGCTTGTACTGCAGGGCGATCAGGTCGGCGCGCAGCTTGGCCTCGTCGATCTGGTCGCCGACCTTCAGGCCGAAGGTCATGGCGGTATAGGTCTCGACCGAGCCGATGCCGTAGATGCAGCTGACCGAGGCGACGACGATGACGTCATCCCGCTCCAGGATCGCACGGGTGGCGGCGTGGCGCATCCGGTCGATCTGCTCGTTAATCGACGAGTCCTTCTCGATGTAGGTGTCGGTGCGCGGGACGTAGGCCTCGGGCTGGTAGTAGTCGTAGTAGCTGACGAAATACTCGACCGCATTGTCGGGGAAGAAGGCCTTGAACTCTGAATAGAGCTGGGCCGCCAGCGTCTTGTTGTGGGCCAGGATCAGGGCCGGGCGCTGGGTCTGTTCGATCACCTTGGCCATGGTGAAGGTTTTGCCCGAGCCGGTGACGCCCAGCAGCACCTGTTCGCGATCGCCTTCATCCGCCTGGGCGACCAGTTCGGCGATGGCCGAGGGCTGGTCCCCGGCGGGCTGGTATTTCGTCTCCAGCCGGAAGGGGATGCGCTTCTTGTTGGTCGGCCGGTCGGGGCGGTGAGGGACCCAGTCGGCGGGGGCGGCGGGGGCCTCCTCCGGCGTGAGGCGCGGGCCGCTCACAGGCGCGAACATGGGCGCACGACCGTGGTCGAAGACGACGGGCGCCTCGCTGAGACCGGGATTGGGCGTGTGGACGGGCTTGGTCAGCTTCTGGGACGGTGTCGCGGGAGAACGGGCCATGAACATCAAGGTAATGCCTGCGCGTGCGTGACGCTAGGGCGAGCGGATCGGCGATTCCGATAAAGAGAGGCCCCTGAACCGATGATTTCCGGCTTGTGCGGCGCCGGGCGCGTCGCCAAGGTCCGCGCCATGAGTATGCTTCGCGACGTCTTCATCACCGGGACCGGCGCTGTGCTGCCTGGAGAGCGGATCGGCAACGATCGGATGGAGGACTTCATCGGCCGCATCGGCGGGCGGCCGTCCGCCGTGGGGCGGCGCGCCCTGCGCTGGAACGGGATCGAGGGGCGGCATTACGCCCTGACGCCGGACGGGCAGCCGCTGCATTCCAACGCCTCCATGTGCGCGGACGCCGTGCGGGCGGCGCTGGATGAGGCGGGGCTGAGCCTGGGCGATCTGCAGCATCTGGGCGCGGCGGCGACGCAGGGCGACTATCTGGTGCCCGGCCACGCCAGCGCGGTTCAGGCCGAATTGGGCGCGGGGCCGCTGGAGGCGTTCAGCTATCAGTCGGTCTGCGCCAGCGCCCTGATGGCGGCCAAAGGGGCGTGGCTGAGCGTGCGCGCGGGCGAGGCGGATGTGGCCGCGGCCTGTGCGGGCGAGTTTTCCTCGCGCTGGTTCCGGCCCGCCTTCTATGAGGGCACGGCGCTGGTGGACGAGAAGGGCCGAGCGCGGATCGAGGCGGACTTCCTGCGCTTCACCCTGTCGGACGGGGCGGGCGCCGTGGTGATGGAGCCGAGGCCGAAGCCCGACGGCCTGAGCCTGAAGGTCGAGTGGATCGACATGACCTCGCTGGCCGGGCGTTTTGATCCCTGTATGTGGGCCGGATCGACGCCGCAGGCGCGCGCCGACATGACCAGCGCCTGGAGCCACGCCGGACCGGCGGCGGCCCATGCGGCGGGGGCGGTGGCCCTGTTGCAGGATTTCGAGCTGCTGAAGATCGTCATTCGCGCGTGGATCGGGGTCTGGCTGGAGAAGGTCGACGCCGGGCGGATCGTCCCGGATCAGGTCGACCATCTGTTGTGTCACTACTCGGCGCGGTCGCTGCGTCAGGAGATCGTCGGCCTGCTGGAAAGCACCGCCGCGATGATTCCCGAAGAGAAGTGGTTCACGACGTTGGCCGACAGCGGCAATGTCGGCTCGGCCTCGATCTGGGTCATGCTGGACGCCTTCCTGAAGTCGGGACGCGGAAAGCGCGGAGACAAGGTGCTGTGCATCGTGCCCGAGAGCGGGCGGGCGATGATCGGCTTCATGATGCTGGAGATAGTCTGATGGCGGAACAACTGGCTGAGGCGGCGGTGGCCGACACCCTGCGCAAGCTGGCGGTGGTCTTCGCCGATTTTGAACAGCGGCTGGAGGCGACGCCTCTGATCCGCAAACTGACGCGGGGGCGGTTCGAGGTCGCCGACTACCACGCCTTCCTGATCAACCTGCGCCAGCAGGTGAAGGACGGGGCGCTGTGGATGAGCCGGGCGGCGTCGAACATCGGCGAGGATCATCTGGAGCTACGCTCGACCCTGATGCGCCATGCGGTGACGGAGCATCGGGACTTCCGCCTGCTGGAGGCCGACTTCACAGCCTCGGGCGGGGCGCTGGAGGACATTCAGTCGGCGCCGAAGAATGTCGGGTCCGAGGCCCTGTCGGCGTGGATGTTCCATGAGGCGTCGAAGCCCGATCCCTTCGGCCTGCTGGGCGCCATGTTCATCATCGAGGGGCTGGGCTCGATCAAGGCGCGGCCGTGGGGCCTGAAGGTGCAGGAGCGGCTGGCCCTGCCCGACGAGGCGGTGCGCTTCCTGCTGTATCACGGCGACAACGACGCCGAGCACATGAAGGAGTTCGAGGAGATGCTGGGCATGGTCCTGCCCGATCCCTTCATCGCCGAACGCATTGTCGTCACGGCCAAGGTGACGGCCCGCCTCTACGCCCTGCAGATCGAGGAGATCGCGGCGTGAGATACTACAAGCCGCACGAGGATCCGTTCGACCCCGCGCGGTTCGATCCCAAGGATCCCGATCCGTGGATGGCTCTGTATTTGGACCACAGCCTGCCGATCGACGACGGGGCCAAGCGCGACCTGTTGCTGGGGGCGCGGTCGCGGTCGCGGCGCTGGCTGTTTCCGATGGCGCGGCCGCTGGTGTTCCTGTTCTTCTGTCTGGTGAAGGTGCTGCGGGTCATTTCGCCCAAATATCCGAACCTGAACGGCCTGCTGCACAAGACCATCCACTGGGGGCTGCGGACCTTTGTGACGCCCGAGGGCAACCGGGTGATCCTGCGCCACTTCCACGTCGGGTCCGAGCTGACCGCCTTCGTGCGCGAGAACGCGGGCGTGGGCGACAAGGTGACGAAGTGGCCGCTGACGCCGACGCGACTGAAGGATATCGAGCCGGACCTCTTCCTTCAGCACGACCTGAACATCTTCAACTTCGTCATCGAGATGAACGCCGCCCTGCGCGCCGAGGGACGGGAGCTGACGCCGCCCGAGCGCATCGACTTCTCCATGATCTCGGACGAATTCCCGCCGTTCGAGGAGTTTCCGCGCAAGTGGTGTAACTTCGTCGACGTGCAGACGGCGGTGGAGTTCTACACCCCGATCTATGCGCTGATGCTGCCGCGCGACGACTTCGTGCGGGCGTCCAGTTCGCTGCAGCTGGACGAGGTGATGGCCATCTATATCGCCCGTATTCTGGGCACGAGCTACCACATGGCCTTCGTCAAGAACGGCCATCCGCTGGTGGCGCTGTCGACGTTGCAGGCGGGTTACCGGCTGATGATGCACGGGCTGGATTCAGAGGCCATGCACGGCTGGCTGCGGGTGATGAAGGCGCGTCAGGCGGCGGGCCTGCCGCTGGACCCGGCGAACTCGGGCACGCCGCATTAGGGGGAGGGGAGCCTTCCGCCGATTTCCGCTGGCGCCCGGCGCGGCGGCTGCTAGCGTGGTCGGATGAAATCGGCGCGTTCCTTTCTGACCTCTCTCAGCACGCTTGTGTTGCTGTCGCTTGTGCTGGGCCTGGTCGCTGGGGCGGCGGCGCAACGCTGGGGCCTGCCGGGCGGGCATGTGACGGCGGACTTCATCCAGGCGCTGGGCCAGCTGTGGCTCAATGCGCTGAGGATGACGATCATTCCGCTGGTGTTCAGCCTGCTGGTGACGGGCATCGCCTCCATCGCCGATGCGGCGCGGACCGGGCGGCTGGCGCTAAAGGCGGTGGCCTGGTTCGGGGGGCTGATCGTGTTTGCGACGATTTATGCGGTAGCGGCGGCCTATGGGCTGCACGCCCTGTGGCCGATCGACCCGGAGGGCGCGCGCCTGCTGCTGGCCATCAAGCCGGAGAGCGCCGAGGGCCTTGGCGCCGGGGCGCCGTTCAGCGAATTTCTGAAGACCATCGCCCCGTCCAACCCGATCCGCGCGGCGGCCGAGGACGCTATTCTGGGCATGGTGGTGTTCGCCGTCTTCTTCGGCTTTGCGGCCTCAGGACTGCCTGAGCGGCTGCGCGTTCCTCTGATCACCTTCTTCGAGGCGGTGGGCGAGACGATGATCGTCATCGTCCGCTGGGTGCTGAGCGTCGCGCCGCTGGGCGTCTTCGCCCTGTCGATCGGGGTGGGGCTGACGGCGGGCGCCAGCGCAGCGGGGGTGCTGCTGCACTATGTGGCGCTGATCTCCATCGCCTGCATCGGCATCGGCCTGATCTTCTATCCGCTGGCCGTCGTCTTCGGCCGGGTGTCGCTGGGCCGGTTCGCGCGGGCGGCGGCTCCCGCGCAGGTGGTGGCCTTTTCCACCCAGTCGTCGCTGGCCAGCCTGCCGGTCATGGTCGAGCGGGCGGTCGACGAACTGGGCGTCAAACGGGCGACGGCGGGTCTGGTCCTGCCGCTGGCGGTGGCGGTGTTCCGCATCACCAGCCCGGTCGCCAATCTGGGTGTGGCCATCTATTGCGCCCACCTGTTCGGACTGGAGCCTTCGGCGGGCCAGCTTTTCGCCGCCATGCTGACGGCGGTGCTGATCTCGATCGGCACGGTAGGCCTGCCCGGTCAGGCCAGCTTCTTCGCCTCCATCGCCCCCATTTGCATCGCGATGGGCGTGCCGCTGGAGCTGCTGCCCCTGCTGCTGGCCGTCGAGGTCGTGCCCGACATCTTCCGCACCCTCGGCAACGTCACCGCCGACTTGGCCGTGGTGCGCATCGTTCAGGGCGGAGAGGCGGAAATCATCGAGTGAACATCGATTGACGAGACGCGCGCGACGCGGCCAAGCTCTAGTCCCAGGGGCGTAGGGATGATCATGAACAAGATAATTCTGCGCACGGCCGCTATGATGGCGGCGGCGGTAATGATGTGCGGCGCGGCGAAGTCTGCACTGGCCCAGCAGGCGGCGACGGTCGAGGCGCGCTCGACTCCCGGCGGCGTGGCCGTGACGTGGCGTTTGACCGAGCCAACGACGCGCGTGACGTTTCTCGACGAAAACATCGTCCGCACGGAATGGACGGTGACGACGCCGGGCCTGACCTTGGCGGAAGGCGCGGTCGAGGGGGGCGAGCCGTTTCAGGTGTTTGAAATTCGGATCGCGCCCGACGCGACCGAGCGGGACCGCGGCTACTTGGCTCTGACGCGGATCGGGGCCGGGCGCATTCTCTACGGACCCGCCCTGATGTTGCAGGGAATGGACGCCGAACTGACCG
This sequence comes from Brevundimonas sp. LPMIX5, assembly GCF_003576505.1. NCBI lineage: Bacteria > Pseudomonadati > Pseudomonadota > Alphaproteobacteria > Caulobacterales > Caulobacteraceae > Brevundimonas > Brevundimonas sp. LPMIX5. The sequence continues at coordinate 278,196 of NZ_QWTZ01000004.1, forward strand.
CGCGCGCCGCAGCGGGCGAGACCGCCTTGCCGACGACGCAACCGGGGAAGGGTTATGTCTATCTCGGTCCCGACAGCAACGTCGAGGTCTATCCGGGCGCCAGGGTGGTTCAGGGCGAGACGGTGTCGCCGAAGCTGGCCGCGATCATGCGCGACGGCTTCGCTGCCGCTCAGGCCTTCTACGGCGCCCGACTTGGGCGGGATATGCCCTATGAGCCGACGCTTCTGGTCACTGTCGACAGCCCGGGGCCTATGGCTTTTCGCGGCGATGTGACGGATAGCGGTGTCATCTCGGCTCGGTTCCACGGTTCAGCTTGGGAGAATCCGCCGGCTGACGTGGCGGTCAGCTTGGCGACCTTCGTCTGGCATGAGACTTTTCATCTGTGGAATGGGCATCGGCTGGAGAACCGGGACGGCGAGGCGGCTCCCTGGCTTCATGAGGGAGGGGCCGAATACGGCGCCCTGGCGGCCGCGGTGTCTACCGGAATGGTGACGGAGGCGGCGGCGCGTGAGACCCTGTCGCAGCGGTTGAATGGGTGCCGCAAGGCGCTGGGCGACCGGGATTATGACCCGGCGCGATTGCGGTCGGGGTCGCCGGTCTATGACTGCGGGACCGTGGTGCAGTGGCTGGCTGATCTGGAGACTCGGCAGGCGTCATTCGGCGCACGTGATATTTTCGATCTGTGGAAGGACGTTTTGGATCAAGGCATGGCGAGCGAGGGCTACGGCGTTGCCGAATTTCGAGCTCGACCGGAAGCCGAACGTGCGGTCGCCCTGCTGATGGACGGGCCGGGAGCGGAGCGTTGGCAAGACGTGGCCGCGGGGTTGGCGGCGTTGGGGGTCGTTCTGGAGGAAAAACCTTCGCCGGACGAGTATCGCTTGGCGGCCCTATTCCATCTGAACGGAGAGAACTGCACCGGGGGAAGCACAGGCTTCTATAGAACTGAGCAGGGCGTGCGGCTGGATACGGGCGACAAGTGCGGGGTGCTGTCGGGCGACCCGCTGCTCGCGGCCGTCGAGGGCCATGATCCGATGGCTGAGGCGACAGCCATGTTCTTCGCTGTTCAGGCGCGCTGCATGGCCGCTTCGGCGGTGCGGGTCATTACGCAAGAGGGAGCAATAATCGAGGCGAAATGCGACCGTCCTCTGATTGCACCTCGGGCCTGGAGCGTAGCGACGGCTCCGCCGCTGGCGACGCGGACGCTGTGATTCGGGGCGAAGGCCTCACGAGGCTTTACCCTTCCATCGCTTCGAACATGGCCTCGGCCTCGTCGAAGGTGTCGTAGTCGAGGCGCTCGGGCGGGCGGACGATGACGAATCGGGTCAGGGTCGGAGCTGTCGGCTCGGGGCGGCGGTCCCACTGCCAGAAATTGCGGTCGACCCGGCTTTGCAGCAGGGTCCATTCGCCTTCCTCTCCCTGAGGAGGCCGGGGCGGCGGAACGGTCTGGGTCATCAGCGTCTCCCTGTGCGACAGTCAGGAAAGCGCGGCTGGACCACACTGTCAAAGAGCGTCACAGGCGGGGAACTGTTGCAACCCCTCCGCGCTTGATGCGGCCTTGGCGCAACATCCGGCGCCGTCCTTGCAGCTTGGCTGCAGATGGGATGCGACCTTAGGGCGAAAATGAGGCATGGTGCCGCCAGGAGATGATGCGATGACCAAGTCCAGCAATGAATCCGACGCCCGCGCGGCTCTGCGCGTGGTCTCCTCGCCGGAAGCCGAGGTCTACGACCTGATGCGCGCCCCCGAAACCACCGCTGAACGGGTCAAGCGCCTGCAGGCCGAGGCTCGCGCCCTGGCGATCGAACAGGTCGAGGCGCTTGAGGCCGCTCTGTGCAAGGCCGCCGACATGGCCAAGGAGATCGCTGACGGGGGCGACGCCTATCCGGTCGGCGCCCGCGAACTGGCCGCCCGCCTGGTCGCCGACCTGCCGTCCAAGGCCGAGACGATGAAGGCCATCGTCGCCAAGAGTCATCCTTGATCTAAGGGCGCTACCGCTCGCGACGCGGTCGCTCACTGCTTGAGCGCCCGCGCGAAGCGCCAGGCTGCGTCGGGTCGACCCGAAGGGCGGCGCGAAGCAGCCACAAGGCGGAGCCTTCTGACCGCGGCCGACTAGGAACCGAGTACGTCTGCGTACTCGGAATGGCGTTTCAGCCAGGCGACGGCATAGCTGCAGTGCGGAATCAGCGTCAGTTTCTCGGCGCGGGCGTGTTCGGCCAGGGCCTGCATGAAGCGGCCGGCGGCGCCCGTGCCGCGCAGGGCCGGGTGGGCCTCGACGTGCAGGATGACGCGGGCATGGCCGCGCACGGCGTATTCGGCCCAGACGAGATGCTCGGTCCCGTCAGCGTCGGCGAACATCTGCTGGAAACGGTGGTCGGCGGCGTGGTCTTTGAAGGCGGACACGGCGGCTCCTCCTGAAGGGGTCAGATCAGGCCGGCCGATCGTTCAACAGGGCCAGCAGACCCAGAACGCTTTTCACCGTGAACCAGATCGACACCAGCAGCAAAAGAAGTCCGAACAGCAGCAGGAAGGGAATGCCGATCAGGAAGGCCGAGGCCACGGCGCTGATCGCCACAAGCACCCACAGGATGGCGCTGATCCAGAAGACGGACCAGAACAGCTTGATCTGCGCCTCGACGTGCTGAGCCGCCAGACCCGTCGCCGAGCCGCGATTCACATAGGCCAGGACAAGTCCGACCAGCACCAGCACGTTCGCGCTGGGGATCGACAGGATGTAGAGAATCCACGCCACGACGGCGCCGTCGCGGCCCGCAATCGGGGCGGCCGGGTTCTGATCGCTCATGAAGGGCGGTCCTTTCAGTAGAAGAGGCGACGGGGCGCGGCGATGGGGCGTCCGTTCAGCAGGTCCTTGAGCCCCAGGGCGCCGCGCACGATGGTCCACACGGCCATGATGAACAGGACGAAGACGCCCAGGTTGACCAGGATCAGCACCGCGCCGGCGACGATGGCGCACACCGCCGCTACCAGGGTCCGCTGCTGAAAGATGAAGTGACTGCGCAGGATCGGGTCGACCGGCGCCGAGCGCCCCCATGCGCGCAACAGGCCGATGGCCGCCGCCACGCCGAAGGTCGGCGCCGCCAGCAGGATCAGCGCATAGCCGGCATAGATGCCGGTCAACCCAGCCGAAGCCTCGCCGCTGTTGCTGGTGTAATCGCCGGGCTGAACCATCGGAACCTCTTGTCAGGGCGAAGATGATGGCGGGACGAACGGCCCCGCGCAACCAGCCTCAACGCGAATAGGCGACTTCGCAGGCGGCGGCCGCCGCATCGGGAATGGCGCCGGGCTTCTCGACCCGCACGACGACGCCCAGCACGCGCGGATCGGCCAGGCAGGCGACGGCGGTGCGCTCGGCGAAGGTTTCGATCAGGGCGATGTGCGGCCCCGCCGCCAGCTCGCGCACGATGCGGGCGACGCCGTCATAGTCCAGCGTGTCGGCCAGCCGCTCGACCGGCGCGGCGCCCAGGTCCAGTTCGACGTCGACCGACAGCGGCTGCAGGCGTCCGTGCTCGTGGTCGTAGAAGCCGATGGAGGCCTCGACCTTCAGGGCGCGCACCATGACCTTCAGGCCCAGGCGGCGCGGCTCGGCGGAGGGCAGGGGGGTGACGACGGCGCTCAAGACCAGGTCTCCGGCGGCAGAAGATCATTGATGCTGAAATCGGCCCGGTCGCACCAGGCGCCCAGCGCCCACGCCCGCTCGGCTTCGGTCAGGCCGCGCGTCAGGACGGTGTTGGTCGGCGTTTCCTCAATGGCCAGCTCGGCCAGGCGGAAGGGCAGATGCTCGGCCGACAGGATGGCTTCCAGCTTTCGCCACAGAGCGATGACCAGAGCCTCGGTCGTCGGGTCGCCGTCGACCGTCAGCACCTGGTTGAGCCGATGCGGTTCATGCTGCTGGAACCAGCCGAGCAGGGGGTCGGCGCGGTTCAGCTGGAAGGCGTGGTCCAGGCTGCGGTCGACGAAGCCGTGCCAGCGCGCCTTCAGCCGCTCGAAGGAGGCCGCATAGTTGGCGCCGCCGAAATCGATTTCGGCCATCGGCTCCAGCGTCACGGTCACGAACTCATTGTGTCCATGCGGCACGGCGCATTTCGACCCCGCATCGGCGATCAGCCGGTGCGCCATCGAGAAGCGGCGAGTGAAACGGACAGCGGGCATGAAGGTCTCAGGGTGAACGGCGGCAGCTAAAGCACCAACCTATCGACAAATAAAGGTCATGTGGCGGCGAACGCGACCGAGCCTGAAGGCTCGGCCATGATGGTTCAGGCGAACTCCAGATCGCGGTCGCGGCGGGTCAGGGCCGCGCCCGCATCAACCACCAGATTCTGCCCCGTCAGGCTGCGCGCCGTCAGGATGAAGGTCAGGGCGGCGGCCAGATCCTCGACCGGCACGGGCCGTTTCAGCGGCGTGGCCTCGGCTCCGGCCTGATAGTCGGCTTCAGGCCACCCTGCCGAGGGCAGGGTCAGGCCCGGCGCGATGCCGCAGACCCGGATGCGCGGCGCCAGGGCCAGCGCCAGGGCTCCGGTCATGTGGGCGATGCCGACGCGGCTGACGGTGTAGGAGAAGAAGTCGGGGTTCGGGGCCGTGACCTTATAGTCCAGCATATTGATCACCACGCCTTCGTCCGCCTCAGGCAGGCGCGCAGCGAAGTCGCGGGTCAGGGCCAGCGGCGCCAGGACGTTGACCTCGTGATGAAGGCGCAGATCCGCCTCCTGAAAGGTCTGCAACTGGTCATAGACGAACAGTGAGGCGTTGTTGACCAGCGCCCGCAACGGCCCGAAGGCGAAGGCCTGATCCATCAGGGCGGCGCGCGCGTCGGGGTCCGTCAGCTCGGCCTGAACGGCGATGGCGCGCCGTCCCATGCCCTCGATCGCCTGAACCACGCCCTGTGCGCCGTCCGCGTCGGATCGATAGTGGACGACGACGTCATAGCCTGCCTGAGCGGCCGCCTTGGCCAGCACCGCGCCGATCCGGCCCGAAGCGGCGGTGACCAGCGCAGCGCCTTTGAACTGAGCCGTCGAAGGAGCGTCCGCGCGCCCGGACTCAGTCAACCCGGCCGAACTCGTAATAGTTGACGGCGGCGATGACGGCGATGAAAACGAAGATGGTGGCGATGGCCAGCATGGTGCAGCTCCTGATTTTGTCCCCGAATAGGGGCAAGCGCGCCCCTGTTCAAGCCGCCCGACCGCGGCCTATCGTTCGCGCATGGCGAACTGGCGCACCCGCATCGAACCCTTCACCCGGCCTTTGTTCTTCGCCTGGTCGCGGATGAGCCGGGGCATGACGCTGGGCGTGCGCGGCGCGGCGGTTGATGGCGAGGGCCGGGTGCTGCTGGTCAAACACACCTATCTGGAGGGCTGGTGGCTGCCCGGCGGCGGGGTGGACCGGGGCGAGACGACGCAAGCCGCCGTCATCCGCGAACTGCGCGAAGAGGCCGGGCTGATCGTCAGGGGCGAGCCGCGCCTGCTGTCGGTTCATTCCAATGAACGCTTCTTTCCGGGGGATCATGTTTTGGTCTTCCGCATCGACGCCTTCGACATGACCGAGCGGACCAGTCACGGCGAAATCGCCGAGATCGGCTGGTTCCATCCGGATGCGCTGCCCGAAGATACGACCCGCGCCACCCGCGCCCGACTGGCCGAGATCTTCGGCGGCGCCGCGCCCGATCCGAACTGGTGAGACAGCCGATGCAGTTACCCGTCCTCGCCCTGCTGGCCATGATTATCGGCGGCGCCGCCACCGCCCTGCAGGGGCCGACCAATGCGCGGCTGGCCAGCGCGGTGGGCTCGCCGGTCAATGCGGCCTTCGTTTCCTTCTTCGTCGGGACGGTGGCGCTGGGCGTGCTGGCGATGGCGTTACAGACGCGGCCGGACGTGCAGGCGATGAAGACCTTGCCTGCCTGGGCCTGGATGGGCGGGCTTTACGGCTGCGTCTTCGTGGTGGCGGCCGCCTGGGGCGTGCCCAAGATCGGCGTGGCGCTGACCATCACCCTAATGGTGGCGGGCCAGCTGGCGCTGAGTCTGATCCTCGATCATTTCGGCGTCATGGGCGTGCCGCAGCAACCGATCAGCCTGACCCGCATCGCCGGGGTGCTGTTGGTGATCGGCGGGGTGCTTCTGGTCCGGCGCGGCTGAGCCTATATCCGGCCTGATGACCGATCCGACGCCAGACATTCCGGAGACGCCCGTCTCGCAGGCGAACCCCCTTCCGCTTCAGGCCGCCGAGCTGATCGCGGACGAGGCCCGGCGCGCGCCTGACAAGCCCGGCGTCTATCGCATGTACGGCGAGGACGGCGCCTGCCTCTATGTCGGCAAGGCCAAGTCGCTGAAGAAGCGGGTGGTTCAATATGCGCAAGGGCGATTCCACACCCAGCGCATCGGCCTGATGGTTAGCCTGACCCGCTCAATGGAGCTGGTGGTCACCGCCTCCGAGACCGAGGCCCTGCTGCTCGAATCCAACTTCATCAAGAAGTTGAAGCCGCGCTTCAACGTGGTGCTGAGGGACGACAAGTCCTTCGCCGAGCTGATGATCCGCCGCGACCACCGCGCGCCCCAGGTCCGCAAGCATCGTGGCGCCCACACCATTCCCGGCGACTATTTTGGCCCCTTCGCCTCGACCTGGGCGGTCAACCACACGCTGAACACGCTGCAGAAGGCCTTCCTGCTGCGGTCCTGTTCCGACAGCGTCTACGAGACCCGCACCCGCCCCTGCATGCTGCACCAGATCAAGCGCTGCTCGGCGCCCTGCACCGGCCTGATCAGCCTTGAGGACTACGGCGAGCTGGTCACTGAGGCCGAACAGTTCCTGCGCGGCAAGTCGCGCGCGGTCATCGGCCGTCTGTCGCAGGAGATGCAGGCGGCGTCGGACGACCTGGACTTCGAGACCGCCGCCCGCGTGCGCGACCGGATTCGCGCCCTGTCGGCCATTTCGATGGAAAGCAGCATCAACGCCGACGGCGTGGCCGAGGCCGACGTCTTCGCCCTGCATGCCGAGGGCGGTCAGGCCTGCGTCCAGGTCTTCTTCTATCGCGCGGGTCAGAACTGGGGCGGGCGCGCCTATTTCCCGCGCGTGGACAAGAGCGACAGCGACCCGGAAATCCTCGCCGCCTTCCTGGGCCAGTTTTATGAGGACAAGCCGATTCCGCGCCTGATCCTGTCCAACGTCCGCCCGCACGAGCTGGAGCTGCTGGAGGAAGCCTTCAGCATGAAGGCCGGACATCGGGTCGAGATCGCCCGCCCCCAGCGCGGCGGCAAGGCCAGTCTGGTCGATCACGCCCTGACCAACGCCCGCGAGGCGCTGGGCCGCAAGCTGGCCGAGAACTCGGCCCAGTCCAAGATTCTGGACGAGGTCTGCGAGGCCTTTGGCCTGGACGCCCGGCCCGAGCGGATCGAGGTCTATGACAACGCCCATATTCAGGGAACCAACGCCGTCGGCGGCATGATCGTCGCGGGGCCTGAGGGCTTCCGCAAGAACCAGTACCGCAAGTTCAACATCAAGGGCGAAGACCTGGCGCCCGGCGATGACTACGGCATGATGCGCGAGGTCATGCGCCGCCGTTTCGGACGGCTGGTGAAGGACGAGGAAGCCGGCGAGGCGGTCGAGCGCCCCGACCTGCTGCTGATCGACGGCGGGGCGGGCCAACTGGCCGAGGTGCTGGCCGTCATGGCCGATCTGGGCGTCGACGACATCGCCGTGGTCGGCGTGGCCAAGGGTCCGGACCGCGACGCAGGCCTGGAGAAGTTCTTCATGCCTGGCAAGGCGCCCTTCATGCTGCCGCTGAAAAGCCCCGCGCTCTACTATCTGCAACGGCTGCGGGACGAGGCGCACCGTTTCGCCAACGGCGCCCACGCCAAGCGCCGCTCGATGGACATCAAGAAGAATCCGCTGGATGAGATCGACGGCGTCGGGCCGGGGCGCAAGAAGGCCCTGCTGCACGCCTTCGGCTCGGCCAAGGGCGTCAGCCGCGCCTCGGTCGCCGATCTGGCCAAGGTGGATGGCGTCAGCCAGGCCCTGGCCGAGCGCATCCACGGCTTCTTTCACAAGTCATGAGAGACGAAGATTCCGGGTTGAGCGACCAAGCGTCGCGGGTCTAGGAACGATCTCATGATCGCCGAACTGACCAAGGGCTACCATCGCTTCCGCGCGAACAGGTGGCCGTCCGAACACGCCGAATACGAGGCCCTGGCCGCCAACGGCCAGAAGCCGCACACCCTGGTCGTGGCTTGCTCCGACAGCCGCGCCGATCCGGCCCTGATCTTCGACACGGCGCCGGGCGAGCTGTTCGTCGTGCGCAACGTCGCCAATCTGGTCCCGCCTTATGAGCCGGACGGCAAGCTGCACGGCGTCTCGGCGGCGCTGGAGTTCGGCGTCAATGTTCTGAAGGTCCGGCACATCGTCGTCATGGGCCACGCCTCATGCGGCGGGGTGAACGCCATGCTGAACGGCGCCCCCGCCAACTGTCAGGACTTCGTCGCCCCCTGGGTCGAGCAGGCCGCCCCCAGCGTGCGCCGCGCTGTCGAGACCCTGCCCGCCGAACAGGTCGAATGCGCCGCCGAGGAGGCCGTCGTGCGCCTGTCGCTGGACAACCTGCGCACCTTCCCCTGGATCGCGCAGAAGGAGGCGGCGGGCGAACTGAAGCTCAGCGGCCTGCATTTCGGCATCGCGCTGGGCATTCTGTCCAAGCTGACGGGGCCGGGACGGTTCGAGCGGCTGGACTGACGCCACCCTCGCCTCTGGCCGCGAACCGTGGCACACCCGGCGTGTTGCAACGGAAGACGTCATGGCCCCTGCCTACAAAGCCATCCCCAACATCCTGACCAGCCTGCGACTGGCGGCGGGGATCGTCATGTTCCTGCTGCTGGCGGGGGCGACCAGCGGCTTCCCCTTCGTCTCGGCCTGGCTGAGCCCGGACGACCAGTTCGCCATGTACCGGACGGGGTTCTGGATCTTCGTCATCGCCGCCTCGACGGACTGGATCGACGGTTATCTGGCCCGCCGCTGGAAAGCGGAGACGCGCTGGGGCGCCATCCTGGACCCCATCGCCGACAAGATACTGGTCACCGGCGCCGTGCTGGGCGTCCTGACCAGCGGCTCGGTGCAGCAGATCATCATTCCCTGCGGCCTGATCCTGTTCCGTGAATTCGCCGTCTCTGCCCTGCGTGAGACGATGGCCGGGCGCATCAAGCTGCCCGTCACCCTGGCCGCCAAGTGGAAGACGACGCTGCAGATGGTGGCCCTGGGCTGCCAGCTGTTCGCCCGCAACTGGGACGGCTGGGGTCTGCCGTTCGACTATCTGCCGCACTTCCAGCTGTTTTCGGACGCCCTGATCTGGCTGGCCGCGATCGTCACCCTGTGGACCGGCTGGCAGTATTTCAGCGCGGCGCAAAAGCAGATGCGCGACCTGTAGGTCGTTTCGTCGCCTGTTCGGAATGTCAGCGATGGCGATTGCGTTTGTCATGTAACCCATAGGTGATATGTAACCTGTAGGTATCACAGGAAGCGCCGATGGACGACGATCTGAAACAAGCCAAGGCGAAAGAGCGGCGTCGGGTGCGGCGCTTGCAGATGGTGGCGGCGCTCGGCGGGGTTGGCGCGACGGCGGGCGTGCTGGGCGTTGGCATTGCGAAGAGCGGCGAAGGCTGGATGGCGCTCGTCGGAGTCGTGCTCGCCCTTGCGGGGCTGGGCGCCGTCATAGCCTCCTTTTCTCTGGCGGGACGTTTCCTGCCTGACGGCGACACCATCCGGGTCGAGAACGCCAGGGGCGGTTATCGCGATAGTCTGCAAAGCCAGCGGGCCTATTGGGGCGCCTATGCGCCTTTGCTCATTCTGTTTCCGACCTGGAAAAGCATCGAGGCCGCCTGGGCGATCGCCGGGCGTCAGGCTGAAGCCCTGCACTGGATGATGGTGGGGCTGGGACCTTTGTGCGCCGTGGCGATTCTCTTGGTGGTGGCGGGCCTCGACAATCCCGGCGACAGAAAGATGAAGCGGTTGCTGGAGGACGAACTCACTCTGTCATTCCGGCGTTCGGCGCTGAGTCTGGCTTTGGGCGTGGCTCTGGCGGGGATGGTTGTGGTCTTCGCCCTCGGCCTTTGGAAGCCGCAGGCAGCGGTGGCGGCCATGCCGGGGCTGATGTTCGTCACGGCCTCGGCGGCGGGGCTGCGTTACTGGCAGTTGGACCGGCGGGCCGCCGGTGGCTGATCCGCGACTGGTCGTGAAGCTGAAGGCCGCGCGCACGGCGGCGGGTCTTACGCAGCAGGAACTGGCCGACCGCGCCGGGCTGTCGCGCAAGACGGTGAACACGGTGGAGAACGGGGTCTTCACCCCGTCGGTGCTGGTGGCCCTGACGCTGGCGCAGGCGCTGGGCGTACCGCTGCACGCCCTGTTCACCCTCGAGGACTGAGGCGATTTCCCTTGCGCCGTGTGCGGAACGGCCTACATTACGCCTGCTTATGCTAAGTCTGAGCATAAGTCGGGGCCGCGCAGATGGCCGTTGAGGGAGTAGGGACGATGGCGGACGGCGCTTTCGGTCTGTCGAAGGAACTGGCGGAAGAAACCGCCTCGGTGTGGGACAAGGTCAAGGACCACGTCACGCCGCTGGAATGGCCCGAACAGGCGCGGCTGATCAGCGAGATCAACCGGCTGAAACGCGAGCGCGACGCGGTCATCCTGGCCCACAACTATATGACGCCCGAGATTTTCCACGGCGTGGGCGACTATGTCGGCGACAGCCTGGGGCTGGCCAAGGAGGCTGCGCGGTCCAGGGCCAAGGTGATCGTTCAGGCGGGCGTTCACTTCATGGCCGAGACGTCCAAGATCCTGTCGCCGGACAAGACGGTGCTGATCCCCGACCTGCGCGCGGGCTGTTCGCTGGCCTCCTCGATCACGGGGGCGGACGTGCGGCTGATCAAGGAGCGGCATCCGGGCCTGCCGGTCGTCACCTATGTGAACACTACGGCCGATGTGAAGGCCGAGACGGACATCTGCTGCACCAGCGCCAACGCCGTTCAGGTCGTCGAATGGGCGGCGAAGGAGTGGGGCGTCGATAAGGTCATCCTGATCCCGGACGAATATCTGGCGCGCAACGTGGCGGCCCAGACGACGGTGGGCATCATCGCCTGGGCGGGCCACTGCGAGGTGCACAAGCGCTTCACGACGCAGGACATCGCCGACATGCGCGACGCCTGGCCGGACGCCGAGGTGCTGGCCCACCCCGAATGCCCCGAAGAGATCCTGCGTGCGGCCGACTTCGCCGGGTCGACCGCGGCCATGACGGAGTATGTCGAAAAGCGTCGGCCGAAGCGGGTGGTGCTGATCACCGAATGCTCGATGGCCTCCAACATCAAGGGCGACGTGCCCGAGGTGGAGTTCGTCGGCCCGTGCAACCTGTGCCCGCACATGAAGCGCATCACGCTGGAGAACATCCGCGACTGTCTGCTGCATATGCAGTTCGAGGTGACGGTGCCGGAGGACATGCTGGAGAAGGCGGCTCTGGCGGTGCAGCGGATGATCGACCTGCCGCCGCCGTCGAAGCCAGCACGCTATGATCTGGTCAAGGCGCGGCATCATGTCGATGTGGAGCTGATCTGATGGCCCTGCGGCGACGCGGCCCGTTGCGGGGCCGTCGCCGCGCGCCCAGTTCGAACCCATGAGCGACACAGACAACACCCTTCCCCCCGGCGGCCGCAGAGCCGGACCCTGGGATGCGCGGCTGGAAGAGACGGCGCCTGCGCCCGCGCGCGAGACGCCGCGCTACAGCGCGCGCCATGAAACGCCGCAGGAGGACAAGGGCCAACACCCCGTATGGGCGGTGGTCTCGACCTTGCTGATGGCGGGTTTCCTGTGGTTCCTGACCGGCAGCTGGGTCGTGGCGGGGGCGGTGCTGTTCGGCCTGTTCGTGCACGAGTACGGCCATGTGCTGGCGATGAACCGGGTCGGCATGGGTCCGGCGCGCATCTACATCATCCCCTTCCTGGGCGGGCTGGCGAAGGGCCAGCGCGCGCCGAAGAGCGAATGGCACGGGGTGCTGGTGTCGCTGGCGGGGCCGGCGTTCGGCCTGCTGGCCATGATCCCCTTCGTGGCCGTGGGTCTGGCGATGAAGTCGCCGGAATGGCTGATGGGCGCCTTCTTCATCGCCATGATCAATCTGCTGAACCTGCTGCCTGCGCCGCCGCTGGACGGGTCCAAGGCGCTGGGGCCGGTGCTGACACGGGTGCATCCGCGGCTTGAGCAGGTCGCCCTGCTCGCCGTCGGCGGGTTGGCGGTGTGGTGGGGGCTGTCGACGGGGCGGCTGATCCTCGCCGTCTTTCTAGGGCTGGCGGTGTTCGGCCATCTGAAGCGCGGCGTGTGGCGTGCGGCGTGGGGGCAGTTGAGCTGGCCCGAGGCGGGGCGCAGTCTGGCCCTCTATCTGCTGACGGCCGTGATCTGCGCGGCGGCGGCGATCGGCGCCCTGCTGCCGCTGACGGGCGGGGCGGTCGAACCGGCGCTGGAGATGGGCCTGCGCTTCTTCGGCGTGGGAGGCCGTTAGGCGAATGGCGCGCATCCGGCATGACGGCCCTCTGATCATCGGCGGCGGGCTGGCGGGGCTGTCGGCGGCGCTGGAAGCGGCCGGGGCGCTGGGGCCGGACGGCCGGGTGCTGGTGGTCACGCCCGAGCCCTTGCTGAACGCCTGCTCCTCGGCGTGGGCGCAGGGCGGGTTGGCGGCGGCCCTGTCGCCGCAGGACAGCGCGGCTCTGCACGCGAAGGACACCGAGGGCGCGGGCGCCGGTCTGGTGGAGGCCGAGGCGGCGCGCGCCCTTACGATGCGGGGTCGCGAGACCGTCGAGTGGCTGGCGGCGCTGGGGGCGCCCTTCGACCGCGACGCCGACGGCGGCTTTTCCGTCAGTCTGGAGGCGGCGCACAGCCTGCCGCGCGTGGCGCGGGTGGGCGGCGACGGTGCGGGCCGGGCCATTCTGTCGGCCGTGGTCGCCGCTGCGCGGGCGGCAAAGGCCATTGAGATCTGGGAAGACGGGCGGCTGCGCGGCCTGATCCGGGACGTCGACGGCCGGGTGCGCGGTGCGGTGATCGAGCGGCGCGGGGGCCGTCTGGACGAGGTGTTCGCGCCAGCGGTGGTGCTGGCCACCGGCGGCGTCGGCGGCCTGTTCGAGGCGACGACCAATCCGTCGGCCCTGCGCGGCGAGGGGCTGGCGCTGGCGTATCAGGCCGGGGCCGAGATTCTGGACCCCGAGTTCGTGCAGTTCCACCCCACAGCCATCGACGTGGGGCTGGACCCGGCGCCGCTGGCGACCGAGGCCCTGCGCGGCGAAGGGGCGCGGCTGGTCGATGGAAACGGCGCCTTCCTGCTGGGCGATCATCCGGACGCCGATCTGGCGCCGAGGGACATCGTGGCGCGGGCGGTGCACGCGGCGCGGGTCGCTGGAAGCGGCGCCTTCCTCGACGCGACCAGGGCGGTGGGCGAGGCCTTTCCACATGAGTTTCCGGCCGTCTTCGCCGCCTGCATGAGGGCCGGGCTGGACCCGCGTGTCAGCCCCATTCCGGTGGCGGCGGCGGCTCACTATCACATGGGCGGGATCGTCGCCGACGACGAGGGGCGCACGACCGTCCCCGGCCTGTTCGCCATCGGCGAGTGCGCGGCGACGGGGGTGCATGGGGCCAACCGGCTGGCGTCCAACTCCCTGCTGGAGGCGGGCGCCTTCGGGCGGCGCGCGGGCCGGGCGGCGGCGGGCGAGGTCCAGCCCGAGCGGCGGCCGCTGACGGCGGCGCCGGCGATGACGGATCTGCCGCCCGAGGCGCTGGCGGCTTTGCGCGCGGCCATGACGCGCCATGCGGGCGTGGTGCGGGACGAGGCGGGACTGACGGCGCTGCTGGTCCTGATCGACGACCTGGCGAAGGCGTATCCGGCGGCGGCCTGTCTGACAGCGGCGCGGCTGGTCGCCGAGGGGGCGCTGAACCGGCGCGAGAGTCGGGGCGGCCACTATCGCCGCGACTTCCCCGACAGCCTGCCGAGGGCCGAGCACACGCGGATGCGCGCGGCGACGACGCCCACGCGCGACGAAGAGGCCAGGGCGGCGACGCTCGCCGCCCTGGCGGCCGTGATCTGAATGATGAAGGACGTTTCCGTGACCCGAACCCTGCCGGACCTGTTGATTGAGCCCGTAGTGCGCCTGGCGCTGGCCGAGGATCTGGGGCGAACGGGCGATGTGACGGCGCAGGCCTGCATCCCCGAGGACGCCCGCTTCAGCGCCGTCTTCTGCGCGCGTCAGGCCGGGGTGATGGCGGGCGGTGCGGTGGTGCGGATCGCCGTCCACGCGCTGGACCCGCTGGCGACGGTGACGGTGACGGTCGCCGACGGCGAGGCGTTCGAGGCCGGAGCTGTGCTGATCGCGGTCGAGGCGAACGCCCGCGCCCTGCTGTCGGCCGAGCGGACGGCGCTGAACCTGCTAGGCCGGATGTGCGGAATCGCCACCCTGACGCGGACCTATGTGCGGGCGGTCGAGGGGACCAGGGCGCGCATCGCCGACACCCGCAAGACCACGCCGGGGCTACGGGCGCTGGAGAAGCACGCGGTCGCCTGCGGCGGCGGGCTGAACCATCGCTTCGGGCTGGATGACGCCGTCCTGATCAAGGACAACCACGTCGCCGTCTGCGGCGGGGCGGGCGAGGCGGTTCGCCGGGCCAGGGCCTTTGCACCCCACCTGATGAAGGTCGAGGTCGAGGTCGACGGTCTGGATCAACTGGACGAGGTCCTGCCTGAGCGGCCGGACGTCATCATGCTGGACAACTTCAGCCTGGACGACATGGCCGAGGCGGTTCGGCGCGTGCGAGACAGCGCCTTCGGATCAGTGGTGCTGGAGGCGTCGGGAGGGGTGAACCTGAGCACGGTCGCAGGCATCGCCGCGACCGGCGTGGACGTCATCTCCGTGGGAGCCTTGACCCATTCGGTGATGCAACTGGATATCGGCCTGGACGAGGCGTGACGCCGGTCAGGCTCCGCCCGCCGCAACCGTCGAAGCGGCCGGGGTCAAGGCGGCGGTCTTGATCGTCACAGGCTGGGGCTCGGCGCCGCGCGAGGCCGTGGTGCGCGGCGCGGCGGCCGCAGGGGCCGCAGCCGGGGGAGCGGCGGCCGGGGCCTTGTCGCCGGCGACGGCGGCTTCGCGCGCCAGTACGGCGGTATAGGCGATCGCGCCCGATACGTTGCGCGCGGCCTCGACGGGGTCGAGGCTGGCCTGAACCAGTCGCGGGGCCTGCTCGACCGGGCCCGAGGGGCGCGGATTATAGGCGAAGGCCTGACTGGCGCCCGAACGACCGCCGAAGCGATAGAAAAGATGGTCGCCGACCTGATTTACGCGGATCAGATTGTTGCGCCACGACGGCGAGACGGCGGTGGTGTGGAAGTGGGTGGCGTTGCCGACGGCGCTGAACACCTGGCCGGACAGGGCCTTGGTCGCGACTTCGCGGGCGCGGTTCCAGGCGCTGCGGTTGACGGCGCCGCGCATGGCGCCGTTGCAGGTGAAGCTGAACTGGCAGCCTGAGCCTCGGTTGGCGCCCTGATAGACGACGGCGCAGACGGTCTTGGGAAAGGCGGGGTGGCGGGCGCGGTTCAGCACCACCTGGGCCACGGCCTTCATACCGTCGCGGCCCTCGCCGCGCGCTTCATAATAGACGGCCTGGGTCAGGCATTCGAGGTCGCGCGACTGGTCCAGGGCGCCGTCGAGGCGGAAGGGACGGGCGGCGGAAATCTTGGTCGCGCCAGCGGCCTGCAGGTTGGCGCGGCGCAGGCCGTCCTGGCCCTGAAGCTGCTCCAGCCGGGCGGTCAGCAGTTCGGCCTGGCGGTCTCGCTGGGCGGACCCGGCGACGGAATAGGGATCGTGGCGGTGGGCGATGGCCAGGGCGCTGGCGTCCAGGCCGCCGGCCGCTTCGGCCAGGGCTTCCTGGGTATAGGCGCCCTGCAGGCGCTCGGCCTGACTGCGCACGGTCGAGGCCTGGGCGGCCAGGCCGCCCAGATAGGCCCCTCCGACTGCGAGGCCGACCACGCCGCCGAACGCCGCCGCAGCCGTCGTCGGGCGCAGGCGGAATGAGCGGGCGGCGTGCATCAGCGCGCGCGTCTGCGAGGAGAAAGACAAAGGCGTAGTCCTGTACAACAGGGCGAGGATGCCGCCCCCGTAGTTCCCGAACCCTGGCGACAAGGACGCGTCGCGCTTCAAGCGGGTCGGGTGAACGCCGACTGAACGCCGGCCCTCGAAGGCGGGCCTTTATCCATTGATTTATGGCCTCAATGTGACTGATTCGCTAGAATTGTAATTTCTTCAGCATAGGGAAATTGCCGGAAAGTCATTATTTTTGTTGTTTCAAATCATGACGAAATTGCGCCTGAGACATTCTTGGGAATACCGTATTGTTCTGTTGAACAAAGATTGTGCGGTGCGAGGCGCGGGCATGAATAAGCTATTGGCGGGGGTGTGACATCTTGGATGCCTGAGTCGTGCCTCAGATGGGAACCAGTCGGTAATTTCCGCGTTCCAAGCTGAGCTATTTCAAGGAGTTGACCCCATGACCCGCATCGCTTCCCGCCTGCTCGTTCTGACGCTGGCCGGCGCCGGAGCCCTGGCCCTGTCGGGCTGCGGCCACACGGTCGAACAGAAGGCGGCGACCGGAGCCGTCGCTGGGGCCGTGGTCGGCGGCCCGGTTGGAGCGGCCGTTGGCGGCGCCGCGGGCGCTGCGGTCGGCCACGCTCAAAAGCCGCAGTAACGACGCGTCTCTTTGACCGCGAAACGCGGTCGGAGGGCGTCAGTCGCCGCTAAATCCTATGAAATCGGGCTGTAGAGCTTGATTTCGGCGCGAAATTCGGCTTTGCCCTCCCGCCGGGCCGAGCGTGCCGAAACGCGCTTTGCGCCCCGTCTTGCGGCCGTCGCTTCGGCGATCGGCCCTATTCGCCGTTTCCATCCCCTATCAAGGACACCCGCCTCTCAGCATGCGCGACCTCAAGAACACCGGCTTCAACGACCGCCTGTCCGCCCAGAAAGACGCCAAACAAGCCCTGCTGGCCCGGTTCAAGCCGAAGCCGACGGTTCAGGACCCCGAGTTCGAGAAGCTGGCCGCCAAGCGCGCCGCCGAGAAGGAGGCGATCCGCCAGCAGCACGAACTGGCCAAGGCCGAGCTGCGCCGTGAGAAGGCCGAGAAGGACGCCGCCCGCCTGGCCGCCGAGATGGCCGCCCAGGAAGAGGTCGACGCCGCCAAGCGCGCCGCCCGCAAGGAGCGCAAGCAGTTGACCAAGGAAGAGCAGAAGGCCGCTCGCGACGCCCGCTACGCCGCCCGCAAGGCGCGCAAGCGCTAGGTTTGAAGACGCCCCGGCTCGGGCCGGGGCGTTTACGCGCGGCTCACTGATAGATGGCGCCGTTGCTGGTGCAGGTGCCGGTTCGAACGAGCACGTAATGGGACGTCACCGTTCCCACAGCATGCTCGGCCACTCCAGCATAGCCGTTGTAGCAGACGCCCGCCTGATAGCCGACCTGAACGGTCTTGGTTGCGTCGCTGAAATAGATGTAATCGTAAAGGGGTTCAGACCACGGCGTGGCGAGTGCTGCGGTGGATAGAGCTGCGCTTATGACGGCTGCCACACACGCAATAGTCTTGATCGAACGAGCCATGATAAAACTCCGCTGATTGGCGACGTGTGACGCTCTCATAAAAAACGTCTGTTTCTGAAATAGAAAATCCGTGATCGCTGAAATCGAAGGGTTTCATGTGCGCGGCAACGCTCATGCCGGTCTGACGTTAGAGGGGCGAAGATTCCTGCGAAGTGATGTCGCCGGCCCCTTGGAACGCAGGCCAGACGACCTAACTGCAAGGCTGATCTTCCCCAGCAATGCCAACAGGAGCCGTCATGAACGCCATCGACACCGGTCTGAAGCCCAAGGAACGCGCTGACGTCGCGCGCGAACTGTCCAAGGCTCTGGCCGACAGCTACGCCCTCTATCTGAAGACGCACGGCTACCACTGGAACGTGCGCGGGCCGGAGTTCTTCAGCCTGCACAATCTGCTGGAAGAACAGTACCGCGAAATCTGGGCCGCGCTGGACGAGATCGCCGAGCGTATCCGCGCCCTGGGCGAACTGGCGCCGCAGAGCGCTTCGGCCTTCGCCAATCTCACCTCGATCAAGGACGGCGATCCTGAGAAGGATTCCGCAGCCATGCTCAAGGAGCTGATCAAGGACCACGGCGTCGTCATCGCCACCGCCCGCGCGGCTTTGGACGCCGCCGATGAGGTCGGTGACGAGGCCTCGGTCGACCTGATGACGGTGCGTCTGGCCGCGCACGAAAAGGCGGCCTGGATGCTGCGCTCGAGCCTCGGCGAGCGATAAGGGCCGGCGGGATTACCGTTCCATCTCACGCAACGGTAATCTTGGCGTCTGAAAAGCGCCGGATTGGGCGGTCATGCAGATCGCCGGTTTCCGGCGCCGTCAGGCGTCGCTATACGGACGTCGCATGACCCTGGGCCGCCTCACGCCGCTGAAGACGACCGGACGCCGCGCCCTGGCTGCGGCGCCCGCCGCCATGGCCGTCACCCTGGCGGCGATGGGCGTGGCCATGTCCGCCAGTTCGACGCCGCGCCCCGACATCGACCGGACGGCCGAGGCGGTGGCGCGCGCCACCGGCGGGGATCTCGGTCCGAACGGCCTGGCGGCGGTGATGGCGCGGATGGACGCGGGCCAACTGGCTGTGGCGCGTCGTCACGACCCGGCTCTGGGGCTGCCTGAACTTTACGGCCTGACGCCGGGTTGGGAGAGTCTGACGCTCGGCGGCAAGCCCAGTCTGGATCAGGGCGTGGCCGGCGTCGCCGCCCAGCAGTTGAACGCCGCCATGCCCAACGCCTTCGGCGCGCTTCAGCCCGCGCTGCCCTTCGTCTTCCGCCCGGCGGACGAGGCGTCGCGCCAGCGCGCCCTGCGCTGCCTGACCCAGGCCGTCTATTACGAGGCGGCGCTGGAGCCGACCGAGGGGCAGGAGGGCGTGGCCCAGGTCGTGCTGAACCGGGTGCGCGATCCCAACTATCCCGCCAGCGTCTGCGGCGTCGTCTATCAGGGCGCCGAGCGGACCACGGGCTGCCAGTTCAGTTTCACCTGTGACGGCTCCCTGGCGCGCGGTCCGGTGCGCTGGGCCTGGGACCGGGCCGAGCGGGTCGCGGCGCGCGCCCTGAACGGTCATGTGGCCGAACGCGTGGGCACGGCCACCCACTACCACGCCGACTACGTCCACCCCTGGTGGTCGCCGACCCTGGCCAAGATCACCCAGGTCGGGGCGCACATCTTCTATCGCTGGAAGGGCGCGGCCGGTGATACGGCCGCCTTCGTCAATGCATACGCGGGCCGAGAGCCGTCGATCGACGAGGCCCGCTTCGCCAAACCGCGCGTCCTGCTGGCGACGGCCGCCGACAGTGTGGAAGCGGCGCTGGAGGGCGCCAGGTCGGGCGAACTGCGCACGGTTGAGATCGAGGGCCAGACCCGCGTCGTCGGCATCGCCAGCCTGGGCGGCCGTCGTCAGGCCAGCAAGGAAGAAATCGCCGCCATCAACGAGCGGCTGAAGGCCTTGGAAAGCGGCGCCGTCCCCACCGTGACCGCCCCGCCGCCCGCCGGCGTCACGCCCATGGTTGTCGAAGAGGTCGGCAAGCCTCAGGGGTGAGGGCGGGACGATCGCCCTATTCAGCCCGCTTCCGGCCATACTATCGTCGCTTCGAGCTTCACCATATTTGGGGAGCCTGCGCTGGAGGGAGTGCGGGGGCTGGTGTTCGGAAGGGGAAGTCATGGCGTTGCGTTTCGGGGGCGGGCGGCTCGGCCTGGCCATGGGGCTGGTCCTGTTTTCGGCGGAGGCCGCCCTGGCGCAGGCGCGACTGGACGCCGCCTCGGCCACGACGGTCTTCGGACAGGCCCAGGCCTTGTGCGACGCGGACGGCGGTCGGGCATGGGGCGTGTCGCTGTGCGGGCCGATCCTGATCGCCGATCCGGCGACGCGCGACTTCATCGCCAATGCGGACGGCGTCGATGCGCCCCTGGAGCGGGAAGGCGCGTTCTTCACAGGGCGACTGCCGGACTCCGTGCCCATCGCCAATACGGCGGTGCGCTGGAACGGTCGGGTCTGGACCATGCTGATGGCGCCGCTGCCGGAGGATGAGACGGCGCGGTCCATCCTGCTGATGCACGAGGCCTGGCATCGCATCCAGGACCAGATCGGTCTGAAGGCGATCCACGCCGACCAGCCTCAACTGGAGACCGAGGCGGGGCGGTTGTCTTTGCGTCTGGAGTTGCGGGCCCTGTCGGCGGCGCTCGCGGCGGTCGAGACGGTTGAGCGCCGTCGGGCGGTCGAGGACGCGCTGGCCCTTCGGGCCTGGCGGCACGCCCGGTTCCCGGAGGCGCAGGCCGCCGAGGACGCCATGGAGCGGAACGAGGGCGTCGCCGAATACACCGGCCGCCTGTTGTCGCGCGATGATCAGATGACGTCCCGCCTCGCCGCCCACCTGGCCAGGGGCGACCGGGTGCGCGCGTACGCTCGATCCTTCGCCTATTACACCGGCCCGCCTATGGCGTCCTTCTGGATGAGGCTGCGCCGGGCTGGAAGGCGGACTGGGATCGCCGCCAGGGACTGGGGCGGATGCTGGCGCGCGCGCTGGAGCTGCAGGTCGTCGCCGATGAAGAGGTCTTCGCGGAACGCGGGGCCCGATACGGGGCGGCGCAGATCGAGGCCGAGGAAACGGCAAGGGCGCGCGAACAGGCGGCGCGCGTCGCCGCCCTGAGGGCCGGACTGGTGGACGGTTCCGTCCTGACGACGCCAGTATCCGGCGCCAGCTTCAGCTTTGATCCCAATCAGGTGACCCCTCTGCCGCCGGAAGGATCGGTCTATGGCGTCATTCGCGCCGCAACGGACTGGGGCGTGCTGGAGGTCGAGAAGGGCGGCGCCCTTCTGTCGAGCGATTGGTCGCGCCTGTCCGTGGCCCTTGCCGAAGCGAGCGCGACGCCGGACGGCATGACGGGGGACGGCTGGACCCTGACGCTGAAGCCGGAGTGGATGGCGACGCCGGGACCGCGCGAAGGAGATTGGACGATCAAGCGGCGGCCCTGATCGCGAACCGCCGCCTTCGAGGCGGGAAGGGTCGGCCGCCGGGGCGGCCGAGGTTCACCAGGCTCCCAGCTTCTCGGCTTCCTTGTGGCTGATGGGGTGGTGGGCGGCCTTGTGGTCTTCTTCGGCGAGGAAGCGGGCGGCTTCGAGAGCGGCCATGCAGCCCATGCCCGCCGCGGTCACGGCCTGACGATAGACGTCGTCGGTGACGTCGCCGGCGGCCCAGACGCCCTCGATGGCGGTCGCGGCCGTGCCCGGCTTGACCCGCAGATAGCCCCCGGAGTTGGTCTCCAACTGGCCCTTGAACAGTTCGGACGAGGGGGCGTGGCCGATGGCGATGAAGACGCCGTCGGCGGCAATTTCGCTGATCTCGCCGGTCTTGACGTTCTTCAGGCGCACGCCGGTGACGTTGCGGGCCAGGCCGTCGACGACGCCGACGACTTCCTCGACGGCCACGTCCCAGACGACCCTGATCTTGGGATGGGCGAACAGGCGGTCCTGCAGGATCTTCTCGGCGCGGAACTCGTCGCGGCGGTGAACCACGGTGACGGTCTCGGCGAAGTTGGTCAGGAACAGGGCTTCCTCGACGGCGGTGTTGCCGCCGCCGACCACCACGACCTGCTTGCCGCGATAGAAGAAGCCGTCGCAGGTGGCGCAGGCCGAGACGCCGAAGCCCTGATAGGCGGCCTCTGATTCCAGCCCCAGCCATTTGGCCTGGGCGCCGGTGGAGATGATGACCGTCTCGGCCAGGATTTCAGCGCCTGAATCGAGCGTCAGGCGGAAGGGGCGCTGGGACAGGTCGGCCTGGGTCACGATGTCATGCAGGACTTCCGTGCCGACATGTTCAGCCTGGGCCTGCATCTGCTGCATCAGCCAGGGGCCCTGAATGGTCTCGGCGAAGCCGGGGTAGTTCTCGACGTCCGTGGTGATGGTGAGCTGGCCGCCAGGCTGAAGCCCGGCGATCATCACCGGGTTCAGCGAGGCGCGGGCGGCGTAGATGGCGGCGGTCCAGCCGGCGGGGCCGGAACCGATGATGGCGACACGGACGGTACGAGCTTGGGTCATGGCGCCTATTTAGGCGCTGATTCTCTTAAGCGCGATGCCGATGCGACATTTCACGACCTGCTGCGCCGATTGGCGTCAGGCGTGAGCCTGCTGGCCCTCAGCCTTGCGGGCGGCGCGCAGGTTTTCCAGGGTGTCGGCGACGTCGGACAGAAACGCCTCACGTCGTGCGGCCGCTTCGGCAGGGTCGGCGCCGTTGCGCATGACGCGGCCGTTGAAGACGGAGGCCTCTTCGCGGATGCGGGCGACCAGGGCGGTCAGGTGTCCCTTGCCCTTGCGCTGGTCCATCACCTGGGCGTGGTTGTCGGCGTCACGCAGCCGCCGGGCCAGAGCATCATCAACATCCTGTCCCATCTCGGCGCGGCCAGCCATCTGGCTGAAGTCGTGGGCGTAGAGGCGGATGAAGTTTTCTACGATCAATTCGGAGCGTCCTTTCCGTGAAAAAAGAGCGTCAAAGTTCAAGGCGCAGCTATCCGATCAGCGTTTCCGCCGTCGGATTGGGGGCCGTATTTTTCCTTGATCCCGACATATGGGGACGGCGAGGACGTTTCGCCACCCTTGCGGGGCGGGGGCCGATTTCAGCGGGGTTTGAGGGCCGCCAGAACGGCGCGGGCGGCGCGTTCGGTCTCGTTCAATGGCGCATAGGTCCACGGCGTCAGCGCGCCGTCGAAGGGGCGGGCGGCGCGGCGCGCCTGAAGGTCGGCGTGCAGGCGGGCGAACTTGCCCGGCGCCTTCTTCGCGATCATCGGCAGGACGTGGACCGGCTTGCCGGTTGAGGCGGCCTCGGCGGCCATATTGGCGCTGTCCTCGGTGACGAGGATGTGGTCGGCGGCGTCCAGCATGGCGAACAGGGGGTTGTCGCCCTTGCCGTCCCAGATCCAGCCTGGCAGGGCCGACAGCCGGTCGCTCATCACCGCCTTTGCGGCTTCGGGCGTGCGACGCGAATAGGTCAGCAGCAGGGAGCCGTTTGCGGCGGTGACAGCCTCGGCGATGCGCTGGGCCAGATCGGCGGCGTGGTCGGGCGGCAGGTCGAAGGCGGCGGAGGCGCCGCCCACCATCACCGCCACGCGTGGATGGGGCAGGGGGGCGATGCGCGCGGCGAAGGCGGGCGCCGCCTCGGCCAGTCTTTCGCGCGTGATGCGGTGGGGGCTGCCGGTGATCGACAGGACGTTGGGGCCGCTGAGGTCGTCATGGGCAGGGGCGACGATCAGATCATAGCGGTCGTTGCGCCAGCGCGGATCCTGGGTCTGGACGACGAAGGTCTTGCCGCCGCTCCAGTCGCGCACGCGCGCCGACAGGGGCAGGCTGGCGCGGCCCGTGGCGATCCACAGGTCGGGCCATTCCGCGACGCTGCGCGGATCGAAAGAACCCGGCGCCAGCATGGCGGGCGACTTCAGGGCCGAGGGGAGCCGGTCGAAGGCGGGGCGCCAGCGGACCTGCTTGATCTTGATCTCGGCGGGGGTCAGGCGGGCGATGGCCTCGGCCAGCCCCAGAGCCTGGTTCTGGATGCCGGTCCGGCCGTCGGAGACGACCCAGATGGAAAGAGGGCGCGCGGCCATGCCGCGCGCCCTGCCTTCAGCCTCGATGTCGGCGGAGGTTACTTCCACTCGACCTTGAGGATTTCATAGGCCTTCACGCCGCCGGGCGTGTTGACCTCGACCACGTCGCCGACCTCCTTGGAGATCAGGGCGCGGGCGATCGGCGAGGCGATGGAGATCTTGCCCAGCTTCACGTCGGCCTCGTGTTCGCCGACGATCTGATAGACGCCTTCTTCCTCGGTGTCCTCGTCCACGAAGGTGACGGTGGCGCCGAACTTGACCTGGTCGCCGGACAGTTTGGACACGTCGATCACCTGGGCGCGGGACAGCTTGTCCTCGATCTCGGCGATCGAGCCTTCGATCCAGCCCTGGCGCTCCTTGGCGGCGTGGTATTCGGCGTTTTCAGACAGATCGCCATGCTCGCGGGCTTCCGCGATGGCGGCGATCACGCTGGGTCGTTCCACCGACTTCAATTGCTTGAGTTGATCGTCGAGGGCGCGATAACCCTCGGCCGTCATCGGCACTTTTTCCATTTGTGTCGTGAGTTTCTTGCTACGCCCGAAGACAGATGAGAGACGGTTCGGTGCACCGCGGCCACGGGGGCGTCGCGTGACCGGCCAAAGAAGGTAGGGCGCCCAGCGCTCAAACTCAAGATGGGGCAGGCAGGTCGCTGGACGTTGTTCGTCGCGGCGGAACAGCGCAAGGCGCAGGTCGCCAGCATTTCATTCGCCCGCCCTTCATTCGCTGGACGGCGGTCCTGGCAGGCGATCCCTGCCGAAGGCGCGGCGCAGGGCGGTCCAGGCGATAAAGCCCAGCGCCGCAAGCGCCATCAGCATGAAGGCGCCGGATACGACAGCGACGCCTGCCGCGATAAAGGCGATGACGAAACAGACGGCCGAAAACAGGGCCGCGATCACTTGGATTACGGACAGGCGCATGAAGGTGTTAACGCCTCACAAACCGCCGAGTTGCGGCCGAGCTCAGCGTGCGCGCCCGCGTGATCTACGACGCTGCGGCGGCGCAGCCTTGACCGCAGGCGCGTCTTCGGCGGCGCCGCGACGGTGCTTCCACAACTGCCAGGCTATGCCCGCCAGAGCGATCTTGCCCATGTGGCGGCCCATCATCGCGCGGCCGCGACGCGACAACAGCAGACTGCTTACGAGGGTAGGCAGAGTAGGCAGGAACATGGGCGGCGTCTCCAGACGGAAAGGGAATGTTCCTTCCTCAACGACCAGGACGCCGCCCGGTTCAACAGCCTTTACCGTTTCGGCATCAGGGCCTCGGCGGCCAGCACCGAACCTTCGACGCCCAGGGTGACGGCGGGCTCCGGCGTGATGCGGAACAGGCCCGAGTGGTGACCGGCCGCGCCCTTGACCTGGTCGGGCGGCGTGCCGCCGACGCGGAAATAGACGCCCTTCACCCCGAGTTCGGGCGTGACGAACTCGGCGAAGTCCTCGGCGCCCATGCCGGTGCGCGGATTGTCGATCAGCACGTCGTCGCCCAGACCGGCGGTCAGGGCTTCGCGGACGCGGGCGGCCGTCTCGGCGTCATTGATGGTGGGCGGGGTGTTTTCCAGCGGCGACCGCACGACGGTCGGTAGCTTGTCCTCGGGCACGCCCAGGGCGCGGGCGGTGTTCGCCGAGATGCGGTCGATGCCGTCCAGCAGCTTGGCGCGAACCTCGGGGCTGTCCGAGCGGACGGTCAACTGCATGTCGACGCGGTCGGAGATGATGTTGTGTTTGATGCCGCCCTTGATGGCGCCGACCGTGACCACGGCGCCCTCCAGCGGGCTGGTCTCGCGGCTGCGCAGGGATTGCAGCGCGACCACGATGTGCGAGGCGACCAGGATCGGATCGACCCCCAGGTGCGGCGAGGCGCCGTGGGTGGCGACGCCGTGGACGGCGATGTCCACGCTGTCCGAACTGGAGGAGGTGATGCCAAGTGGCACGCCGATCCGGCCCGTTGGCGTGTCGGACGAGACGTGGAAGGCCAGGGCGTAGTCCGGCTTGGGGAAGCGCGAATAGAGGCCGTCCTGCACCATGGCGCGGGCGCCGAAGATGCGTTCCTCGGCCGGTTGGGCGATCAGGACCAGGGTGCCCGACCAGTTGGCCTTGCGCGCCTGCATCTGGCGCGCCGTGCCGACCAGGGCGGTGATGTGCACGTCGTGGCCGCAGGCGTGCATGACGGGTTTTTCGACGCCGTCGGTGTCGACCTGGCGGGCGGTGGAGGCGTTGGCCAGGCCCGACTGCTCCTCGACCGGCAGGCCGTCCATGTCGGCGCGGATCATCACCGTGGGTCCAGGGCCGTTGCGCAGGACGGCGACCACGCCGGTGCCGCCGACGCCGGTGGTGACATCATAGCCCAGAGCGCGCAGTTCCTCCGCCATGCGGGCCGAGGTCTGGACCTCAAGGCCCGACAGTTCGGGGTTGCGGTGGAAATGGTCGAACAGGGCGCCGAGGTTGGCGTCGTAGTCCGCCTTGACGGCGGCCTTCAGCGCAGCGGCGTCGTTCGCGTTCTGGGCGATGGCGGGCGCGGAACCGGCGGCCAGAACGGCGGCCAGAATGGCGGTGAGCGCGGTCTTCTTCATGGTGGTGTCCCCTCCGGTGTCAGGCGCGACCTTAGCCGCTGGAGGGGATGGGGCAACCGGATAAGGCGTGCATTTATCCGCCGTCATCCTGGGGCTTGATGGGCCGGTCCCACGAAAAAGCCCCCGACGATCGCTCGTCGGGGGCCTTTCTTCAGGTCTGGGCCTGATCTCAGTTGTAGCTCTGGATCGGGCGGACATCCATTTCGCCGTGGCGGACGGCGGCGATGCCCTGCGCGGCGGCCAGCGAGCCGGACGCCGTGGTGTAGTAGGGGATCTTCATCATCAGCGCCGTGCGGCGGATCGAGAAGCTGTCGGCCAGGGCCTGCTTGCCGTCCGTGGTGTTGAAGACCAGCTGGACCTCGCCGTTCTTCATGGCGTCGACGATGTTCGGACGGCCTTCCAGCACCTTCTTGACCAGACCGACCTCAAGGCCCTGTTCGGTCAGGTAGCTGTGGGTGCCGCCGGTGGCGATGACGGAGAAGCCCTGCGCCAGCAGGGTCTTTACCGCCTCGACGATGAAGGGCTTGTCGGCGTCGCGCACCGAGACGAAGGCCGTGCCTTCGGTCGGCAGGATGGTGCCGCCGCCGGTCTGGGACTTGGCGAAGGCGCGGGCGAAGGCGGGGGCCAGATCGGCCTCGCCCTCGCGCTTCCAGTCCAGACCCATGACCTCGCCGGTCGAGCGCATTTCCGGGCCCAGGATGGTGTCGACCCCGGCGAAGCGGGCGAAGGGGAAGACGGCTTCCTTGACCGCGATGTGGTCCAGTTGCTTGTCGACCAGACCGAAGGACGACAGCGGAACCCCGGCCATGACCTTGGCGGCGATGGCGGCGACCGGCTGGCCGATGGTCTTGGCGACGAAGGGCGCCGTGCGGCTGGCGCGCGGGTTCACTTCCAGCACGAAGATGCGCGGGTTCTCGCTGTGCGGCTCTTCGATGGCGAACTGCACGTTCATCAGGCCGCGCACCTTCAGGGCCTTGGCCATGGCGGTAGTCTGGCGCTTCAGCTCGGCCACCGTTTCGGGGCGCAGGGAGAAGGGCGGCATGGAGCAGGCGCTGTCGCCCGAGTGGACGCCGGCTTCCTCGATATGCTCCAGAACGCCGGCGACGAAGACGGTTTCGTCGTCGCACAGGGCGTCGACGTCCACCTCGGTGGCGCGGTTCAGATAGTGGTCGATCAGCACGGGATCGTCGCCCGAGACGCGCATGGCCTCGCCGACGTAGCGGTCCAGACCCTCGCGATCGTGGACGATCATCATGCCGCGGCCGCCCAGGACGTAGGAGGGGCGCAGGACGACCGGATAGCCGACTTCCTCGGCCTTGATCGCGGCTTCCTCGGCCGAGCGGGCCAGGGCGTTGGGCGGCTGTTGCAGGCCGATGGCCTGAAGCATCTGCTGGAAGCGTTCGCGGTCCTCGGCCAGGTCGATGCTGTCGACGCTGGTGCCCAGGATCGGCACGCCGTCTTCCTGAAGCGCATGGGCCAGCTTCAGCGGGGTCTGGCCGCCGAACTGGACGACCACGCCGATCAGCTCGCCTTTGGAGCGTTCGACGTCGATCAGCTCCAGCACGTCCTCGGCCGTCAGCGGCTCGAAATACAGTCGGTCGGAGGTGTCGTAGTCGGTTGAGACGGTCTCGGGGTTGCAGTTGACCATGATGCTCTCGACGTCGATGTCGGCGAAAGCGAAGGCGGCGTGAACGCAGCAGTAGTCGAACTCGATGCCCTGACCGATACGGTTCGGACCGCCGCCGAGGATGACGGCCTTGCGGCGATCCGACACTTCGGCTTCGCAGGCCGGAACCTGGCCCAGGGCGCCGGTCTCATAGGTCGAATACATATAGGCGGTGGCGCTGGCGAACTCGGCGGCGCAGGTGTCGATGCGCTTGAACACCGGGCGCACGTCCAGGGCGCGGCGGGCCTTGCGGACCTCGCCCTCGGTCTTGCCGGTCAGGGCGCCCAGACGGGCGTCCGAGAAGCCCTTGGCCTTGAGCTTGCGGAAGTTGGTCGCGTCCGTGGGCAGGCCCTGAACGCGGACGTGGCCCTCGGTGCGGATCAGGTCGGCGATCTGACGCAGGAACCACGGTTCATACGAACAGGCGGCCTGGACTTCCTCGACCGTCAGGCCGTGGCGGAAAGCCTGGGCGATGACGCGGATGCGGTCCGGCGTGGGCAGGCCCAGGGCGCGGATGACGGCGGCCTTGATCGCGGCGTCGTCCTCGGCGCCGGTTACGCCGTCGATCTCGATGTCGTCAAAGCCGTTCAGGCCGGTCTCCAGCCCACGCAGGGCCTTCTGCATGGATTCCTGGAAGGTGCGGCCGATGGCCATCACCTCGCCGACCGACTTCATCGCCGTGGTCAGCGACGGCTCGGAGCCCGGATATTTCTCGAAGGCGAAGCGCGGGATCTTGGTGACCACGTAATCAATGGCCGGCTCGAAGCTGGCCGGGGTCACCATGGTGATGTCGTTCTTCAGTTCGTCCAGCGTATAGCCGACGGCCAGCTTGGCGGCGATCTTGGCGATCGGGAAGCCGGTGGCCTTGGACGCCAGCGCCGAGGAGCGCGACACGCGCGGGTTCATCTCGATGACGACCAGACGGCCGTCCTTAGGGTTGACCGCGAACTGGACGTTCGAGCCGCCCGTCTCGACCCCGATCTCGCGCAGCACGGCGATCGAGGCCGCGCGCATCATCTGGTATTCCTTGTCCGTCAGGGTCATGGCCGGGGCGACGGTGATGCTGTCGCCGGTGTGGACGCCCATCGGATCGATGTTCTCGATCGAGCAGATGATGATGCAGTTGTCCGCATGATCGCGGACGACCTCCATCTCATATTCCTTCCAGCCCAGCACCGACTCTTCGATCAGCACTTCGGTGGTCGGCGACAGGTCGAGGCCGCGCTCCACGATTTCGTGGAATTCCTCGACGTTGTAGGCGATGCCGCCGCCGGTGCCGGCGAGCGTGAACGACGGACGGATGATGGCGGGCAGGCCCACGAAGGCCAGGGCCTCGTCGGCTTCTTCAATATGGTGGATGGCGCGCGAGCGAGGCGATTCCAGACCCAGTTTGTCCATCGCGTCGCGGAACTTCTGACGGTCCTCGGCCTTGTCGATGACCTCGGCCTTGGCGCCGATCATCTCGACGCCGTGACGGGCCAGGGCGCCCGATGCGTTCAGGGCCAGGGCGGTGTTCAGCGCCGTCTGGCCGCCCATGGTGGGCAGCAGGGCGTCCGGCTTTTCCTTGGCGATGATCTTCTCGACCATCTCGGGCGTGATCGGCTCGATATAGGTGGCGTCGGCCACCTCCGGGTCGGTCATGATGGTGGCGGGGTTCGAGTTGACCAGGATGACCCGGTAGCCCTCGGCCTTCAGCGCCTTACAGGCCTGAACGCCGGAATAGTCGAACTCGCACGCTTGGCCGATGACGATCGGCCCGGCGCCGATGATCAGGATGGACTGGATGTCTGTGCGCTTGGGCATCGGCGTCTACTCAGTTCGTCACGACCGCGCACTCCCAGCCGTCGTAGTCGAGCTGGAAGGCCGCGGCCCAGGTTTGCATCATGGCCGACACAGGCGAAAACGACGCCTCGTCGACCGGCATGGTGGTCTCCAGGACGGTCATGTCGCCCTGGCCCCGCGTCAGGAAACCCGCACGGCGGGCCACCTCGCACAGGTCGCCGTGCGCCTCTTCCTCGCCGTAGAAGTAGAACAGCGTATGGCGCGGGGTGATCCCGCTGTCGCCCTGCTCTGCGAGCGCGGCGCGCACCATGGCGTCCTTTTCTTCATGACAGGTCAGGGCGGCGGTCTCCACGCGCGCAGACGGACGGGCGCGAGCGCGCTCGCGGCCGATCCGTTCGGGTTGTCGGTTAAGCGGCCCGTTTAGAGAGGGAGCAGCCGGGGGGCAAGGGCCTATCCCCCATGAGCGCACAAGAAAAAGGGGCGGCCCGTAAGGACCGCCCCCAGAGTTTCAAACCTCGTCCGTCCTTTAGAAGGGACGGAAGTTCAGGCCGACGAAGAAGCGGCGGCCGTAGGGGTCGAAGTTGGAGTAGATGGTGGTGCCCAGGATGTCGCGCTGTTCAGCGTCGAACAGGTTCACCACGCCGGCGCGCAGCGTCAGGTCGTCACGCACGTTGTAACGCACGGTGATGTCGTGACGCGTGAAGTTGCCGGTGTCCATCTGGTCGGCCAGACGCGAGTCCGCGTTGTTCACGAAATCGCGGGCGCGAACGATGTTGGTGGCGGACTGCCAGTCGGCGGTCCAGTTCACGTTCCAGATGTCGTTCGGACGCCAGGACAGCGACGAGGCCATGCGGACGCGCGGGTAGGCGTTGGTGCCGCTCAGGCCGATGCTGGCCGCCAGTTCGTTGTAGTCCGACGGATCCGCTTCGTTCAGGAACTGCTTCTGCTCGATCAGCCACGAACCCTGCAGGCGCCAGTCGAAGGAGCCCCAGTTCTTGCCCCAATCCGCGGTGTCCCACGAATAGTTGGCGCCGAAGTCCAGGCCGCGCGTTTCCAGAGCCGCGTAGTTGAACGACCGCTCGATAAAGCCGCCGATCGGGTCGCCCGAGGGGGCGCCGACGCCGAACTCGATGTTCGGGTTGTTGCGGAAGATCGAGTTACAGGCGTCCATGTTCAGCTCGGCGCCGCTGACGCAGTTGGCGGCGATGCCGGCGGCCGACACGGCGGCGATGACCTTGTCGATGCGGATTTCATAGTAATCCAGCGACAGGGTCAGGCCCGGCGCGAAGCGCGGCTGATAGACGGTCGAGAAGGTGAAGGATTCCGACTCTTCCGGCTTCAGGTCGGGGTTGCCGCCCGAAACGCCGGCGATGCCCGAGGTGTAGTTCGGACGGAAGTCGTCGGTGTTGGTGGCGGTTTCGCCGGCGAAGTCGAACGACAGGCCCTGCTGTGCGGCCAGGGCCGTACAGTTCTTGACGCGGTTGGCCTTGATCTGCTGGTCGTCGAGAGCCGCGATGTTGGCCGTGGCGCAGGGGTCGCTGAAGTTGTTGGCGAACGTCTGGCCGTACGGCGAGTAGTTCTCACCCAGGTTCGGCACGCGGACCGAGGTGTTGAAGCTGGTCTTGAATGTCAGATCGCGGATCGGACGGTAAACCAGGTTCACGCCGTAAACGTCGACGTTGCCGACGGTCGAATAGTCGGCCCAGCGGTACGAGCCGCTCAGCTCGGCGTACTCGCCCAGGAAGGAGTCGCGGAACAGCGGCACAGCGACTTCCGCGAACAGTTCCTTGGACTCATAGCTGACTTCCGGGAAGTCGTCGCCGGTGTTCAGGAACAGCAGGCGGTCGCCCGCCGTGGTGCTGCGACCGACGGCCGAGGTGGTTTCCTTGCGCCATTCGCCGCCGACGGCCAGGCCGAGGTTCCCCGCGCCCCAGAAGTCCCACAGTTCGGTCGAGACCGAGCCGATGAACTGGTGCTGCTCGTTCATTTCCTCGACGCGGACGAAAGCGTCGACGTAGTCCAGAGCTTCAGCCGACTGGTTGCCGGCGCCGAAGATGTTCAGCGGAGTGCACTGGGCGATGGCGTTGCGGCCATACTCCGTCTCACGCAGGTCGCCGCCACGGACCGGGTCGTACAGACCGGCCTGAATGACTTGGCCCTGCTCATTGACCTCACGCATCGGCACGCCGCGCGCATTCAGCAGGGCCGAACGGCAGACGACGGCGCCGGCGGAGCCCAGCAGGCCGGTCGTGTCGACCACGGCGTCGGCGGCCAGGGCCATGCGCTGCACGTCTACGCCGCGCTCGATGTTCTCGATCTCGACCTTGCCGTAGGTATAGCCCAGGTCCCAGGACAGGGACTTGGCGAAGCCGATCGGGCCGTGGTCGCCGTCGAAGCCTACGACGTAGCGTTGCAGGTCGCGGGTGTTCTTCTGCGAACGCTCGGGGCCAAAGAAGCTGTGACGCGCGATCGGCAGGCTTTGCGAGCCGATCAGTTCGCCGGCGTTCTCGGCCGTCGGGGGAGCGTAGATGTCGATCCTGTTGTTGGCGATCGCGCTCTTCATCGACTGCGGCAAGAAGGCGTTGTCATCCCAGCGCAGGTCGAAGGCAGAGGTGGCCCAGATCGAGTTCGTCTCACCGGCGCCATAGGAGTCATTGTCCAGGTCGACGTCGAAGAACGTCGGCTGACCACGCATGAAGGTTTCCTCGGTGATGTATTTGGCCGAGGCGTGGAAGTTGATCGAGTCGGTGATCTTGAAGTTGGTCCCGACCTGATAACGCTGCGATTCCGAGGCCGGAATGCGGCTGTAGCCGGCGACTTCGCCGATCGGCATGCCGTCGCCGCCGATGTTGTAGGGGCGGTTGATGCCGACGTTGCCGACGCGTTCACCGAAGTTGGCTTCGCGGGCCGCGTTGCCGTCATAGACGAAGGTCTTGCCCGGCATGATGCCGTAGCAGTTGGCGGCGTAGGTGAAGCCGTTTGCGTTGAAGCAGTTCTGGTACGGAACGTTCGGGTTGGTCAGGTCGCTGGG
The DNA here is from genome assembly GCF_003576505.1 of Brevundimonas sp. LPMIX5. Taxonomy (NCBI): domain Bacteria; kingdom Pseudomonadati; phylum Pseudomonadota; class Alphaproteobacteria; order Caulobacterales; family Caulobacteraceae; genus Brevundimonas; species Brevundimonas sp. LPMIX5. Next base: position 310,972 of record NZ_QWTZ01000004.1, read on the forward strand.
GCGCTGCAGGTTGGCCAGGGTGGTCTGGCCCCAGGGCAGGATGTCCAGGCGGTTCAGGCCGTAGAAGACCTCGGCGTCGAGGATGCCGTCATAGGGGTTGTTCGTGGGGTCGGCGTCGACGGCCAAGCGGGCCGGGCCGCGACGAATCCAGTCGATGTCCATCGAGTCGACGTTGTCGATCTTCTCATACTCGGCGTGAGCATAGACGTTCAGACGGTCGTCGAAGAAGTTCTTGCCGATCAGGCCCGAGATGCGGCGGGTGGCTTCGCCGTTGTCGTTGATCTGGCCGTAGTTGGCGTCGATCTCGAGGCCTTCGAAGTCCTTCTTGAGGATGAAGTTCAGCACGCCCGAGACGGCGTCGGCGCCGTAGACCGACGAAGCGCCGCCGGTGATGATCTCGACGTTCTGGATCAGCAGACGCGGGATGGCGTCGACGTCCACCGACAGTTCGCCGCCCGAAGAACCGACGTGGCGACGGCCGTCGACCAGGGTCAGGGTGCGGTTGGCGCCCAGCGAGCGCAGGTTGGCCAGCGACAGGCCGCCCGTGTTCAGGCTGGAGCCCGTGGTGTCGGACGGAACGGTGGAGTTCGACAGGGCCGGGATGGTGGCCAGGTAGTCGATCAGGCTGGTCTGGCCGGTCGACAGGATCTCTTCCTGCGTGACCTGGATGATCGGGGTCGGCGCGTTGGCGGCGCTACGGCGGATACGCGAACCGGTGACGACGATTTCGCCGACTTCCGTGGCCTGGGCGTCCGACGCGGGCAGTTCCGCCACCTGGGCCGAAGCAACGCCGGCGGCGGCGATGGTGCTGATCAGAACAGTGCTGCCCAGCAGACGGGAGCGATTAATACGCATACAGTTAAGCCTCACATTGCGACACGGTAGGAACCATGATCCGCCACAGGATTGCCTCAACCAGATGAGGTCAAGTTGCATCGGTCGCATGTGGGGCGAAGTGCGACGGTAATGTTGCCGTGTTGCAAATTTGGGACGAAATCTGTCCAATAATGACGAAATAACGGCACGTTATTGCACCAAATGGGGCGAACTATGTTTGAATTTAGGCCAAGTAACCTTGTTATGGGTCGACTGTCTGAAGCCAGGCCGGCACTTCGTCGAAACGGCTCAGGCTGACGAAACGGGGGTGGCCTTCCGGAGCTTCCGCCAGTTCGTGCGTCCATGTGATCGGGTACGGGATATGGATTCCCCAGGCGCCGGCCTCGATGGCGGGCAGGACGTCTGATCGCATCGAATTGCCGACCATTGCCGCGTCGGTGGGGGCGACGCCGTGACGGGAAAATACAGTTTGGTAAGTTCCCCGGTCCTTTTCAGACACAATCTCGACGCCCGAGAAGTAGTCGCCCAGCCGTGAGGCGGCGAGCTTGCGTTCCTGGTCCATCAGGTCGCCCTTCGTGATCAGAATGAGGCGATAGCGCGTCGACAGATCGGCGACCGTGTCGGCGACGCCGGGCAGGGTTTCGACCGGGTGGACCAGCATTTCGCGCCCGGCGGCGAGGATTTCGCGCACGATGTGGGGCGGGGCCGAGCCCTCGCACAGCTCCATCGCCGTCTCCAGCATCGACAGGGTGAAGCCCTTCACCCCGTAGCCGTAGAGACGAAGGTTGCGCCGTTCGACCTGCGCGAGGCGGTCCATCATCACCGGCTCTTCGGCATGATCGGCCAGCAGTTCGGCGAACCGCTTCTGGCTCAGGCGAAAGATGGTCTCATTGTGCCAGAGGGTGTCGTCGGCATCGAGGCCGACCGTGGTGACGGGCATGGGCGAACTCCAGAACTTTTGGCGGGGCTTTAGCACGCCAGCGCCGACCGCTCATCCCGGCGACGGCGCGGGGAAGAATCTTCATGGCGACGGCTGCGACATTTCGGTCTATGCGGCGGGCATGAGCCAAGTCGACATCCTGCCTGAACCCTCGCGCCGCATCGGCTGGGGCCTGGCCGCCCTGGTGGTGGCCGGGAACATGATCGGATCGGGCGTCTATCTGCTGCCCGCCACCCTGGCGCCGACCGGCAGCAGCAGCGTCATCGGCTGGATCGTCTGCGGCGTCGGAGCCGTGACCCTGGCCCTGGTGTTCGGCGGGCTGGGGCGGATGCAGCCGGAGGCCGACGGCCTGTCGGACTTCGCCCGGCGGGGGCTGGGGCGGTTTCTGGGCTATCAGACGGGACTGGCCTATTGGGCCGCCTGCCTGACCGGCAACGTCGCCGTGGCGGTGGCGGGGACCGGCTATCTGGCCTTCTTCTTCCCGGCGCTGAAGGAGCCGATGTGGGGCGCGCTCAGCAATCTGGCGCTGATCTGGCTGACCACGGCGGCCTATGCGGCGGGGTCGAAGACGGCGGCGCGGTTCGGAGCGATCACCCTGGTGCTGGGGCTGATCCCGATCGGCCTGGCCATCATCGCCGGCGTCATCGCCTTCAGCGGCGACACCTTCACCGCGTCGTGGAGCCCGGCGGGCGAGCCGTTGATGAAGACGGTTCCGGCGTCGCTGGCCGTGATCTTCTGGGCCTTTCTGGGCGTCGAGAGCGCGGCGGCCCTGTCCAGTCAGGTGAAGAATCCTGCGACCGACGTGGGCCGCGCCTCGCTGGGCGGAGTGCTGCTGGCCTTCGTCGTCTATGTGGCGGCCAGCGTGGCGGTGTTCGGCGTCATCCCGGCCGATGTCCTGGCCCATTCGACCAGCCCCTATGCCGATCTGGTGGCGCGGGTCATGGGGGCCTCGGTGGCCGGTCTGGTGGCGGCCTGCGCCGTCATCAAGGCGACCGGCACGATCGCGGGCTGGACCATGATGGGCGGCGAGACGGCGCGCGCCTCGGCCGAGGCGGGCTGGCTGCCGCGCTGGTTCGGCGGGGCGCAGAAGGGCAGGACGCCCCTGTCCAATCCCCTGATCAACGGCGTCATCATGAGCGCCATGGTGATCGCCAGCGCCCAGCCGACGCTGGGCCAGCAGTTCGGCGTGCTGATCGGCGTGACCTCGGTGCTGACGTTGTGCCTGTACGCCCTGTGTTCGGTGACGCTGTGGAAGCTGACGACCAAGCCGGGCTGGCGCCTGCTGGCCGTCGGCGGGGCGGTGTTCTCGGCCTTTGCGGCCGCCGCGGCGGCGGGGGGCTATATCTGGCCCAGCGTCGGCTTCTTCGCCGTCACCAGCCTGGCCTGGCTGTGGGTGCGGCGGGGACAGCCCCGTGTTCAGGGCGCATAGACCGGAGGCCGTGTTGACAGGACCCCTTCATCTCTTTAGCGACCCCGCCGTTTGTCCGCCCGTATTCACTGCTAGGAGCCCTGCGCCATGACGACTCAAATCCTGTCCGGCGCCACCGGCGTCCTCGTGCTCGCAGATGGAACGGTCCTGTCGGGGATCGGCGTCGGGGCGACCGGTTCGGCGGTCGGCGAGGTGGTCTTCAACACCGCCATGACGGGCTATCAGGAAATCCTGACCGACCCCTCGTACATGAGCCAGATCCTGGCCTTCACCTTCCCGCACATCGGCAACGTCGGCGTGAACCTGGAGGACGTCGAGCAGATCGGCGAGGCGCCCGAGCGGGCCGCCCGCGGCGTCATCCTGCGCGACGTGCCGACCGACCCGGCCAACTGGCGCGCCACAGGCGGGCTGGACGACTGGATGAAATCGCGCGGCGTCATCGGCCTGGCGGGCGTGGACACCCGCGCCCTGACCCAGCTGATCCGCGAAAAGGGCGCCCCGCACGCCGTCATCGCTCATGACCCCGAAGGCCGGTTCGATCTGGAGGCCCTGACGGCGCAGGCGCGCGACTGGAAGGGGCTGGTCGGTCTGGACCTGGCCAGGGACGCCTCGACCACCCAGGCCTTTGAATGGACCGAGGGCGCCTGGGACTGGCCGACCGGCTACGCCAAGCCCGAGGCCGGCGACCAGTCGGTGGTGGTCGTCGACTATGGCGTCAAGCGCAACATCCTGCGCGCCCTGGCCTCGACCGGAGTGAAGATCACCGTGGTCCCCGCCTCGACCACGGCGGAAGAAATCCTGGCCCGCAACCCTGACGGCGTGGTTCTGTCGAACGGTCCGGGCGATCCGGCCGCGACCGGCGAATACGCCGTGCCGGAGATCAAAAAGCTGCTGGACAGCGGCAAGCCGCTGATGGGCATCTGCCTGGGCCATCAGATGCTGGCCATCGCTCTGGGCGCCCGGACGCTGAAGATGGAACAGGGCCACCACGGCGCCAACCATCCCGTCAAGGACCTGACCACGGGCAAGGTCGAGATCGTGTCGATGAACCACGAGTTCTCGGTCGACGGCGCCAGCCTGCCCGAGGCGGTGGTTGAAACACATGTGTCGCTTTTCGATGGTACCAACTGCGGCATCGCGCTGAAGGACCGGCCGGTGTTCAGCGTGCAGCATCACCCGGAGGCCTCGTCGGGTCCGACCGACAGCCTCTACCTGTTCAAGCGTTTCGTGGATTCCATGAGGGCGTAAATGGCTTCACCGGCGGCGAAGTCGGCCTATCTGGGCTGGGTCGCCGCCGCGATCACGGGCGAGAGGGGGGCCTCTCCGACCTTTGCGGCGGCCGAACACGATCTGATCCTGGGCTACGCCACCGGCTATGAAGCGGCCGATGTGGCGGTCTTTGTGCGCTCCCTGCGCGCGGTCTACGCCGGGCCTGTGGTGCTGGTGACGGATCAGGAGCCGGCGCTTCTGGATTTTCTGGCGCAGTATGGCGTGGAGTCTGCGCCGCCGCCTGCGGCTTGTAGCGGCGTGTGGCGTCCGCATCCGGTGATGCAGCGCTTCGCCGCCTTTGATGCTCTGATGAGCGAGCGGCCCTGGGCGCGCCATGTGCTGCTGACGGACGTGCGTGACGTAGTCTTTCAGGCGCCGCCGTTCGATCCGCCGCCTCAGAAGCTCGAGTTCTTCGTCGAGTATGACGGCGGGCTGAAGGGCCATGCCTTCAACATGAAATATCTGCGCGGCGTCGGCGGCGAGGACGTGGCGCGCGCCCTGGCTGAAAAGCCCTGCGTCTGCGTCGGCACCGTCATGGGGCCGCGCGCGTGCATGATCCGCTTCTGCCGCACCCTGCTGATGCTGGCGGCCATTCCCCGGTCCGAGATCGGCGGCGCCTTCGGGGCGGATCAGGCGGCGTGCAACATCGCCCTGCATCTGGGTCTGGTCGAGGGAGAGACGCAGCCCAACTACGGCCGGATCGCCACCGTGGGTCTGACGCCCGGAGGGGGCCTGTCGCTGGACGGGACCGGTCGGATCGTGAACCCCGACGGCGGGGTCAGCCCGATCGTGCACCAGTATGATCGCCACCCCGTGCTGATGGCGGCCGTTCACGAACGCTGGGGGCAGGGTTTCGAGGCGCGCGAGCGGCGTCGGGGCAAGAGTCTGTCCGAACGCGGGCGCAAGCTCAGAGACTCCTTCGCCCGACGCCTGCCGGAACTGCGCTGAGGCGCTTTACGGCAGGAAGGCCGGTTCGGCGCGACGCAGGGCGGCGGCCTTGCTGATGGCGACGCAGGCCGCGTGCAGCCAGTAGTCCGCGTCCTCGCTGCGGTTTTCCTGACGCCGGAGCCGGCCGCGCTGACGGCGCAGGGCCGCGTTGGCCAGCAGGCGGGCGTGCAGCGCGCGCGGCTTGAGCAGGGGAACAGCGGGAGAGCCGGGGACGGCGACGGCGTCGGGGCCTTGGGGCTCCACCGCCGGGCGGGCGATGGCGATGAACATAAGAAAACCCATTCTGTGAACGGCGGTTGTCGCAGTCTGCGACGGGGCCGTCGGCGAAGGTCTCTGTTTCTCAGAGACGCAGGAAGAATCCACAGGAACTGTGGATAGTTCCGCCGTTATACGAAAAATATTGTTCTTAATCAGATGGTTGTGGCCCCAATGCGGCCAATATGGTTAATGAAATCCTAACCTGTCGGAGCGATGACGACCGTGGGCGGCGTCTGTTCGCGATGTCTGCGGCGGCTGGGGCGCGGCTCGGACGGGTCGACGCGCCGGTCGAAGGCGCGGCCGGCCAGAGCCTCGGCCTCGCCTGCCTGGAACAGGGCGGTCATGTGGGCCTGGGTGAAGTCCAGGGTGTTGGCCTCGGCGTGGTCGGGGATGGCGGCGACCGACAGCGTCAGATCATAGCGGCGGGCGAACTGTGTGATGGCGGTCAGGTCCGAGCGCTGCAGGGCCTTCATCATGGTGTCGAAGCTGCGGGCGGCGATGCTGATGGCCGAAATGCGCGAGACGTCGAAACGCGGATCCCATTTGCCGTTGACCACGATCCAGATGCGGGCGTCGCCCAGAGGACGCGCGTTCGGCGCCTCCAGCAGCAGGGCCTGGGGCACGACCAGGAAGCTGGACACCGTGCCGCCGTCGACGTGCAGTTCCTGAATGCGGCGGCCGTCATGCTCGACGTTCAGCAGGACGGGCGGAAAGGCGCCGGGGATGCTGGCCGAGGCGATCAGCACATTGACGAACAGCAGACGCGAGGCCTCGTCGTTTTGCTGGGCGATGGCGCCCATGTCCCAGACGACCTGGGTCTGGGTGTCCAGACTGGTGGTCGAGACGTAGAGCCGACGACCCTTGCGGTGCTCCTCGGCGATGGCGGTCAACAGCTCGGGCGAGATGTTGTTCAGCACCAGATTGGTCAGCGGCTCGGGCTTGAACACGCCGGGCAGCATCAGGGCCAGCAGGCCGCGCGACTTCAGCAGATCGTCGGTCTGGCCGCTGGTGTAGGCGTGCTCCAGCGCCGGGTCGAACCGCTGTCCCGCAAAGACGAAGGGGGCGATCAGGGCGCCGGTGGAGACGCCGGTCACCACCTCGAACTGGGGGCGGGTTCCCGCCTGGCTCCATCCGACCATGACGCCCGCGCCATAGGCGCCGTTGGCCCCGCCGCCGGACAGGGCCAGAATGTCGAACGTGCCGTCGGCCGTGGCGTTCTGGGCGTTGACCGTCTCGCGCACGAAGCGGTCGCGCGCCTCTGGAGTCAGGAAGTCATAGCGCCACGGCGGGCTGGCGGCGGTCAGGTCTGCGGCGTCGAAGGCCGGGCGCGGAATCGTCTGGCAGGCGCCGAGCGTCAGCAGGGCTGAGGGCAGCAGCATCAGGATCAGAAGACGAAGACGGCGCATGGTCGCAAAGGCTCCGGCGAGGCTTGCATGAGTTAAAGCCCAGACGCTCGCCGGAAGGAAGCAAGCGGTTGTCCCCGCACTTATCCCCAGGCGGGGTTTTGCTCGGGGGCCGTCCGGGCGACGCAGCGGCGGGGGCTGGCCTTTGCCCGCCATCGGACGGCATAGGTCCAGGGTGCGATTTGACGAACGGTTCATCGAGGAGCTGAAGGCCCGCCTTCGGCCGTCCGATATCATCGGGCGGACGGTGAAGCTCAAGCGTCAGGGACGCGAGTTCGTCGGCTTGAGCCCCTTCTCGAAGGAGAAGTCGCCGAGCTTCTTCGTCAATGACGACAAGGGCTTCTTCCACGACTTCAGCTCGGGCAAGCACGGCGACGTCATCACCTTTTTGCAGGAGACGGAGCGGCTCAGCTTTGTCGAGGCGGTCAGCCGCCTGGCGGGCGAGGCGGGGATGCAACTGCCTGCCGAAGACCCCCAGGCCGCCGAGCGCGAGCAGAAGCGCCAGGGGCTGGCCGACTGGATGGACCTGGCCCAGAAATGGTTCGCCGCCAATCTGCGCCGCAACGTCGGCAAGGCGGCGCGCGAATATCTGGAAAAGCGCGGCCTGCCCGAGGATCAGTGGGAGCGCTTCGGCCTGGGCTATGCGCCCAACGACCGTGAGGGGCTGAAGCAGGCGCTGGTCCAGCGCGGGGCGCGCCCGGGCGATCTGGTCGAGGCGGGGCTTCTCATTGCGCCGGAGGGCGGGGGGCAGCCCTATGACCGTTTTCGCGACCGGCTGATCTTCCCGATCCTGGACGCGCGCGGCCGCATCGTCAGCTTCGGCGGGCGGGCGATGAACCCCGACGACCGGGCCAAATATCTGAACGGGCCGGAGACGTCGCTGTTTCACAAGGGGGCGACCCTCTACGGTTTACCGGAGGCGCGGCGGATCATGGGGGCCGAGAGCCGGGGCGAGCAGGGGATCATCGTCGTCGAGGGCTATATGGACGTCATCGCCTGTCACCGGGCGGGGCTGCCGGCTGTGTCGCCGATGGGCACGGCCCTGACCGAAGAGCAGATGGCGGTGCTATGGCGCGTCTCGTCCGAGCCGGTGCTGAGCTTTGACGGCGACGCAGCGGGTTTGCGCGCCGCCTATCGTTCGATCGAGCGGGCGCTTCCGCTGCTGAAGTCGGGCAAGTCCTTCCGTTTCGCCCTGCTGGAAGGCGGGCAGGACCCGGACGACATCCTGCGTGATCGCGGGGCGCCGGCCCTGCGTCAGGCCATGGCCGAGACTCGGTCCTTCGCCGAGGTGCTGTTCCGTCGCGAGGTCGAGGCCGAGCCGCTGGACACGCCCGAGCGCAAGGCGGGGCTGAAGGGGCGACTGCGTCAGGCGGCCAACGCCGTGCAGGACAAGGATCTGGCCGAACAATACAGGCGCGACCTGTTCGACCGGTTCGACGCCCTGTTCCCGCGCCAGCCGCAGAGGCCGCAACAGTTGGGCGGTCGGCCGGGGCCGGGCGGGCGCTGGCGCGGTCCGCCGCCGCTGCAGGGGCAGACGGCCGAGGGCGCCCAGGCCATGCAGGCCCTGTTCCGCTCGGTCGAGCCGATCGCGGCGGCTCTGGCCCACGGGGCGCTGGACGACCCGGAGCGGCTGGACGACCACATGGAGGCGGTGGCCCGCTATGGCTTCGGCGATCCGGCGTTGGACGGGCTGGCGCAGGAGATGGTGCGTCTGCGTTTCTCAGGCCGAACCCTTGACTCCGCCGCCCTGCGCCGCCATCTGGCCCAATCGGGTCATGACGCCATGTTGCGCGAGGTCGAGAAGGCGGCGGCGAAGTCCGGCGCGCCATTCCTGGCTACAGACAAGCCCCTCGGCGAGGCGAGGACCCGGTGGTCGCAGGCGTTCGACGCTCTGACCCGCGCAGCGGCGTTGGACGAGGCGCTCGCTTCGGCAAAGTCGGAGGCCCACAAGGCTTTCGACACCTCGGCTTTCGCTCTGGTGAAGGCCGAGCGCGATGCGTTGCGACGGGCCATCAAGACCGGAACGATTTGGGAAGACTCGGCTTCTTCGTAGTGAACGAAGTCGTCGGGCGTTGTATTTTCGCCGCAGGGGCCTGATCACCCCCTGTCGGCCGTGGAGACAGACTGAATGAGCGCGCAGACCGAGACGCAGGACGCCGAAACCAACACCGACGGGCCCCTGCTCGATCTCACCGACGCCGGGGTGAAGAAGTTCATCCGCCAGGCCAAGACGCGCGGCTATGTCACGATGGAGGAGCTGAACAAGGTCCTGCCGTCCGAAGAAGTCACGCCGGACCAGATCGAAGACATCCTGGCCATGCTGTCGGAGATGGGCGTCAACGTCGTCGAAGCCGAAGAGGACGCCGCCGAGGCGACCGGCACCGACGTCGCCGCCGCCGCCGAGACCTCGGTCGCCGAAGCGCCCGCCAAGTCCGCCTATGACCGCACCGACGACCCGGTGCGGATGTATCTGCGTGAAATGGGCACGGTCGAGCTGCTGAGCCGCGAGGGCGAAATCGCCATCGCCAAACGCATCGAGGCCGGCCGCGACGCGATGATCTCGGGGCTGTGCGAAAGCGCCCTGACGTTCGAAGCCATCATGGTGTGGCGCGAGGAACTGGCCAACAACCGCATCCTGCTGCGCGAGGTCATCGACCTGGACGCCACCTACGGCATCCTCAACCCCTCGTCCCTGCCGCATAACCAGCCCGCCCCGGCCCAGCCGACCGGCGAGCCGGACGGCGACGGCGAAGAGGATGACGACGAGGACTTCGACGACGGCGGCGCCATGTCGATCTCGGCGCTGGAAGCCGAACTGCGCGACGGCGTCATGGAGGTGCTGGACGCCATCGCCTCGGACTTCGGCGAGTTCCGCAAGCTGCAGGACAAGCTGGTCGAGGCGCGCCTGAAGGGCGATGTCCTGACCGCCAAGGACCAGAAGACCTATGAGTCCCTGTCGACGGCGATCTCGGACCGTCTGAAGACGATGAAGCTGAACAACGCCCGCATCGAGGCGCTAGTCGAGCAGCTCTACGCCATCAACAAGCGTCTGATCGGTCTGGAAGGCCGCCTGCTGCGTCTGGCTGACGGCTACGGCATTTCGCGTCCGGAATTCCTCAAGGCCTATTTCGGCTCGGAGACCGACCCCAACTGGGCCGAGCGCATCAAGGAGATGGGCGTCCGCTGGACCAAGTTCAGCGAAAACGAGACCAGCCAGATCGGCGACATCCGCAGCCGGATCGCCGCTGTGGCGTCCGAGGCCGGGGTGCCGATCGACGACTATCGCCGCATCGTCCAGATGGTTCAGAAGGGCGAGCGCGAGGCCCGTCAGGCCAAGAAGGAAATGGTCGAGGCCAACCTGCGCCTCGTGATTTCCATCGCCAAGAAATACACTAACCGCGGCCTGCAGTTCCTGGACCTGATCCAGGAGGGCAACATCGGCCTGATGAAGGCGGTCGACAAGTTCGAGTACCGCCGCGGCTACAAGTTCTCGACCTACGCCACCTGGTGGATTCGTCAGGCGATCACCCGCTCGATCGCCGACCAGGCCCGCACCATCCGCATCCCGGTGCACATGATCGAAACGATCAACAAGATCGTCCGCACCCAGCGTCAGATGCTGCATGAGATCGGCCGCGAGGCGACCCCGGAAGAACTGGCCGAACGTCTGGCCATGCCGCTGGAAAAGGTCCGCAAGGTGCTGAAGATCGCCAAGGAGCCGATCAGCCTTGAGACGCCCATCGGCGACGAGGAAGACAGCCACCTGGGCGACTTCATCGAGGACAAGAACGCCATCCTGCCGATCGACGCCGCGATCCAGTCGAACCTGCGTGAGACGACGACCCGCGTCCTGGCCTCGCTGACCCCGCGCGAAGAGCGCGTGCTGCGGATGCGCTTCGGCATCGGCATGAACACGGACCATACTCTGGAAGAGGTCGGCCAGCAGTTCTCGGTCACGCGCGAGCGCATCCGTCAGATCGAGGCCAAGGCCCTGCGCAAGCTGAAGCACCCCAGCCGGTCGCGGAAGCTGCGGAGCTTCCTGGACTCCTAAACGAGACGATGAAGATCAAAAGGGCGGCTCCGTCGGAGCCGCCCTTTTTTGTTTCTCCTCCCCATGAAATGGGGAGGTGGATCGGCGGCGTAGCCGTTGAGACGGAGGGGCCGATGGCTTCCGCTGTCGCAAGCCCTCCACCACTTGGCAGCTCCGCGCCGCCCTTCGGGTCGTGGTCCCCCTCCCCACGATGTGGGGAGGAGAGCGCCGCTTTACTGCTTCTCGTCGAAGATGGTCTCGAAGCCGCCCCACATCATGCGCTTGCCGTCGAAGGGCATGTCCATATTCGCCATGGCGGGGTCGTCCTGCATCTTGGCCCAGGCGTCGTCGGCGGTCTTCTTGTCGGGCCAGATCAGCCAGGAGAAGACGACGACCTCGCCGTCCTCCAGCTTCACCGACATGGGGAAGCTGGTGACCTTGCCGTCGGGCACGTCTACGCCCCAGTTCTCGACATGGGCCAGAGCGCCGTAGCCCTTGAACAGCGGCCAGGCGACGCGGGCGGACTCGATGTAGCGGTCCTTGTTCTCGACCTTCACGGGGGTCAGGAAGCCGGTGATGTAGGTCATTTTAGTTCTCCTTCGGAGGTTGGCCCCTATTGCTCGCCGCGCGGCGGCTCGCTGCTTGAGGGGGGGCGGATCATCGGGGCAGGCGCAGGCTAAGGCTTGGTGGAAAGCGACAATTCAGGCCGCGTCGGGTCGAGAAGGCGGAGCCTTCTGACCGCGGCCACTAGGAAGAAGCCTTGGACGCCGCGTCAGCGGCGGCGTCCAAGGCGCTGATGTCGATCTTGTGCATGGTCATCATCGCCTCGAAGGCGGCCTTGGCGCGGGCGGGGTTGGGGTCGTCGTAGAAGGCCATCAGGCGACGCGGCGTGATTTGCCAGTTCACGCCCCAGCGGTCCTTGCACCAGCCGCAGGCGCTTTCGGCCCCGCCGTTGCCGACGATGGTGTCCCACAGGCGGTCGGTCTCGGCCTGATCATCGGTCATGATCATGAAAGACACGGCCTCGGTCTGGGGGAAGATCGGGCCGCCGTTCAGCCCCATGTAGCGCCTGCCGGCCAGGGTGAACTCGACCACCAGTTCGGCGCCTTCAGGATTGGAGGGATTGTCAGCCGGGCTGGCGACGACGCGGTCGATGCGGCTGTCAGGCAGGCCGAGCGAGACGTAGAACTCGGCCGCCTTCTTCGCCTGGCCGAGATCGTACCAGATACAGGGAATGATCTTGTCGTTCATGACGCGCTCTCCTGCGGGGTGAGGTTTTCGGCGACCTGAGCCAGTTGGTCGGCGGCGGCGCCCCACCCGGTCTCGAAACCCATGTCGCGGTGGGTCAGCATGGCTTGTTCGCTCCAGTGGCGGGCGCGGGCGGTGTAGCGCGTGCCGTCGCCCTCGGGCTCGAACGTGTCGATGCGGACGAAGTTCATGTCGCCGGGCTGCGGAATCCAGCCCTCGGTGAAGGCGCTGGTCGTCACCAGGCGGCGGCCCGTCTCCACCTCCAGCACCACGCCGCGATACTCATGCCGCTCGCCCTCGGGCGACTCCATGACGACATCGGCGCGGCCGCCGGGGCGCAAGTCATGGTCGACCGACACCGTGCGCCACGGGCGAGGCGTGAACCATTCGGTCCCGTGTCGGGTCCAGGCGCGCCACACCCTCTCCGGCGGGGCCTTGATGAAGCGGCTGACGGCGAGTTCGTAGAGGCCGCTCACGGCTCAGCCCCCGCCGACCTGAGCGGCGAAGCCTTCCGGACCTTGCGCGGCGGCTTCCGGGTCCATCCACATGATCTCCCAGATGTGGCCGTCGGGGTCGGCGTAGCTGCGGCCGTACATGAAGCCGTAGTCCTGTTTGGCGCTGGGGTCGGCCTGGCCGCCGGCCTTGGCTGCGCGCTCGACCACGGCGTCGACGGCCTCGCGGCTGTCCTCGGACAGGCAGAGCAGCACCTGCGCCGTCTTGTGCGCGTCGGGGATGGAGCGATCGGTGAAGGTCGCCCACTTCTCATGCGTCAGCAGCATGGCGTGGATGGTGTCGGAAAAGACCATGCAGGCCGCCGTCTCGTCCGAGAACTTCGGGTTCTTGCTCGCCCCCACCGCCTCGTAAAAAGCGACGGAGCGCGGCAGGTCGGCGACCGGCAGGTTGATGAAGATCAGCTTGGGCATCGGCGGTTCCTCCCTCTGCGCGGCCCTCCCTCCCCGGACGGCCTGCTCTGTGGTGTGGCGATTTCTGCGCCTCGATGTTATGTTAGTCAACTATGAAGTTAGAAAAAGTAACTAGTCAGTCCTTCTCGCGATCCCGGCGCTATCACGACGCCTGCGGCGCGGCGCACGGGCTGGATCTGGTGGGCGAGCGATGGGCCTTGCTGGTCATCAGAGAACTCATGATGGGGCCGCGCCGTTTCAGCGACCTGCGAAAAGATCTGTGCGGCCTGTCCGCCAATGTGCTGACCCAGCGGCTGGAGGGGCTGGAGGCCTCGGGCGTGATCCAGCGCCGCAAGCTGCCGCCGCCCGCCTCGGTCCAGGTCTATGAACTGACCGACTGGGGCTATGAGATCGAACCGGTCTTCATGGTGCTGGGTCGCTGGGCCGCGCGCTCGCCCCAGCACGACCCGACCCTGCCGATCAGCGCCGTCTCCATCATGCAGTCGTTCAAGACGATGTTCGATCCTGTGCGTGCGGTGAACGCGAAAATGCGGCTGGGTTTTGTGCTGGGCGAGGATCGTATGGTCGTGACTGTCGCGGACGGGGTCATCGACGCTCGGCGCGGCGAGGTCGAGGCCTGCGACGTGGTGGTGCGCGCCCCGGCCCAGGCTGTCGCGGCCGCCGTTTACGGCAAGGCGCCGCTGGTGGTTCTGGAAGGCGAGGGGACGATGGCGATCGAGGGCGATCGGGCGATGTTCGAGCGGTTCGTAGACTTCTTCCACCTGCCGGCCAAGGCCGGGTAGGGGGCTGACCTGTTTCCCAATCCGGTGATGAACGCCGGTCGATTTATGAAAATCGGCCCCACCCCGGCCCTTATTCGTGTATAGGGAGCGCCTTCCCCGACGCCCGGCAGGCTGCGACGCCTCGCCGGGCGCGGCCGTTTAACGGTCGCCTCATCTGAATTTCCAGGCCCTTCATGCCCTTTCCCGCGATCCATCCCGCGCTTGACCGCGCCTTGCTGAACAAGGGCTATCTTGAGCCCACGCCGGTCCAGGCGGCCGTGCTGGAAGGCCATGGCGAGGCGGATCTGCTGGTCTCGGCCCAGACCGGGTCGGGCAAGACGGTGGCCTTCGGCCTGGCGGCGGCGCCGACCCTGCTGGGCGACGCCGAGAAGTTCGGTCAGGCGGATACGCCGCTGATGCTGGCCATCGCCCCGACGCGCGAACTGGCGCTGCAGGTCGCGGCCGAGCTGGAATGGCTCTATGCCGAGGCGGGCGCCAAGATCGTCACCTGCGTCGGCGGCATGGACGCCCGCAAGGAAGCCCGCGCCCTGAACCACGGCGCCCACGTCGTGGTCGGCACGCCGGGCCGTCTGAAGGACCACATCGACCGCGGAGCGCTGGACCTGTCGGCCGCCCGCGTCGTCGTGCTGGATGAAGCCGACGAAATGCTGGACATGGGTTTCCGCGAGGACCTGGAATACATCCTCGAACAGGCGCCGGAAGAGCGCCGCACCTTGCTGTTCTCGGCCACCATCGCCCGCGACATCGCGATCATGGCCAAGCGCTATCAGAAGGATGCGGTGCGTATCGACACCGTCGACCGCAGCCAGCCGCACAACGACATCGAATATCGCGCCATGCGCATCGCGCCGAACGAGATCGAGCGCGCCGTGGTCAACGTTCTGCGCTATTTCGAGGCGCCGGGCGTGCTGGTCTTCTGCTCGACGCGGGATTCGGTGCGTCACCTGCAGGCCTCGCTGGTCGAGCGCGGCTTCGCCTCGGTGTCGCTGTCGGGCGAGATGGGCCAGCGCGAGCGTAATGAGGCGCTGCAGGCGCTGCGTGATCGCCGCGCTCGCGTCTGCGTCGCCACCGACGTGGCCGCGCGCGGTCTGGACCTGCCCGATCTGGGTCTGGTGATCCACGCCGAACTGCCGATCAATAAGGCGACCATGCTGCACCGTTCGGGCCGCACCGGCCGTGCGGGCAAGAAGGGGATTTCGGTCCTGCTGGTCCCGCACAGCCGTCGCCGCAAGGCCGAGATGCTGTTGGGCTCGGCCGGGGTTGAGGCCGTCTGGTCCGGCGCTCCGACCGCCGATGAGATCCGCGCTCAGGACGAACAGCGCCTGCTGGCCGCGCCTGTCTTCGCCGAGGAAGGCTCGGACGAGGATGCTGGCCTGATCGCGACGCTGGTCAAGGAGCGCACGCCGGATGATCTGGCGCGCGCCCTTCTGGTGCTGCTGCGCAAGAACCTGCCCGCGCCGGAAGACCTGAGCGATCCGGGCGAAGGCCCGCAGCGCAAGCCGCGCAAGGACCGCGATGCGGCGGGCGGCGACGATTACGCCCCTGCGCCGTGGCCGGGCGACCGCCTGCAACCGGACGAGGTCAGCTGGTTCCGTCTGGACATCGGCCGCAACCGCAACGCTGATCCCAAATGGCTGATCCCGCTGATCTGCCGCATTGGCGGCATCACCAAGCAGCAGATCGGTTCGATCCGCACCTTCCCCGAAGAGACCCGCTTTGAGGTCGCGCTGACCCACGCCGACGCCTTCCGCGCGGCGGCGGCCCAGAGCAGGGAAGAGGCCCGCATCACTCCGTCAGAGGCGCCGACGCCCGGCTCGATGAAGGGCGCGCGCAACCGTAATTTCGAGCGCGACGGCGAGGCTCGTCCCTTCGCCAAGAAACCTTTCCGCCGCGACGAGGACGGTCAGGGCCGCCCGCCGTTCAAGAAGAAGCCGTGGAGCCCCGAGGGCGACGCGGGCCGCAGCGCGGATGGCGAGCGTCCCTTCAAGAAGAAGCCCTATGCGCCCCGCACCGATGCTGCGCCGGGTGAAGGCGGCTTCAGCAAGAAGCCGGGCTTCAAGGACAAGGGCGACAAGAAGCCCTTCACGCCCAAGCCGGGCTTCAAGGGCAAGCCGGACTTCAAGGCCGGGGCCAAACCTTTCGCCAAGGGCCCGAAGAAGGCCGGTAAGCGCTTCGACTGATCGTTGATCCCTGATCGATGATCCCTGGCTTGCCCCCGGCGCGATCCGGGGGCAGGCTGGGGTCATGAGCATCGAGCAACCCCAAGGGCGGTACGCCTCGTTCGAGGCCTTCTACCCCTATTACATTCATGAGCACTCGAACCGGACGTGCCGCCGCATCCATGTGGTCGGGACGGGTTTGGTGATCGCGGCCTTTCTGGCCTTCTGCTTCACCTTGAACGCCTGGTGGCTGCTGGCCATGCCGCTGGTCGGCTACGGCTTCGCCTGGGTCGGGCACTTCTTCTTCGAGAAGAACCGGCCCGCGACGTTCAAATACCCGCTGTGGAGCCTGATGGGTGATTTCCGCCTGTTCTTCGAGACGGTCAGCGGCAAGCGGAAGTTCTAAGGTCGGACCGAAGCGCAACGAAAAAGGGCGGCCGGTTCGATCCGGCCGCCCTTTTTGTCGACAGGCTGAAAGGCCTTAGTTCGAGGCCGTCTCCCACGCCGGGGGGCAGCCATCGAAATCGCCCGCGTCGGCGATGGTCAGGGTCTTCATGTTCAGGGTGCGGGCCTGCTGCATCGAGCCGCGGCCGTGGCCGGTGTAGAGGTCGATTTTGGCGCCCTTGATCGCGCCGCCGGTGTCGGACGCGTACCAGTAGCCGTCGTGCACCGTGCCGTCGCTCATGCGCAGACCGACCGTCTCGCGGATGAACAGCTTGGTGCGGCGCGGGATGACGCGCGGGTCGACCGCGACCGTGCGCATCGGAATCGGGCGGCAGCCCAGAGAATCGTTGCCGGTCGCTCCACCGCCGCCGGCGTGATAGAGGCGGGCCGAGGCGCGCCAGTCGGGATCGCCGGCCATCAGCTCAAGCTGTTCAGCCGACAGGTCCGCCGTTTCGGCGGAATCGATGGAACCAGGGGCCGTCGCGGCGGCTTCTACGATTGCGGCGTCGCGGGCGACGGCCGTTTCGTAAGGGACAGGCTCTCCGGACCCGGAGAAGGCCATGGTCCACAACATGGCAAGCGCGGCGGCCGTGCTCAACATCGTTCAAACTTCACGCAGCACCGGTCCCGACACGCTCCGGCGCGGCGGTTTTTGACGGCCAATTGAGGCGTAATTGCGGCGAATGAGATCAGTAGCTGTATCGATAGTGGATAAGGCGCAAATGGGGCCAGTCTATCGCCGGTCGGTCTCAGACTATCATGACTATATCATATCAGTATTTGGCTGATTTGAGTTCTATACTTTGACGTGTGTCTGTGTCGTTAACGACTTGATCGTGGCATCTAACACTTTATTGGCAAGAAAAGCTGGCGATGACGCCAAGATAACGGCGGCGTGATCGGCGCTGCGGCTGTCATCCGGGGCGGGTAGAGGCGGGCGCGGGAATGGGATAAGCCGTCGTTTCCCCTTCTGAAATTTCCGATGGCGCCGCCCCATGAACCGACAAGTCAAACGACTGATGATTTCCGCCGCCGCCCTGATGCTGGTTGCGGCGCCCGCCGTTCAGGTCGAGGCCTGGGGCAGTTCGGGCCACCGGATGATCGGCGTGGCGGCGATGCGCCATCTGCCGGGCGATCTGCCCGCCTTCCTGCGTACGGCCGGGGCCGCAGCAGACGTCGGCGAATATTCGCGCGAGCCTGACCGCTGGAAGGGCGCCGGCCAGCCGCACGACCGCGAGCGCGACACCGCCCACTTCGTCGACATGGATGATGAGGGCCGGGTGATGGACGCGCGCGGCATGACGATGGCCGATCTGCCGCGTCTGAAGTCGGAATACGACGCCGCCTTGATCCGCGCCGGTCTGGATGTGGATAAGGCGGGCTATCTGCCCTACGCCATCATGGACGCCTGGCAGAATCTGGAGCGCGACTTCGCTTATTGGCGCGTGCTGAGCGCCGCCGAGGCGCGCGAGCCGGATCTGGCGAGGCAGGCCTGGTATCGCGCCGACCGCGAACGTCGCGAGCAGCTGATTCTGCGCGACATCGGCGTGCTGAGCCACTTCGTCGGCGACGCGGCCCAGCCGCACCACACGACCATCCACTTCAACGGCTGGGCGGGCGAGACCAACCCTGAAGGCTTCACCAAATCGCGCCGCACGCATGGCGACTTCGAGGGCGCCTTCACCAGCCGGACCCTGCGTCTGGAGGCGGTCGAGGCGGCGATGGTCCCGATGAGTATCGAAGGCTTTGACGTGCGGGCGCGGACGGCTTCGCACCTGAACGCCACCCTGGCGACGGTCATCCCCTTCTATCGGATGGAGAAGGCGGGCGCATTCAAGGATACGGACCCGCGCGGCGCCGTCTTCGTCAATGAGCGGCTGGCGGCCGGGGCGTCGGAACTGCGCGACTTCGTGTCGGCCGCTTGGCGCGTCTCGGCCAGCAGCAGCATCGGCTGGCCGGCGGTCAAGGTCGCCGAGGTCGAGGCCGGGCGGGTCGATCCGTGGGCTTCTATGGTGGGCGAGGACTGACGCACGCGTAAGGCGGTTGGCTCAGGACGATTGATTCAGCACGATTGATTCAGGCGGCGGCAGGCGGCACACCGGATCGGTGAAACAGAGCTTGATCATTGATTGCGACCCCGGCGTGGACGACGCCACCGGGTTGCTGACCGCCTTCGCCTCGCCTGATCTCGACCTGCTGGCCGTGACCACGGTCGGCGGCAACGTCAGCGCCGCCAAGACCGCGCGCAACGCCCGCATCCTGCGCCAGATCGCCGGGCGCGAGGACGTGCCGGTCTATCGCGGCGCCGAACGGCCCCTGCGCCGCGCCCCGGCCGGAGCGGGCGAGTTTCACGGACGCGAAGGACTGGGCGACCTGACGCCGTTTGAGCCTGTCGCCCCGGTCGCCGAGGGCACGGTGGCGGGGGCCATCGTGCAGCAGGTGATGGCGCGCCCGGCGGGCTCCGTGGCGCTGGCGATCATGGGGCCTATGACCAATCTGGCGCTGGCCATGCAGGCTGAACCGGCGCTGGCGGCGCATCTGGGGCCGGTGGTGGTCATGGGCGGGGCGCGCGCAGAGGGGGGCAACATCACAGCCTCGGCCGAGTTCAATATCTGGGCCGACCCGGACGCCGCGGCCGAGGTCTTCGCGTCCGGTTGCCGCATGATCGTCATGGGGCTGGACGCCACCCATCAGGTGCGGGCGACCGAGGAGCGGATCGCGAAGATAGAGGCCTTGCCCACGGCCTCGGCTCGTACGGCGGCGGCCATGCTGCGTTTCTCCCAGCGGGTGGAGCGGCAGATCGTTGGCTGGGACGCCGGGCCTCTGCATGATCCCTGCACTGTCGCCTGGCTGCTGAAGCCGCAGTTGTTCGAACTGGCCCCCTGCCGCATCGCGGTGGAGACCGAAAGCGAGCTGACCCGCGGCCACACGGTGGTCGAGTTCCGCGTCGATGCGGCGACGGCCAACCATTTCTGGGCGACGAAGGCCGATGCGGCCGGGATCTTCGCCCTGATCACCCAGTGTTTGGGAGAAGGCGCATGAGGATCACCGTCGTCGGCTCGATCAATCTGGATTTCGTGGCGGCGGCGCCGTCCCTGCCTGCGCCGGGCGAGACGGTGACGGGAGCCAGCCTGTCCCGCCATCCCGGCGGCAAGGGCGCCAATCAGGCGCTGGCGGCACGCAGGCTGGGCGTCGAGGTGTCGCTGATCGGCCGGGTCGGCGACGACGAGATGTCAGGTGCGGCGGTCGCCCTGATGCTGGCGCACGGCGTCGACCTGTCGGGAGTGGAGACGGACATCGCCGCGCCCACCGGCGTGGCCCTGATCACCGTCGATCCGACCGGCGAGAACCAGATCGCTGTGGCCGCCGGCGCCAACCACTTCGTCACGCCCGAACAACTGCCTGCGCGAATCGAAAGCCCGCTGATCGCCCAGTTGGAACTGCCGATCGAGACGGTCGAGGCGGCCGTAGGCCGTGCGACGGACTTCGTCTGCGTCAACCTGGCGCCCGCCGCGCCGGTGTCGGAGGCCTTGTTGCGCCGGGCCGACCTGCTGGTGGTCAATGAGACTGAGGCCGCCTTCTATGGCGACGCCCTGCACGTCGGCGGCGGCATGGTGGTCGTGACCAAGGGCGCGCGCGGAGCGGTCATGTATCGACGCGGGGTCGAGATGGCCTGGGCCACGCCGCCGCGCATCACGGCCGTGGACGCGGTCGGAGCGGGGGACGCCTTCGTCGGGGCGATTACGGTTGCGCTGCTGGAGGGCATGACGCCGAACGATGCGCTGCATTTCGCCTGTGCGGCCGGTGCGCTGGCGGCGACCCGGCCGGGGGCGCAGCCGTCGCTGGGCGACCGCGCTGAAGTCCAGGCCCTGATAGCTCAGGGCGCCGCGTAAGGCTCAGTCCCGGTCGTACAGACGCATGATCGCCAGGGCGCCCACCGTGGTCAGAACGCCCAGGGCGAAGGCGCCGACCAGGGAGCTGGTGGCCGCGGCGGTGGAGACCGTCACTGGCCGTTTTGCGTACCATTGCACGATCTCGCCGGCATTGGCGTGGTCGATGCCTTCATCATAGGCTTCGTCCAGATAGGTGTCGTCAGCGGCGGCCATCGGCGTCTCCCAATCATGCCCGCGGTTAATCTCCGGCGCGGTCCGGCGGTTCCCCTCAGGTGACAGAAGGGAGTCTGTCCATTAAAGGACCTGCCCCAACTTACAAATTCCTGTCGGGTGAGACCATGGCCGGCCATTCGAAATTCAAGAACATCATGCACCGCAAGGGGCGCGCCGATGCCGTGCGCTCCAAGCTCTTTTCGCGTCTGTCACGGGAAATCACCGTGGCGGCCAAGTCGGGGATGCCCGACCCGGCGATGAACCCCCGGCTGCGCCTGGCGGTAAACAACGCCAAGGCCGAATCGATGCCGAAGGACAACATCGAGCGCGCCATCAAGAAGGCCTCGGGCGGCGAAGTCGATGCGATGGAGGAAATCCGCTACGAGGGCCGCGGCCCCGGCGGCGTTCAGGTCATCGTCGAGGTGCTGACCGACAACCGCAACCGCGCCGCCTCGGGCGTGCGCTCGGCCTTCGCCAAGAATGGCGGGGCGCTGGGCGAATCGGGCTCGGTCACCTTCATGTGGGATCGGGTCGGCAAAATCGACTATCCGGCCGAGGCGGGCACCGAGGACGCCGTCATGGAAGCCGCCATCGAGGCCGGCGCCCAGGACGTCGAGAGCGATCTGGTCAAGCCGGACATCTATGAGGACGCGCCGGGCCACACCATCTGGACCGCCTTCGAGGACCTGAACGAAGTCGCCGAGGCCATGTCCAAGGTGCTGGGCGATCCCAAATCGACCGCCATCGTCTGGAAACCTCAGTCGGAAATCGACCTGGAAGGCGATTCCGTCGGCGTCCTGTTCAAGCTGCTGGACGCGCTGGACGCCGAAGACGACGTGCAGCAGGTCTATTCCAACGAGAACGTCTCGGACGAAGACGCGGCGAAGTTCGCGGGCTGAATCCTGTTCAGCTGCAGTCGGCTGTCCACTCCGCATCCGGCTCGGCGGCTCTGAGGCCGCTGAGCGTCGGGATGTGTCTTTCCGCATCCGCCGTGATCGTCAGGCTGGACCAGGCGCTGCCAGTCGGCGCTTCACGGCGATAGACGGTCATAGCGAAGGGGACGCGCCCCGCCGCCTCTACGCGATAGACGGTGTTGGATTCCCCGGCGCCGAAGGCGTAGCAGCCGATCGGCATGACCACGGCGTCGCGCGTCCGTAGGGCCTCGACGATCTCATAGGGCACGGGTTCCCCGACGGCGGTCCACCCCAGTTCCAGCAGGGTAGTCGGCCCGCGTCGGGCCACGACCTTTACCGGGCCGAGCGCGCCCTCGAACGCCTGGGCGTCGGGGCGGGCCGGCAACCAGCGCACCCCTGTCGCCCGCGCCTTGACGTCGGCGGGATCGAGCGCGGCGGGAGCGCCCTCGGCGAACGGAGACAGGATGGCGTCGACCAGGGGGTTTGAGCGCGTCACCGCCGGCCAGGTTTCGGCGCAGTAGGACGCCGCCCAGTCGGCCCCAGGGTTCTGAGCCAGCGTGCGCTCGCGACAGCGGGTGAGGAAGTGATCGCGAGCGTCCTGGGGCGCGGCGACGGGCGCGCTCAGGGCCGCCCCGGCGGCGGTCAGGCTGAGACCGGCGGCGAAAAGAAAGCGGCGCATGACACGAGGAGACATGGAAAGGCTCCGGCGTTTGTTCCCCGAATGACATTATGCCTGAAATATCGCCGTTGCGGGAGTCCGGCGGAACTCGCCCGCGCCGCCAAGGCTTCTAGAGGCTCAAGCCTTGCCGCCAGGAGCCTTGCGCGATGGACATCACCCAACTGATCCTCGACGACCACGCCGAACAAAGACGGCTCTTCTCCCTGGTCGAAGAGATCGGGGCCGACGATGTCGAGGCGCTGGAGGCGGTCTGGGGGCGGCTGTCGGCCTTTCTGGACGCTCACGCCGAGGCTGAGGAACAGCATTTCTATCCCGAGCTGCTGAAGCTGGGCGAGGGCGCCAATGACGCCGAGGACGGCACGGTCCAGGGCGAGACCGAGGACGCCATCGAGGATCACAACAAGCTGCGCGACGCGGTCAAGGCCGTGGCCAGGCACAAGGTCGGCAGCAAGGCGTGGTTCAAGGCGGTGGGCGAGGCCAATGTCGTCAATTCCAAACACATGGGTGAAGAGGAGCGGCAGGGGCTGACTGATTTCCGCCTGAACGCCGACCTGCAGACCCGGCACGAATTGGGCGTGCGTTTCGCCGCCTTCCAGGCGCGTCACATCAACGGGGTGAAGCCGGTCAACAAGGACCCGGAAACCTACGTCGAAAAACATGGCTGACGCCGCCTGGGTGGAGACCTTCCTTCTGCCTATCGCGGGGGCCCTGATAGCCGGCGGGATGATCGGGTTTGAGCGCGAATGGCGGGGCCGGCCGGCGGGGTTCCGCACCCACATCCTGGTCAGCCTGGCGTCCTGCCTGCTGATGCTGGCGGCGATGACACAAGCCGACTGGGCCTTCCGCGCCTTGCCGGACGAGAACATCGTCACCGACCCGACCCGCATGGCCCACGGGGTGCTGACGGGGATCGGCTTTCTGTGCGCGGGGGTCATCTTCCGCACGGGCTTCTCCATTCACGGTCTGACGACGGCGGCGTCGCTGTGGATCACCTCGGCCATCGGCCTTCTGTTCGGGGCGGGGCTGTTCGGTCTGGGCGCGGCGGGGACGGTGATTACGGGCCTGATCCTGATCTCGCTCAGGGTGGTGAACGCTCGCCTGCCGGATCGCACCCTGGCGGACGTGGAGGTACGATGGCACCGCGACGCCCCCTCGCCGGAGGCGGAGGTCGAAGCCGCCCTGCGCGCCGTGGATCCCGTTCCTGCGACCGATCGATTTGAGTTGATCGACGACGGCGCCGTGGTGCGCCGCAGCTGGCGCGTCCGCATCGAGGGCGAGGAGGCCTTGAAGGCCCTGGCGGCGCGGCTGTCAGGCCTGTCTTCCGTCTGCGGCTATGTGCTGGATCCGCGCGACGACTGACGACTTGCCGGGCGCCCCGGCGCGGTTCAACCTGAACGGTCGTTGGGAGCGGTTGTGACATGGCGATTGACTGGGGCGTGACGCATTGGGGCGTCGAGGATCTGAGCCTGCTGGCGCCGGCGGCGGCCGCCATGATCGCGGGCGGCCTGATCGGGATCGAGCGGACCTATCACGGCCATCCGGCGGGGTTCCGCACCCATATCCTCGTCTCCATGACCTCGTGCGTGCTGATGCTGGCGGCCATGCATCAGGCCAGCTGGGGGTTCGTCGCCCTGCCTGAACAGCGTCTGGTGATCGACCCGACGCGGATGGCGCACGGCATACTGACCGGCATCGGCTTCCTGTGCGCCGGGGTGATCTTCCGCGAGCGGTTTTCGGTCCATGGCCTGACCACGGCGGCGTCCCTATGGACCACCTCGGCTATCGGGGTGATGTTCGGCGTCGGCCTGTGGAAGCTGGGCCTGATCGCCGCGGGGGCGACCCTGCTGGTGCTGGCCATCCTGCGCTTTCTGGATGCGCGCCTGCCGCACGTCGGCGTGATGGACGTCACCCTGCGCTGGACGCGCGGTTCGGCGCCGGACGAGAAGGTTCTGCGCGCCCTGCTGGCCGATAATGGACTGAAGCCCACTCGCATCGGCCATGTCGTCAGCCCAGACGGCCTGATCCACGAACAGTACGTCAAGGCGCGCGGCCCCATGCCGCTGAAGGTCGACGCCCTGTCCAGCGTCCTGGCCGAACAGGCAGGCCTTGCGGGCTTTTCGGTCATGCCCCGAGACGACTGAGCGGACGCGCGAACTTCTGACAAAACGCCCGGTCATTGTTCGCTAACCCTCTTTGGGGCAATAGGAACGGATGGCGAACGAAACGACTCGGATTCTGGGGCTGGACCCCGGCCTGCGCCGCACGGGCTGGGGCGTCATCGAAAGCGAGGGCAGCCGCCTGCGCTGGATCGCGCACGGCGTCGTCGCGCCCAGCGAAAAGGCCCCCTTCTCCGAACGGCTGCTGCATCTGCTGGAGCAGGTCGGCGAGGTCTGCGCCGCTTATGACTGCGACGAGGCGGCGATCGAGGAGGTCTTCGTCAACGTCAATCCGGCCTCGACGCTGAAGCTGGGCCATGCGCGAGCGGCGGTCATGCTGGCCCCGGCGCGGGCGGGTCTTTCCGTCGCCGAATACGCCCCGAGCCTGATCAAGAAGGCGGTGGTGGGCGCAGGGCAGGCCGACAAGAGCCAGATCGCCTTCATGGTCAAACGCCTGCTGCCTGCCTCGGGCGATGTGAAGGCCGACGCCGCCGATGCGCTGGCCGTGGCCGTCACCCACGCCCATCATCGGCGGTTCAAAACGATAGCAGTGAGAGGGGCGGCATGATCGGTCGTCTGCGGGGTGTTCTGGCTGAGGTCGGCGAGGCGGAGTGCCTGATCGACTGCGGAGGCGTGGGCTATGTCGCTGCCTGCGGGGCGCGGACGCTGGGCCGCCTGCCGGCGCCGGGCGACGAGACGACCCTGTTCATCCACAGCCAGTGGAGCCAGGATCAGGGGCCGCGTCTCTATGGCTTCCTGACCCGAGACGAGCGCAAGGTCTTCACCCTGCTGCAGACCATTCAGGGCGTGGGGCCGAAGGCGGCGCTGGGGGTGCTGGATATCCTGCCGCCCGCCGAACTGGCTGCCGCCGTCGCACGCGAGGACAAGGTCGCCGTCGGCCGCGCCAACGGCGTGGGGCCGAAGCTGGCCCTGCGCATCGTCACCGAACTGAAGGGCAAGAGCCTGACCGACGGCGTCTTCGCCCCGACTGCGCCGGGCGTCCACGCCGAGGCCGCCGTCATCGCTCCACCGCCGCCCAGCGTCACCGGCGAGGCGGTCGCGGCCTTGCTGGGTCTGGGCATCGCCGAGGTCAACGCCCGCCGCGCCGTCGATCACGCCCTGATCAAGCTGGGCGAAGACGCCGAACTGCCGCTGGTCATCCGCACGGCCCTGCAGGAGCTGGGACGATGAGGGCCGCCGCATGACCGACGACCGCATCATCTCGCCCGCGTCAGCGCCCGGCGAGCAGCACGACCGCGCCCTGCGGCCCCAGACCCTGTCCGAGTTCGTCGGCCAGTCGGCGGCCAAGGGAAATCTGAAGGTCTTCATCGACGCCGCGCGCGGCCGCTCGGAGGCGCTGGATCACGTCCTGCTGTTCGGGCCTCCGGGGCTGGGCAAGACGACGCTGGCGCAGATCGTGGCGCGCGAACTGGGCGTGGGCTTCCGCGCCACCTCCGGCCCCATTCTGGCCAAGGCGGGCGATCTGGCGGCCATCCTGACCAACCTCGAACCGCGCGACGTCCTGTTCATCGACGAGATCCACCGCATGGCCCCGCAGGTGGAGGAGATCCTCTATCCGGCGATGGAGGACCATGTGCTGGACCTGATCATCGGCGAGGGGCCGTCGGCGCGCAGCGTGCGCATCGACCTGGCGCCCTTCACCCTGGTCGGGGCGACGACGCGGGCGGGCCTGCTGGCCACGCCGCTGAGAGACCGCTTCGGCATTCCGCTGCGGCTGGAGTTCTATACGCCCGAAGAGCTGACGGCGGTGATCCGGGGGGCGGCGCGCAAGATGGGCGCGGCCATCACCGAGGATGGGGCGATGGAGATCGCGCGTCGCGCGCGCGGCACCCCGCGCATCGCCGGGCGCCTGTTGCGCCGGGTTCGGGACTTCGCCGATGCGGAAGGGACCCCTATCGACCAACTGGCCGCAGCGCGGGCGTTGGCGCGGCTGGAGGTCGACGAGGCCGGGCTGGACAGTCTGGACCGCCGCTTCCTCAAGGCCCTGATCGAGAATTACGGCGGCGGGCCGGTCGGCATGGACACCCTGGCCGCCGCCATCGCCGAGGCGCGCGACGCGGTCGAGGACGTGATCGAGCCCTATCTGCTGCAACAGGGCTTCATCCAGCGCACGCCGCGCGGCCGGATGGCCTGCGCCAGGGCCTATGAGCACCTTGGGTTAGAGACGCCCGCCGCGCCGCCCGCCGCCGCCCCGGACCTGTTCGGCAAATAGGCCGCGACTCTTTCGCAACAGGGCTTCACCTCGGCGGCGAAGCCGGTCATCCTTCGGTTTCCCAGAAGGAGGCGGTTTTGGCCCAGCCCCGCAGGATGAACCGGATGATCATCGCGCTTGGCGCGGCTGTCGTGGTGCTGGGCGGGTTCAGCCTCTATGCCGTCAATCAGGGCGCGCGCTTCGGGCCGCGTCAGGCCACGCCTGCGGAGCGGGCCTTGTCTCAGGTGCGAGAGCAGATGGGGACCGAGGCCGAGGTGCGCTATGTCGAGGCCGGGCGCGGCCGGGCGGCCTGCGGCTACGCCGGTCTGAAGGGCCGCAAGGAGGCGGTGGCCTTCGTCTCGCGGCCCAACCGCATCCTGATGAGCCACGATCCGCTGACCGGCGAGTTCGCGACGTTGAAATCGCGCTATTGTCCCGGCTTCGACGCCCCTGTTCCCGCCGCCGGCAAGAGCTGACCGACCATGACCGATCAACCCAGCGCGGGCCGTTTTGACGGCCGCGATCACCTGTTGCCCGTGCGCGTCTATTACGAAGACACGGACTTCACCGGCCTGGTCTATCACGCCAACTATGTTCGCTATTTCGAACGGGGGCGGTCGGACTTCCTGCGTCTGGCCGGGGTGGGACATGCGGACCTGCTGGAGCAGGAGGAACCGCTGGCCTTCGTCGTCTCGGACCTGGCGATCAAATATCTGAAGCCGGCGCGCATCGACGACGCCCTGGTGGTGCGCACCCGCTATGAGGCGATCAAGGGACCGCGCCTGATCATCCGCCAGACGGTCGAGCGGGACGGGGAGGCCTTGTGCCGGGCGGATGTCGTCGCCGTCTGTATCCACCTGGACGGGCGCCCCCGGCGGCCGACCAGACGGCTGGTGGAACTGGTGACGCCCTGGCTGTCGGGGGAGGAATAGGCGCAACTTCTCCCTCCCCTTCATGGGGAGGGTGGCTGAGGCGAAGCCGAAGCCGGGTGGGGGCGGCTTGGCTGTTCACGCGCCGCGCCTTGCATCACCCGGCCCTCCCCACCCGGTCGCTGCGCGACCACCCTCCCCATGAAGGGGAGGGAGAGGAGGCGCTTGTTTCCTCAATAACGATGTTGTCACCCTTTCGCCTGATGACGCAGGCCGCGACGCCGGTTAGACCGCCGCCATGAAACCGCCACGTCCGCCCGGTGCAACTGGCGGACTGATCGGACCCTTCGCCAAGGACCACGCATGACACCGCCCGTCGACGCCTCCCTGCTGAACCCCATCGAGCTGTTCATGACTGCCGACTGGGTGGTGAAGACGGTGATGATCGGCCTGGCCGTGGCCTCGGTCTGGTCGTGGACCATCATCATCGACAAGGCGGTGCGTTTCTCGCGCATGAACGCTCGGGCGACCGCGTTCGAGCAGCAGGTCGAGGGCGGGCGCTCGCTGGAAGAGGTCGCCGCCCAGGCCGGGCCGCAACCAGCCGATCCCCTGCCGCGCATGTTGGTGCTGACGCTGCAGGACTGGCGCGAGGCGCGCGCGCGCGGCGCCATGACAGATACGCAAGGCTCCATGCTGATCGCCCGCATCGACCGCGCCCTGGATTCCGTCATCGCCCGCGAGAGCCAGAAGATCGAGAACGGTCTGGGCGTGCTGTCGGTGGTCGCCACCGCTTCGCCTTTCATCGGCCTGTTCGGCACGGTGTGGGGCATCATGAACGCCTTCGACAGTATTGCAGCGGCGGGCAACACCAATCTGACGACCGTGGCCCCGGCCATCGCCGAAGCCCTGTTCGCCACGGCCATCGGTCTGGCGGCGGCCATTCCGGCCTATATCGCCTTCAACGCCTTCTCGGTGTCGGCGGGCAAGTTCACCGGGCGTCTGGAGGCCTTTGCGGACGATCTGCAATCGGCCATCGCCCGCCGTCTGGGCGCGCCGTCGACCCCGCCGCCTCCGCCCCCGCCGCCGTCGGCCGACCTGAACCTGCGCCGGGGCGCCTGATCCATGGGCATGGGTGCTGCAGGAGGCTCCAGCGGCGGGCGCGGCCGTCGCCGCGCGCGCAAGCGTCCGCTGAGCGAGATCAACGTCACGCCTCTGGTGGACGTCATGCTGGTGCTGCTGATCATCTTCATGATCTCGGCGCCGCTGCTGACGGTCGGGGTGCCGCTGGAACTGCCCAAGACCGAGGCCAGCGCGGTCGAGACGACCGACAAGCCCGTCACGGTCAGCATCGACCAGAACGGCGCCATCTTCATCGGCGAGAGCGAGGTCCGCTGGGAGCAACTGGCCCTGCGAGTGGCTGAAGAGGGCGGCGACAAGGCGCGCGAGAAGCCGATCTTCATCCGCGCCGACGGCCGCGCGCCGTATCAGGCCGTGGCGCGGGTGATGGCCCGCCTGTCGGCCTCGGGCTTCTCCAAGCTGAACCTGATCACCGACACCGCCGCCGACGAGCCGACGGAGGGCTGACGGACCTTGCGCCGCCCCAGTCCCGCCATCCTCGGCTCCATCGCCCTGCACGCGGGGGTGGTGGCGCTCGCCCTCGTGTCTTGGTCGTCGAAGGACGAGTTGAAGCCGCTGGTGAACTCGGTGCCGGTGTCGATTATCTCGGATATCGAGATCGCCGCCGCCCCGGCTGACAATCCGCAGGAAGAACCTTCTCCTGACGACGGCGAGACGGCCCCGGTCGAGACCTTGCCGGAACCGACGCCGCCAGAACCTGAGCCGACCCCGCCCGCGCCACAACCTCAGCCGCGCCCGACGTCGCCGGCGCCGCGCCCGACCCCGACGCCGCCGCAGAAGAAGGCCCCTACGCCTGCGCCCGCGCCGACGCCGCGCCCGACGCCGACCCCGCCGGAAAAGAAGGCGCCGACCCCGCCGCCTCGACCCACGCCCGCTCCGCCTGAAAAGAAGGCGCCCGCGACGCCTGCGCGTCCTGCCCGTCCGGCGCCGGGTCTGGACCTGGACGCCCTGGCGGGACCGCCGCGCCCGACCCAGAATCCCGGCCGCCCGGCGGCGGGCCAGCAGGGAGCTGGCTCCGCCCCACGCGCCACCGGCCCGCAGTTGGCCGCCCTGGGGGCCCAGGTGACGCCGAACTGGAACATCAACTGCGACATGCCGGGCATGGATGATCTGGTCATCCGCGTGACCGTGCGCCTGAGCGCCGACGGCCAGATCATCGGCACGCCGCGCCTTCAGGACGTGCAGAACGATCCGACGTGGAGAGCCGCGTCCGACGCCATGCAGCGCGCGCTGCGGGCGACCTCGCCCTTCACCGTGCCGGACGGCTTCCAGGCTCAGGAAGTGCCCTTCCGCTTTGAAACCAAACGTCAATGCGGGAACCGTTAGGGGCGCGAGCCGTCTATCACCCCAAAGTCGCCCAAATCCTTGTGAAGCTGGCGATTGTCGGTCGCGCCGATGCTATGAAGGGCGACCGGGCCCGACCCTGTCACGATCTGCGAAGGAATGACCCATGCGCCTGAACCGCTTTCTCGCCTCGGCCGCCGCGCTGGCTTTGACCGCCCCTCTGGCGCTGGGCGGATCGGTGCAGGCCCAGTCGACGGCGCCCTCGTCGGCACCGATGCAGGACGTGGTCGTCGATGAGGGCGTCCTGCGCCCGCTTCAGATCGCCGTCGTGCCCTTCACCGGCCAGAACGGGTCGCAGATTTCGAGCGTCATCAGCGGCAACCTGAAGCGGTCGGGCTTCTTCGATCCGCTGAACCCGGCCAGCTTCGTCGAGACGGGCCTGACCCTGGCCAATGCGCCGAACTTTCCGCAGTGGACCTCAATCGGCGCCCAGGCGGTGCTGTACGGCGGCGTGACGCCGCGCGCGGACGGGCGGATCGACGTAGGCTTTCGTCTGTACGACCCCTATCGCCAGTGCCAGCTGGTCTCCTACCAGTTCACCGCCACATCGGAGCAGTGGCGCCGCATCGCGCACAAGATTTCGGACGTGGTCTATCAGCGTCTGACCGGCGAGGCGGGCTTCTTCGATTCGCGCGTTCTGTTCGTGTCCGAAAGCGGCACCCAGCTGAACAAGCTCTCGCGCCTGACCATCGTCGATCAGGACGGTTACAACCCCGTCTTCCTGACCCAGGGCGACGAGGTGATCATGTCGCCGCGCTTTTCGGCCTCCAATCCTGACGAAGTGACCTATGTGGCGCTGGGCAAGGACTACAGCCGCATCTACCTCTACAATCTGTCGACCGGCCGCCGTGAAAGCCTGGGCGAGTTCGACGGTCAGGTGCTGGCGCCGCGTTTCTCGAACGACGGAACCAAGATGGCCTTCTCCATCATCCGGCACGGCAACACCGACGTCTATGTGATGAACCTGCGCAGCCGCCAACTGTCGCGCCTGACGACCGATCCGGGCATCGACACCTCGCCCTCGTTCAGCCCTGACGGCAATCAGATCGTCTTCACCTCGGACCGTTCGGGCTCGGCGCGCCTCTACACCATGCGGGCCGACGGCTCGGGCCAGCGCCCGATCAGCCGCGGCGGCGGCATCTACACCGCCCCGGCCTGGAGCCCGCGCGGCGACCTGATCGCCTTCACCAAGCAACAGGGCGGCCGCTTCCACATCGGGGTGATGAAGTCCGACGGCACCGGCGAGCGCATCCTGTCGTCCTCCTATTTCGAGGAAGGCCCCTCCTGGGCGCCGAACGGCCGCTATATCGCCTTCGCGCGTCAGAGCCCGGGCGGGGACACCCGTCTGTGGACCGTAGACCTGTCGGGCCGCGTCGTGTCCCAGGCGGGCTACGACGGGCGCGGTTCGGACCCGGCGTGGTCGGGATTGCTGGACGCCCCGCCGGTCAATCTGGGCATCGGCCAGGGTCCGGATTCCTGCTCGGCGTAACGCGGATTCGCTGTCGCTGCATCTTCAGCGGAGCCATTGCCGTAAACTGTGCGTTATCCCGCTAGCGTAACGCTGCATAGCGCTGTAGCAGCCGTCAAATACAGCTAAGCTAGAGGCATCGGCCTCGAACCGAATGAGAAGGAGAATTACATGAACGCCTCCACCCTGATCCGGCTCGCCGCCGTCGGCGTCGCCGTGACCTCGCTGGCCGCTTGCACCAAGCCCAAGGTCGAGCCCGCCGTCCCGACCGAAACCCCGCCGCCCGCCACCGGGCCTCAGTATCCGACCGCGCCGAGCACCCCGGTCACGGGCGGCAACGTCGGCGCCGCCGCCCCGGGCTCGGAACAGGACTTCGTCGTCAACGTCGGCGACCGCGTCTACTTCGACCTGGACTCCTATTCGGTGCGGGCTGAGGCCCAGCCGCGTCTGGACGCCCAGGCCGCCTGGCTGGCCCGCTACCCGCAGGTCACCGTGCGCATCGAAGGCAACGCCGACGAGCGCGGCACGCGCGAGTACAACCTGGCCCTGGGCGCCCGCCGCGCCGAGGCCGTGCGCTCGTACTTGATCAGCCGCGGCGTCGCCGCCGCCCGCATCGACACCATCAGCTTCGGCAAGGAGCGTCCGATCGCTGAGGGCTCGAACGAGTCGGCCTGGGCCCAGAATCGCAATGGCCGCACGGCCATCGTGTCGGGCGCCCCGCGCTAAACAGCAGGCGAAAAACTGACGGATCGAGGCGTCGGCGAAAGCCGGCGCCTCTTTTCTTTGCGCTTTCCAGGGATCAAAGTCCGCACCGAATCGGGGAGAAAGTGCATGGATCTGGAGGCGGCAGGCGGGGCCATGACGGCAGGCGTCATCGCTGGAGCGATCGAGAAGCCGACCGGTCAGGCGGGCCAGCCTCACGGCGTCTGCGCCGACTGCGGGGCCGAGGTCACGGGGAGGTTTTGCTCCAACTGCGGACAGGCGGCCCATGTCCACCGCACCCTGCTGCATCTGGGCGAAGAACTTCTGCACGGGGTCATGCACTTCGACGGTCGCCTCTGGCGCACCCTGCCGCTGTTGATCGTCAATCCGGGACGGCTGACGCGCGAGTGGGTTCAGGGCAGGCGGACGCGTTATGTCTCCCCGCTGGCGATGTTCTTGTTCACCCTCTTCGTGATGTTCTTCGCCCTCAGCTTCATGCCGCATCAGGAAGTGGCCCTGCCGTCCCTGCCGCAGCAGATCGAGGCCCAGAAGGAGGCGATAGCCGAGGCGGAACAGGTCGCAGCGGCCGCCCGTAAGGAAGTCGATGCGGCTGCCGCGGCGATGCAGCCGGCGGACGGATCACCCCCGGCGTTCAACAGCGGCGCGCGGGCGGGCGCCGCCGCCGGCGTTCTGGCCGGAGCCGAAGCCGGCGTCATCGCTGAGAAGGCCAAGCTTGAACGCCTGCAGAAGGACGCGGTCGAGGGCCGCAAGGACGGCCTGGACTCGGGCAGTTGGCAGGCTCAGGTCGCCGATCTGGCCGCCAGCGTCGGCACGGATGGTCAGACCAACGGCTTGACCAAGACGGTGGCCAAGAAGCTGAAGAACCCGGATCTGGCGCTCTACAAGCTACAGCAGACCATTTATAAATTCGCCTTCCTCCTGGTGCCGCTGTCGATCCCGTTCGTGGCCCTGATGTTCCTGTGGAAACGGGGTTTCACCCTGTATGATCACGGGGTGTTCGTTCTCTATTCCCTGACCTTCATGTCGCTGCTGCTGATGGCGGTGGTCGTGGTCGCGACGACGCTGAAGGGAGCGGGCGCAGCTGTCGGCACGATCGCGGCGCTGATCGTCCCCGTTCACATGTTCGCCCAGTTGAAGGGCGCCTACAGTCTGTCGGTCTTCTCGACCCTGTGGCGGACGGCGGTGCTGCTGATCTTTTGCGAGATCTCGGCGACGTTGTTCATCGTCTCCATCATCTATCTGGGCCTCGGACATTGATCGGGGCCTTGCCGTCGCCGCAAATCGGTGGGACGACAGAGCCATGCTGAAGACGCCATTCCGCCTCACGAAACCCGCTGTCCTGACGGCGATCGGCCTGACGTTGATCGGGGGCGCCGTCGTCGCCCAGGTCCAGCCGATGGAGCCGATCCAGTGGGACAAGCGCCGCCTGGACCAGCTGGACCGCAACGTCCGCCGTCTTGAGCGCGCCCTGACCCAGCGCAACGCCGCCGGCCAGCCGGTTCTGGTCGAGGTGGACCCCGAGGTCGTGGCCCTGCAGGGGCAGGTCTCGATCCTGGAGCGCCGTCTGGGCGACGTGGAGCAGACCTTCCAGCGCATGAACGCCGACAGCGAACGCCTGACCTTCCAGCTGGACGAGGCGACGCGCGAAAATACGCAGTTGAGCCGCCGCCTGCGCGATCTGGAAGGCCGGGTCGAGCGCGCCGAGAAGGCTGCTGAGGAAGCCGCCGAACTCAACGGTCCGGTGGTGGCGAACTCGCCGACCGGCGACGCGGCGCAGGACCTGCAGGCGGCCATGCGTCTGGCGGGGGAGGACGCCGTGCGCGGCGGCCGCGCGCTGGAGACCGTCATCGTCACCTGGCCGAACACGCCCCAGTCGCGCGAAGCCAACAGCCGTCTGGGCGACCTGCACGTCGCCGCGCGTGACAACGCTTCGGCGGTTCAGGCCTACGCCGCTGCCCTGAACGGCTGGCCGCGCACGCCGTGGGCGCCTGAGACGACGCTGAAGCTGGCCGAGGCCCTGCGCGCCACCGACCGCGCGACCCAGGCCTGCGGCGCCCTGACCGAGTTCGGTCGCCGCTACGCCGAGGCGGCCACGGCGGCGCAGAAGACCCGCGCGACCCAGCTGCGGACGCGCGCCAGCTGTAGCTGATGGACGATCTGACCAGTCGGGTCTTCGCCCGGCTGGACGCGCGCCTGAACCATCTTGGCCCCGAGCCGGTCGCCCTGGCCCTGTCGGGCGGGGGCGACTCGATGGCCTTGCTGGACCTTGCCGTCGCTTGGGCGAAGGCGAGGAGACGGCGGCTGCTCGCCCTGACGGTCGACCACAATCTCAATCCCGACAGCGCGGCCTGGACCCGGTTCGCGGCCGAGGCTGCGCGCGTGGCGGGCGCCGACTGGCGCGGCTTGCTCTGGGCGCAGGCGCGAGGCGGCGCCGGGCTTCCGGCGCGCGCGCGGGCGGCCCGCCACGCCCTGCTGGCCGAGGCCGCGCGGGATGCGGGGGCGCGCGTCATCCTGACCGGCCACACCGCCGATGACGTGGCCGAGGGCGAGTGGATGCGAGCCGAGGGCGCGACGCTGGGGCGCCTGCGCGACTGGTCGGCGTCGCCCGCCTGGCCTGAGGGGCGCGGACTGATGCTGTTGCGTCCGGTGCTGGAGGAGCGGCGTGACGCGCTGCGGGATCATCTGCGCGCGCGCGGGGCCTCATGGCTGGAGGACCCCGCCAACGCCGACCTGCGCTTCGGCCGGGGGCGGGCGCGGGCGGCGCTCGACAAAACCCCGCCCCGCCCGCCAATGGAAAGGCGGAGGGCTGATCCGCAGGTCACCCCCGGTTTTTTGCCGTGCGGGCAGGACCTTGCCTGGGCCGGGGTGCTGGCGCTGCCCCGCGACCTGCCAGGATCGACGCTGGCCGCCGTCCTGCTGTGTGCGGGCGGCAGCGTGACCCCTCCGCGCGGAGGCCGGCTGGCGGCACTTCATGGGCGGCTGGCGGCGGGCGAGGATTTCACCGCCGTCCTGTGCGGCGCCCGCATTGAGGCGTCCGGCGCCCTTGTCCGGGCGATGCGGGAGCCGGGCGAATGGCGGCGCCATCCGGTCGCGCCCCTGGACCTGACGCCGGGCGTCGCCGTCGTCTGGGACGGGCGGTTCGAGATCGTCACGGACAGGCCCGGCCTGCACGTCGAGGCGGCGGCCGGGCGGCTGGCGCAGTTGTCCGATCGGGAAAGGGCGGCCTTGTCCGGTCTGCCGCCCGCCGCCCGCGCCGCCGCGCCGGTGTTGATCGACGGGTCGGGGCAGGCGCGGCTGGCCTGGCGCGGGGCCAATGTGCGGGCGCTGGGCCTGCGCCGTCTGGCGCTCGCCTCGGCGGTTTTTACGGGCGAAACGACGCAGGAAGACGGACTCTTTCAAACCCTTCATGGCGAAACGCCGCCGTCTGACCTATTTTCAGACGAAGACTGCTGATCGACGGGCCCAGCGCGGCCCTGTCGAGGAACCGAGGACCGAATGAACCTGCGCAATTTCGCCATCTGGGCCGTGATCCTGTTGGGACTGGTGAGCGTCTACGCCGCGATCAGCCAGAACGGCGGCCCGGCCATGCCCGGCGCCAAGGAAGGCGCTGCCGGACGCCCTGAGACCCTGACCTATTCGGAGCTGATGACCGCCGTCGAGGCGCAGCAGATCAAATCCGTGGTCGTGCGCGGCGACGCCATGACCGGCGAGAAGAAGGACGGCGTCAAGTTCAACGCCGTGACGCCGGTGCCCAACGTCGACCTGCTGAACCAGATCCGCACCAGCGGCGGCGACGTCGAGGTCAAGAGCACCCGCCAGCCGTGGTGGTCGGGCCTGCTGGGCCTGCTGTTGCCGGTGGCGCTGATCGTCGCCTTCTGGCTGTTCATCATGAACCGCATGCAGGGCGGGGCGAAGGGCGCGATGGGCTTCGGCAAGTCCAAGGCCAAGCTGCTGACCGAGCACAAGGGCCGCAAGACTTTCGACGACGTCGCCGGCGTGGACGAGGCCAAGGACGAGCTGCAGGAGGTTGTCGACTTCCTGAAGGACCCGGCCAAGTTCCAGCGTCTGGGCGGCAAGATCCCCAAGGGCGCCCTGCTGGTCGGCCCTCCCGGCACCGGCAAGACCCTGCTGGCCCGTGCTGTGGCGGGCGAGGCGGGCGTGCCCTTCTTCTCGATCTCGGGCTCTGACTTCGTGGAGATGTTCGTCGGCGTCGGCGCCAGCCGCGTGCGCGACATGTTCGAACAAGCCAAGAAAAATGCGCCGTGCATCATCTTCATCGATGAGATCGACGCCGTCGGTCGTCACCGTGGCGCAGGCCTGGGCGGCGGCAACGACGAGCGCGAGCAGACGCTGAACCAGCTGCTGGTCGAGATGGACGGCTTTGAGGCGTCCGAGAACATCATCCTGATCGCCGCGACCAACCGTCCCGACGTGCTGGACCCGGCCCTGCTGCGTCCGGGCCGCTTCGACCGTCAGGTCGTGGTGCCCAACCCCGATGTTTCGGGTCGCGAGCGCATCCTTCGCGTGCACATGAAGGACGTGCCCCTGGCCGCCGACGTCAACGTCAAGACGCTGGCGCGCGGCACGCCGGGCTTCTCGGGCGCGGACCTGGCCAACCTGGTCAATGAGGCGGCCCTGATGGCGGCCCGCAAGGACCGTCGCATGGTCACGCACCGCGACTTCGAGGACGCCAAGGACAAGGTCATGATGGGCTCTGAACGGAAGTCCATGGCCATGAATGAGGAAGAGCGCCGCCTGACCGCCTATCACGAGGCCGGTCACGCCATCGTCGCCATCAACGTCAAGATGGCCGACCCGGTGCACAAGGCGACCATCGTCCCGCGCGGCCGGGCGCTCGGCATGGTGATGCAACTGCCGGAAGGCGACCGCTACTCCATGAAGTTCCAGCAGATGATCGACCGCATCGCCATCATGGCGGGCGGCCGTGTCGCTGAAGAGCTGATCTTTGGGCCAGAGAGCATCACCTCGGGCGCCAGTTCGGACATCGAACAGGCGACAAAGCTGGCGCGCGCGATGGTCACGCGCTGGGGCTTCTCGGAGCGTCTGGGCACGGTGGCCTATGGCGAGAATCAGGAAGAGGTCTTCCTGGGCCATTCGGTGTCGCGCAGCCAGAACGTGTCTGAAGAAACGGCCCGCATCATCGACGAAGAGGTCCGCCGCATCGTCACCGAAGGCTGGGAAGAGGCGCGCCGCATCCTGACCGACAAGGCGGGCGACCACGAGAAGCTGTCTCAGGCTCTGCTGGAGTACGAAACCCTCTCGGGCGACGAGATCAAGGACCTGCTGGAAAACGGCCAGCCGCCCAAGCGGGATGAGGAAAACG
Source organism: Brevundimonas sp. LPMIX5 (assembly GCF_003576505.1). Classification (NCBI taxonomy): domain Bacteria; kingdom Pseudomonadati; phylum Pseudomonadota; class Alphaproteobacteria; order Caulobacterales; family Caulobacteraceae; genus Brevundimonas; species Brevundimonas sp. LPMIX5. The sequence continues at coordinate 348,594 of NZ_QWTZ01000004.1, forward strand.
ACACGGTCGTCGGCCCGTCGCTGTCGGTTCCGGCGACCCCGGAAGACGAACCGGCGAAGCCGGTCGAGCCGGCTCCCGCCGTCTAGGAGACTTTCGTCCAGCCACGAAAAAGGGGCGCGTCCGATGGGCGCGCCCCTTCTTTAATTTGAACCTCGGCCTGACGGCTTAGTTCGCCGGCTCCGGGTCTTCCAGCTTGACCAGGGTCAGCTTGCGCGCGGCGCCGGACGGATCAGGCCACGTGATGGACTGGCCTTCTTTCAAGCCGATGAGGCCCGCGCCGACATAGGACAGGATGGAGACGCGACCGGCGTCGATGTCGGCTTCCTTGGGCAGGACCAGCTGGACGCGACGCGTGTCGGGGCTGTGGTCGTCCGAATAGTGCAGCCAGCGGTTCAGGGTGACGACATTCTTGGGCATGGCCTTGGGCTCGCACACCTTGGCGCGGTCCAACTCCTGTTGCAGCAGGCCGGCGGGGCCCGAGCCGGGCAGATCGCCGACCAGGCGGTCCAGGGCGTCGAAGTCGTCGCTGCGAAGCGTAATGGCGGGCAGGGCGCCCTTGCGAGGGGTGGTCATGGAACGTCTCGTTCTCAAAAAAGCGATGGGGACGCGCTCAGGCGGCTGAGGGGCCGTCGTCGTCGGGATGATGGTCTTCGGGTTCCGACGCGGGCGGCGGCGCGCTATCGGGCGCGCTGCCTGGGGTTGGGGGGCGACGGAAGGGAATGATTTCGGCGCCGCCGACGTCTGGCTGAGACGAATCCGGCAGGCTGTGGTCCTGAATTTCAGTGGTCATGGCGCAAAGTCTCTTGGCCTGTCCGACGACCGGCCTGTTCTGCGATGATAAAAAAGGGAACCGAAAGCGTGCAACGTGGTCCCGTAGCGGGCGCCCGGCGCAGGGCGCGCGCGTGGCAGACCGCTACGGGTTAAAAGCCTTCGACGCGGCGTCCCGCGTGGGTGAGGCGTCGAGCCTGGCTGACGAAGCGTTTCATTGCCGTTAGAGGCTGAACCCCAGCGCACCGAAAGTCAAACCGGCGCTCGCGGAGTCATCGTCGCATGAGCCTTCAATCCCCCGTGAAGCGGCCCTTGGTCATGGGCATCGTCAACGTCACGCCGGACAGCTTTTCCGATGGCGGGCGCCTGCCCACGCCGGACGCCGCTCTTGAGCACGCTCTGCGTCTGATCCAGCAGGGCGCCGACGTGCTGGACATCGGCGGGGAAAGCACCCGGCCGGGCTCCGACCCCGTCGGCGAGGACGAGGAAACGGCTCGCACCCTGCCCTTGATCGCCGCCCTGCGTGCGCGCTGGGACGGACCCATCAGCATCGATACGATGAAGCCCGTCGTGGCCCGCGCGGCTGTCGCCGCCGGGGCGACGATGTGGAACGATGTTTCTGCGCTGGGCCATGCGCCGGACAGTCTATCCACAGCAGCCGAACTGGGGTGCGGGGTGGTGCTGATGCATATGAAGGGCGCGCCCAAGACCATGCAGGACGACCCGCACTATGACGATGTAGTCGCCGAGGTGACGGCCCATCTGGCCGCTCGCGCCGAGGCGGCTATGGCGGCGGGCGTGACGCGCGACAGGATCTGGCTGGATCCCGGCATCGGTTTCGCCAAGACGACAGCGCACAATCTGACGCTGACGGCGCGGTTGGAGGCCCTGGTCGAGCTGGGTTTTCCGGTCCTTTACGCGGTCAGCCGCAAGCGGATGATCCAGGGGGTGGACGCGACGGCGGGGGATGCGGCGGATCGGCTGGGCGGTTCGCTGGCCCTTGCCTTGGAGGCGGCGCGGCGCGGCGCACGGATGGTGCGTACCCACGACGTGCGCGAGACGGTTCAGGCCTTGCAGCTTCAGGCGGCGGTCGAGGGCGCAGCCTGAAGCCAGGGCTTAGAGTTTAGGCTTCCAGCTCGGCAGGACCTGATCGGGGAACCGGTCCAGGATGAAGGTCGGCTCGATGGCGCGCTCCAGCCAGATCTTGGCGCCGGCTAGCGCCAGGGTGAAGCCTTCCATCGCTTCGAGAGCCGCCTTTACGCCTGCGTCGGAAGCGGGAAAGCCGCGGTTTGAAATCTCGACCCAGGTGGCCGGGCCGCGCTCTTCGAACGTCCATTCCACCTCGGTGGGCGCATCGTCCAGATTCCAGTCGATCAGGATGCGTCGGTTGGCCTTCAGCGCCTTCACCAGAACGCGCGTGGCGACGCCATACATGCCCCAGGTCCAGGTCAGCTGTGCGCCCGGCGTCATCCGTCGATCCGCGTGGGTGAACCAGAACCACGCCGTCACGCCCGGCTCGGTAAAGGCCTGGTAGACTTCGTCGGCGGGCCGACGGATCAACATGCCAGTCTTCACCACAGGAGCTTCCATATGGCCTTCTCTATCATAAAACCCGCATGGCAACGCTTATGAAGCCGAAGTTGTTGCGCCAATTTTACCAAATTTTGCCGAAAACCTTAGCTGTTCTTGCAATAACTTTGTCTTTCTGAGCTATTCATTGAGATCATTGTTCATTTATGTGCTATTTTAAAACAACTCTCCTCGTCTTACGTATGAGCGAGGGGGATATGGCGCTCCATCGGGGTCTTTAGATCGCCCTTGTCTGACGCTTCGCCATCAGTCATGCAGCCGTCATGTCCTGGTTGCTGTCCCTGAATCCCTGGTTGGTGCTCGTCGTTGCGGGGCTTTTCGAGGTGGGCTGGGCGTCGGGCGTCAAATACGTCGGGCTGCAGCGACCGTTGACTTCGCTGGGCGTGGCGCTCGCCCTGGCGGCCAGTATGATCGGCCTGTGGGCGGCGACGCAGAAGCTGCCGGTGGGCACGGCCTATGCGGTCTGGACCGGCATCGGCGCGGTCGGAGCGGCGGCGGTCGGGATCGCCGTCTATGGCGAGCCGGCGACGGCGGTGCGGGCCGTCTGCATTCTGCTGATCGTGGCGGGCATCGTCGGGCTGAAGCTGTTTTCGGGGGCGCACTGATGACCTCTTCTGCGGAAGCGGCGACGAAGCCGCTGGGCCGCGTGCTGATCCTGGCGGGATCGGACTCAGGCGGCGGCGCGGGCATTCAGGCGGATATCAAGGCTGTGACCATGCTGGGCGGGTTCGCCGCCACGGCGATCACCGCCATCACCGTTCAGAACACCCTGGGCGTTCACGGCGTCCATCCTCTGCCGCTGGACGTGATCGAGGCTCAGGCCAGGGCGGTGCTGGACGACATCGGCGCGGACGCTCTGAAGACGGGCATGCTGGGCTCTGTGGAGGTCGTCGAAACGGTCGCCGGTCTGATCGACTATGCGGGCGGCGTCCCGGCCGTGGTCGATCCGGTGATGATCGCCAAGGGCGGCTCGCCTCTGCTGGCCGAGGCGGCGGTCGAGGCGGTGCGGCGGCTGATGGTCCCGCGCGCGGCGCTGCTGACCCCCAATGCGCCCGAGGCCGAGGCCCTGACCGGGATCGCCGTCGTTGATCTGGACGGTCAGCGCCGGGCGGGCGAGGCCTTGCTGGCGATGGGCGCGCAGGCGGTGCTGATGAAGGGCGGTCATGTGCCCGGCGAGACGGTGACCGATCTGCTGCTGACCCACGACGGCGAGACGGTGCTGGAAAGCGAGCGGGTGGAGACCCGTCATACCCACGGCACCGGCTGCACCCTGGCCAGCGCCTGCGCGGCGGGCATAGCCAAGGGCCTGCCCCTGTCGACGGCGGTGGCCGAGGCCTGGGCCTATGTCGCCGAAGCCATCCGACGCGCGCCGGGACTGGGGCAGGGGCATGGCCCGCTGGATCACGGATGGCCCCTGCGATGAGCTTGGAGACGACGACCGCTGCGGAGCTTGAGGCCCGCCTGATCGACATCGTCCGCGCCAATGCGGGCCTGATGCATGTGCTGCGCGTGATGCGCGACCTAGATTTGCCGGACTGGAGGCTGTTCTCGGGGGCCGTCTATCAGTCGGTCTGGAATGAGCGGACGGGCCGGGCGCCGGGCTATGGCGTCAAGGATTACGACATCGGCTATTTCGACCCCGATACCTCCTGGGACGCCGAGGATGAGGCGATCAAGCGTGTCGCGGCCGCCTTTGCGCCCGAGCTGCGTGATATTGTCGAGGTCCGCAATCAGGCGCGGGTGCATCTGTGGTTCGAGGGCAAGTTCGGCGAAGCCTATGAGCCGCTGACCTGCACGGACGACGCCCCAGCCCGCTTCGTCGCCCCGGCTTTCGCCCTGGGCGTGCGGCTGGAGAAGGATGATGCGATCAGCATCGTCGCCCCCTTCGGCCTGCAGGACGTATTCGACATGGTGATCCGTCCCAATCCGACGCGGAGCCTGGCCAGGGGCTGGGACCGGGTGATCGCCAATGCCCGCGGGCGCTGGCCCGAGATCACGGTGATCGAGCCGGCATAGATAAGGGCGCGACCCTTTCGGATCGCGCCCTTGGCAGAGCCCCTGACAGGGAGGGATGGGGCCCTGATGCTGAACCGTCTCAGTAGCGACGGTTGTTATGGTCGCGGCGCTCCAGCCGGATCTTGGCCGACAGGCGATCATAGCGGCGGTCCAGATCCTGACGCTCCCCGCGGGTCAGGCCGCCGCGCATATAGTTGCGCTCCAGGCGGACCAGGCCGTTCAGTTCATCCTTCAGGCGCGAGGCCTCGCGCGAGCTCAGCTGGCGAGTGCGGACTCCCTGGTCGATGCGGCGGTTCAGGCTGTATTTGCGCTGGCTGACCGACTGCCAGCCGCCATGGTTCTGCTCATAGGCGGGGCCGCGCGAGGGGCCGTGACGATCATAGGCTTGCGCTGCGGCGGGCAGGGCGGTCGCGGCGACCGTGGCGGCCAGGACGGGGATCAGCAAGGTCTTCATGATCGAACTCCTTCGGGTCTTCGCAACCGACCGGGCTGCGTTGACCCCACAAGAGCAGCCTGAGCCTGATCCCCGTCTGAACGGCGCGTTTCAGTCGGCGTTCATCAGCATGAGATCTTTGTCATCTTCTCGGGAGGGAGCGGTTCTGATGAGGCGCGAGGGCGACAGCGACGGAGAATCCTCGGGCGCGCGTTCCTTGTTCGGAGGAACGGCGGTAGACTGCGCGTTCAGCCACCGTTCAGAGGCCCCTGTCTAGAAGACGATCATGATGCGTATTCGAGCCCTCCTTCTGGCCGGTCTGATCGCCATCGTCCCCCTGACGGACGCGGCGGCCCAGTCGCGCGGCCGTGATCGGGACCGCGACGAAAGCCGTTCTCAGGATCGTCGCGAGGCGCCCCGCAACTACCCGGGCCAGGGGCTGCGCGATGCGCCCCGCTCGGCCCCTCGCGCCAATCCGGGCGATATCGCCCGACGGGTCCAGTCGGGCCGTCCTGGCCGCATGCTGGGCGTTCAGGAACGCGGCGGCGACTATGTGGTGCGCTGGGAGTATCCGGGCGGACGCGTGTCGGACATACAGGTTGACGGCCAGTCCGGCCGGGTTCGCGGAGACGACTGAATGCGGGTGCTGCTTGTCGAGGACGACGTTGATCTGTCGCGCCAGCTGAAGACCGCCCTGACCGACGCCGGCTACGCCGTCGATCACGCGCCCGATGGCGAAGAGGCCTGGTTCCTGGGCGACACCGAACCCTATGACGTGGTGGTGCTGGACTTAGGGCTGCCCAAGATCGACGGCGTTTCGGTGCTGGAGCGCTGGCGCCGTGAAGGCAAGGCGACGCCGGTGCTGATCCTGACCGCGCGCGGCGCCTGGTCGGACAAGGTGGCGGGCTTCGACGCCGGGGCCGACGACTATCTGACCAAGCCGTTCCACACCGAAGAATTGCTGGCCCGCCTGCGCGCCCTGCTGCGCCGCTCGGCCGGTCACGCGGCGGCGACCCTGACCTGCGGCGGGCTGCGGCTGGACCCGCGCGCCGCCCGCGCCACCGTCAACGGCGAGCCGCTGCGTTTGACCTCGCTGGAATACCGCCTGCTGCACTATCTGATGATGCACCAGGGCCGGGTCATCAGCCGCACCGAACTGGTCGAACACCTGTATGATCAGGACTTCGATCGCGACTCCAACACCATTGAGGTCTTCGTCGGCCGCTTGAGGAAGAAGATCGGCGCCGACCGCATCGAGACCGTGCGCGGCCTAGGCTATCGCCTGTCGCCGCTGGCCGGCGAAAGCGACGCGGCCTGATCGCCTGCTGATGACTGAGGCCGAAGCCAGCACCCAAGGCGAGATCGACTCTGGGCTCGACTCTGGGCTCGATTCTCGGGCTGGCAGCGCCCCTTCCTTGGCGGCGCGGCGCGAATGGGGCCGCTGGTTCGGGCGACCCGGCCGGTCGCTGACACGGCGCCTGATCTGGCTGGCCGCCGCCTGGATTCTGATCGGCCTGGCGGTGGCGGCGGTGGTGCTGACGGCGGTCTTCCAGGAATCGGCTCTTCGCCGCCTGGGCAACACCCTGAGCGACACCATCGACGAGGCCGTGGTCGCCTCGGTCATCACGCCCGAGGGCGAGGTGTTCGTGGGCGAGATTCAGGACGCCCGCACTCAACGCCTGCTGTCTGGAAAATACTGGATGGTGGCCGAGCCGGGGCCTCGCGGCGCGCTGCACGTGCTGGCGCGCTCGGCATCCCTGGGCAACGCCGATCTTGAGTACGGCTATGACCTGGCGGACCGGCTGCGCGCGGCCTTCGGCCAGACGATAAGCTACAACGCCGAGGATGGGCCCAAGGGCGAGCCGCTTCGCATCGCCGCCAGCATGAAGCAGTTGCCGGACCGCCGACAGCCCGTAGTCTTCTTCGCCGGGATCGACCGGTCCGACGTCGACGCCGACACGCGCCAGTTCGCCACCGTCACCTGGATCGCCATGCTGCTGCTGGGCGCAGGGCTGGTCGCGGCGGTGTTCATTCAGGTGCGGGTGGGCCTGCGCCCCCTGTTCGATCTGGGCGACGAGATCGCCAATGTGCGCCAGGGGCGCTCGCACCGCGTCGAGGGCGGTTACCCGCTGGAAATCCAGCCTCTGGCCGAACAGGTCAACCGCCTGCTGGCGCACAATCAGGAGACGGTTGAACGCCAGCGCACCCACGTCGGCAATCTGGCCCATGCGCTGAAGACGCCGCTGGCCGTCATGCTCGCCGAGGCGGGGACGACCCCGGGCGTTCTGCCCGACATGGTGCGCAAGCAGACCAGGGTGATGCAGGATCAGGTCGACCACCACCTGCGCCGCGCCCGCGCCGCCGCGCGCGCCGCGCACGGTCTGGGCGAACGCACCGACGTCAGCGAGGTTCTGGACGAACTGGCCGTCATGCTGGAGCGGGTGTTCGAGGAAAAGGGCGTCGAGATCGACTGGCGCGCTCCCGACGACCTGGCCTTCCTGGGCGAGCGCCAGGACCTGCAGGAAATCTTCGGCAACCTGCTGGAAAACGCCGCCAAATGGTGCCGCCGCCGGGTGCGGGTCTCGGCCGGTCCCTCCATGCCAGGCCAATTGATCGCCGTGGTCGAGGATGACGGCCCCGGCCTGCCCGTCGACCAGCGCGACACCGCCCTGAAACGCGGCACCCGCATGGACGAGGACACGCCCGGCACGGGGCTGGGTCTGTCGATCGTCGACGAACTGACCCGCGCCTACGGCGGCCGCGTCACCCTGAGCGACAGCAGCCTGGGCGGGCTGAAGGTGGTGCTGGAGCTGCCCGCCGCAGAGGGGTAGGGGCGCAGAGCGGCTGTTGTGAAGGTCTACGACGGGTGGAAAGAGGTCATTCAGCTAGTTGTCTCTAGAAGCCCGACGTTGCCACAAGCCCCAGATCAGTTTTCCCATATTCCAAACGCCTAGGGCTCCACAGCCTAGCCAGAACCATTTGCCAGGAACGCTATCGACAGCACCCCGCAGCACGTCGGAACGGGCGAATATCCAGAACAGCGCGCCGAAGACGATGGCACCCGCCCAAAGCTTCAATGAATCTCGCAGATCATTGTTCATGATGAAAGCATAGCCTCTACTTGAGTGTCCACAATGGGTCCGTTTCAGTCCTAGGCATCATGCCTGAAACCGGATCTTGGCCAGACAGCCCGAGAGCGGCCGTTCACAGCGACTGCACAGGGTGGATAGCGGACGCTGTGGCTGACCACATGTAGTAGGGTAGTCGCATGTCCGTGAGCTACATCCACTTGCCGCCAGAAGCCCAACTCCCTTCCGTTGGAGAGGCTGGACCGTTCAAATCAGTTCTCGTGCTTGAACAGGCCGTTTCTGCCGATTGGCAGAACCGAGTAAGCGAATGGCTGGTTAAGTCAGGCTGCCTCTATATGATGGCTTGGGGTGCAGAGTGTAGTTCGTGGGACGATAGCGTCGATTGGGCGAACATCTCTGTGGCTGGCGTCGACGACATCCCCGACGACCAGTTTGTCATGACGACGTGGCATGCCGATGAGCCACTCTCGGAGACATTCTGGTTCGCAGGTTTCAACGCACATCATCCCACGGTGCATTTGGAGCATGTCGTTATCATCGACATCGGTCCGACGAACCGTGAAAGCCAAACGCTCCAAGCCTACAAAGAAGCCCAGACGCAGTTCGACTGATGTCCGCAACGGGTCGCTTCCAGTCTTCGACTTTAGCGCCGAAAGCCGATTTCGGCTCGCAGAGCGGACGCGCTCGCCATTTCGCCTCAAAAGCCCTTGTTAACCGGCGACGGGCCACCCTTGGGGCCTTGGCCGGGATTTGAGTGTGGCCGGAGGATGCGTGGATGGCGGACCTGTCGGTCGCCCAGCGGGCCGCTCTGGCTCATTTGATCGAACGGTGTCCGGACCGGGCCCTGCCTCAGTTGCTGGGGCTGGCGGGGACGATGGCGGGCGATCGGGCGGCCGCCCTGCGCGAACTGGTCGAGGTCGAGCAGTTGGATCGGCGTCGCCGCGAGGTGGCCTTCGGTCCGCTGGCGCCGCTGTTCCGGCCGCGCGCGGATGCGCTGGAGGGGCTGAGCTTTCCTGCCGGTCTGCCTGCGAGGCTATGGCGCGCGGCGACGCGGGGCGAGCCGGAGCTGTTGCCGCAACTGGACCGTGACGACGACCTGTCGCGCATGGTCGCCGACCGTCTGTGCCACAGCGCCGCCGTGGTGCTGCGCGATGCGCCCGAGACGGTGTGGCCCGGCGCCTCGCCCGACGAGGTTGAGGCGTTGGCGGCGTGTCTCGACCTGGCGCCGGTGGCGCGGCGGGCGCTGCCGCATCTGTCGGCCTGGACCGGGCGGCCCAGCGGCGCCGAACTGGCGGAGTTGAAGCTGGCCCTGCGTCAGGCCTCATCGGCCGGGCCGGGCGGGGTCGAGCGGCTGTTGGAAATCCTCTTCGCCCATATGGCCGAAGCGCGGGTGATGCTGCGGGTGCTGGCCCTGATCGGCGCCTCAGGACGTGAGGCGACGCCGGGCCGCGACGAGGCTGATCTGCTGATCGACCGCATTATATCGGCCCTGGCGCATCGCGCCGCCGACATCGCCGCCCAGAGCCTTGAGGACGACGCACAGGGCAGGCGGTTGGCGACGGGGCTGACCTGGTGCGCCGAAATCCTGACGGAGATCGACGCCGTTCTGCCGCTGCGGCCTGACAGCGCCTGGGCCAAGGCTGTGCGTCAGGCGCGCCTGAGGATTGCGCTTCGTCTGTCTGAGCATTTCGATGCGGCCGAGAAGGCGCTTGATGCGGTCCTGCCGGTCCAGCGGACGCCTCTGGTTGGACGGATGACCCGGCCGACGCCTCTGTTGGCCCAGGCGCCCGATCCGCATGCGGCGGCGCGGGCGCGGGTTCTTTTGACGCTGACGGGTCAGGTGCGCCCCATCGCGGCGGTCTTCGGCTGTGAAGCCGAGCGCCGCCAGACGGCCGAGGCTCTGACGGGACGGCTGGCGACCTGGGCCGATGAGGCGATCGAGCAACTGAACGACGGTCAGGCGCCGGACGAAGGCGTGGCCCGTAAACGGGTCGGCCTGACCGCCGAACTGCTGGGTCTTTTGGGCGCCAGGGATGCGTCGCGCGTCGTGCGGCGGCGGCTGGCCATCGCGGGCGGCAAGGCGGGTGCGTCGTCGCGCGCCTCGCCTCCGGCCGCCTGATCCGCTAAAGCGGCGGCCATGACGATCTTCTGGATCATGACGGCGCTTGTGACCGCCCTGGCGGGGCTGGCCGTGCTGTCCGCCGCCCGGCGCGGGGCTGAGGCTGAGAGCGTGGCGGACCGCGATGCTGGCGCGCTGGAATTGGCCGAGCTGGACCGGCTGAAGGCGCGCGGCCTGCTGGACGAGGCGGGCTGGACCGCCGCGCGGGCCGAGGCCGGACGCCGCCTGCTGGCCGCCCGCCGTGCGGATCGCCGCCCGGTCGCCGGGCCGCGCGACCGCTATTGGGTCTTGGGCGGGATCGGGGCGACGGCTGCGGCGACGCTGGGTCTCTACGCCGTCTTCGGCGCGCCGGGCATGAAGGATCAGGCCTATGAGACGCGCGTGCGCGAATGGGCCTCGGCGCCCGAGGCTTTGGAGCCTGCTCAGGTCGCCGCCGTGCTGGGGCAGGTGGTCAAGGACCGGCCCGACGACCGTCTGGCCCTGACCATGCTGGGAGCCGCCCGGTTCGAGGCGGGCGACCCCATCGGCGCGGCCTCGGCCTTCCGCCGCGCCCTGGCCATCCAGCCCGACGACGCCCAGAGCTGGGCGCGGCTGGGCGAGAGCTTGGTGCGCGCCAACGGCGGCGCGGTCGACGGCGACGCCGAGGCGGCCTTCCGTCAGGCGGTCAAACTGGACCCCGATCAGTTGGGCGCGCGCTTCTATCTGGGCGACGCGGCCCTGGCGCGCGGCGACGTGGCTGAGGCCGAGGCCATGTGGTCGCCGCTGATCGCCGCGCTGGCGCCGTCCGACCCGCGCCGGGCGGATCTTCAGAAACGCCTGACCGAGGCCGCGCGATGACGCTTTGGCCCGCCCTGAACCTCGCCCTATATGCCACGGCGTTTTCGCCGCACTCGGATCGTTGACATGAGCTGGTTGCCCAAATCGCCCAAGGCGCGCCGTCGCCTGTGGGTCGTCATCGCCGCGGCGCCCGTGCTGGCGCTGGCCGTCGGCCTGTCGCTGTGGGCGATGAAGGACAATGTGACCTTCTTCTACTCTCCTTCGGAAGTGACGCCGCAGAAGGTGCCGGCCGGTCAGATGATCCGTCTGGGCGGTCTGGTCGAGGCGGGCAGCGTGACCAAGGCCGCCGACGGCTCGGTCGTCTTTGTCGTCACCGACAACGGGGCGACGGCGCAGGTGATCTATCACGGCGATCTGCCCGACCTGTTCCGCGAGGGGCAGGGAATCGTAGCGCAAGGCGCCTTCCGCCCCGACCGCGTGTTCGAGGCCAGTCAGGTGCTGGCCAAGCACGACGAGACCTATATGCCGCGCGAAGTCGCCGACCGGCTGAAAGAAAAGGGCGAGTGGCGGCCTGACGACGCGGCGGCCCCCGCCGTCGCCGCGCAGCAGGGGACTTAAGCCTTGATCGTCGAACTGGGCGCCTTCGCCCTGATTCTGGCGCTAGCCCTGTCGGTGCTGAGTCTGGCGCTGACCACGGCGGGGCGTCTGCGGCTCAGCCCGGTGCTGGCCGGGGCAGGGGGCGGCGCCATGCTGGCCTCGGCCGGGGCGATCCTGCTGGCCTTCGGCGCCCTGATCTACGCCTTCGTCGTCTCGGATTTCTCGGTGTCGAACGTGGCCATGAACAGCCACACCGACAAGCCGGTCTTCTATAAGGTCGCCGCCGCATGGGGCAGCCATGAGGGCTCGCTGCTGCTGTGGTGTCTGGTGATGACGGTCTTCGGCGGGGCGCTGGCGCTGGCGCGCGGCCTGCCGTTCGGGCTGAAGACCTCGGCCGTGGCCGTGCAGGCGGGCCTGTCGAGCCTGTTTCTGGCCTTCGCCGCCTTCACCTCCAACCCCTTCTTCCGGCTGGACCCGGCGCCGGTGCAGGGCGCGTCGCTGAACCCGCTGCTGCAGGACCCGGCGCTGGCGGTGCATCCCCCGCTGCTGTACGGCGGCTATGTCGGCTTTTCCGTCTGTTTCTCGCTGGCGGTCGCCGCCCTGATCGAAAAGCGGGTCGATCCGGCGTGGGGGCGCTGGGTGCGGCCGTGGGCGCTGGCGTCCTGGGCGCTGCTGACCGTCGGCATCCTGCTGGGCTCCTTCTGGGCCTATTACGAACTGGGCTGGGGCGGCTGGTGGTTCTGGGATCCGGTCGAGAACGCCTCCTTCATGCCGTGGCTGGCGGGGGCGGCCCTGCTGCACTCGGCCATCGTCACTGAGCGGCGCGGGGCGCTGGCGGGCTGGACGGTGTTCCTCGCCATTCTGGCCTTCACCTTCTCCATGCTGGGCGCGTTTCTGGTGCGCTCGGGCGTGCTGACCAGCGTCCACGCCTTCGCCGTCGATCCCCAGCGGGGGATGATGCTGCTGGCCATTCTGGGAGTGGCGGCGGGCGCGGCCTTCATCCTGTTCGCGCTGCGCGCTCCGGCGATCCGTTCCGGCGCGGCCTTCGCGCCGGTCAGTCGCGAGGGGACGCTGGTGCTGAACAACCTGTTCCTGACGGCGGCGGCGGCGACGGTGCTGCTGGGCACACTGTATCCGCTCATTCTGGAGGGCGTGACGGGGGCGACGATTTCGGTCGGCCCGCCTTATTTCAACGCCGTTTTCAACCCCTTGATGATTGTCGCCTGCCTGATCCTGCCTGCCGGGCCGTTGCTGGCGTGGAAGCGGGGTGATCTGAAGGGCGCCTTGCAGCGCCTGTGGCTGGCCGCCGCGCTGGCGATCGCCGCCGCCTTCGCCGCCTTCCTTCTGTTCGAGCCGAAGAAGGCGCTGGCCGCTGCAGGGCTGGGCGTCGGGGCGTGGTTGATTCTGGGCGCGCTGGCTGAGTTGGGCGTCCGGACCAAGGCCTTCCGTGCGCCCTTGGCCGAGACGCTGCGCCGCGCCACGGGCCTGCCGCTGGGCGCCTGGGGCATGGCGCTGGCCCACGCGGGTCTGGGCGCTTTCATTCTGGGAGCCGTGGTCGAGACCAGCTTCAAGGCTGAGGCCGCCCTCGCCCTGCCGCTGGGAGGGGAAGTCGCCGCCGGACCGTGGAAGGCGCGGCTGGATGCGGTGCAGGTCATCGAGGGCCCGAACTATTTGGCTGAACAGGGCCGCCTGACCATCATGCCGGTCGACGGCCGCGCGCCCGAGCGCGTCATCACCGCCGAGCGCCGCTTCTTCCCCGCAGGCGGTCAGACGACGACCGAGGTCGGCCTCGATTTCCGCGGGCTGGACGACGTCTACGCCGTCATGGGCGACCGGGCCGCGACGGAGACGGGCGAGCGCGCCTGGATCGTGCGCATCTACTACAATCCGTGGGCGCGGCTGATCTTTCTGGGACCGGCGCTGATGGCGCTGGGCGGGCTGATCTCTCTGCTGGACCGTCGCCTGCGCGTCGGGGCGGGTTCGCGCGCGAAGAAGGCCGCCAAACCGGTCGAGCCCGTGGAGGCGCAGGCATGAAGCGCGCCGCCGCCCTGTTCGCCGCCGCCCTGCTGGCCAGCACGGCTGCGCCCGCTCTGGCCGAGCCGCCGCCCGCGCCCGACCGGCCGCTGACCGATCCGGCGCAGGAGGCCCGCGCCCGCGCCCTGTTCGGCGATATCCGCTGCGTCGTCTGCCAGCATGAATCGATCGCCGACAGCCCGGCGGGCATCGCCGCCGACCTGCGCGGTCTGGTGCGCGAACAGATCGCCGCCGGAAAGACGGACGACGAGATCAAGGACGACCTGATCCGCCGCTATGGCGACTATGTGCTGTTCCAGCCGCCGGTGCGGATCGGCACCTGGCTGTTGTGGTTCGGCCCGTTCGCCCTGGCCGCGGGGGCGGGCGTGGTGCTGGTGCTGCGCGCGCGCCGTCGTGGCACGGCCGAGGCCGCGCCTCTCACGGCGGAAGAAGAACGCGCCCTGGCCGAGCTTACGGCGGACGACGAGAACGCCTGAAGCTTCCATTCGGCAAGTCTTTCGCCGCCTTCCTGACGCAGACGCGCCATACGCCGAACGATGATCGGGAACAATCATCGCGACGGCGTGCATTGGCTTGAGCCAAAACGCCCTATATCCATGTGCGAACGGAGCTTTCCGTATCCGCCAGTAAAGACTGCAAGGACGACGATGCTGAAACGCAAGGAGTTCATTCTGGGGGCCGCTGTCGGCCTGACCTTCGCCGCCGCCGCGACGGCGGGCGGGGTCATCACCTGGCCCGGCGCCGAGGCGGCGCCCGCCGCCAGGGTCGGACAGCTGGTCCCTTCGGCCGGGGCCGGAACCGTGGCTTTTGCGCCGCCGCAGGGCGCGCCGCTCAGCTTTGCCGACATCTTCCAGCAGGTCGCCCCCGCCGTGGTGCAGATCGACGTTAAGACCCGCGTCCAGCGTCCGCGCGGCATGTTCCAGATTCCAGGTTTCGGCGCCGTACCGATCCCCGGCGCGCCGGGCGGCTCGGCTGAAGGCGAAGACAACACCCAGCTGGCCGCCGGCGCCGGGTCGGGCTTCTTCATCTCGGGCGACGGTTTTATCGTCACCAACAACCATGTCGTCGAGAACGCCGAGGAGATCAGCGTCAAGCTCAGCGACGGCCGCGAGCTGAAAGGCAAGCTGATCGGTCGTGACGAGAACACCGATCTGGCCGTCATCAAGGTCGAAGGCGCCGGTTTCCCCTTCGTCTCGTTCGAAGAGCAGTCGGAGCCGCGCGTCGGCGACTGGGTCATCGCGGTCGGCAACCCGTTCGGTCTGGGCGGCACGGCGACGGCGGGCATCGTTTCGGCGCGCTCGCGCGATCTCCAGGACCAGTCCAGCGCCTATGTCGATTATCTGCAGATCGACGCCGCCATCAACCGGGGCAACTCGGGTGGACCGACCTTTGACATCTACGGCCGCGTCATCGGCGTGAACACGGCGATCTTCTCGCCGTCGGGCGGTTCGGTCGGCATCGGTTTCGCCATTCCCGCGACCACGGCCAAGGCGGTCACTGACAAGCTGATGCGCGGCGAAAGCGTGGAGCGCGGCTATCTGGGCGTGCAGATCCAGACCCTGTCCAAGGATGCGGCGGCCGCTCTGGGCCTGAACGAGGACACCAAGGGCGCCTATGTCGCAGAAGTCACGGCGGGCACGCCGGGCGAGCGCGGCGGCATGAAGGTCGGCGACGTGGTCACCAGCGTGAACGGCGAGGCGGTCGACAGCTCGACCGAACTGACCCGTCGCGTGGCCCGCGCACGGCCGGGCGATACGCTGCGGCTGGAAATCCTGCGTGACGGCAAGCGTCAGACGCTGAATATCCGTGCGGGCGCCCGCCCGTCTGAGGCGGAACTGAACGGCGGCGACGATGCCAGCCCGCAGCCCGGCGACAGCGGCGTCGTCGGCCAGTCGATCGAGGGCCTGACGGTTACGCCGATCACCTCGGCCCTGCGCCAGCGCTACGCCATCCCCAACGACATGGAAGGCGTGGTGGTCACCGCCGTCGCGCCACGCTCGGAAGCGGGCAAGATGCGGCTGCCGGTCGGCACGGTGATCCAGCGGGCCAACAACCGCGTGGTTCGCTCGGAGGCTGATCTGAAGGCGGCCGTGGATGAGGCGCGGTCGGCGGGACGGCCGGGGGTCTTCCTGCTGATCCGGGTGCAGGGGACCAACTCATCGGTGGTTCTGCCCTTCGCCAAGTCTGAATAAGGCGTAACTCACGGGATCGGCGGCGATGCGCTAACATCGCCGCCGAATCTTTTTTGGGAGGCTGCATGCGTATTCTGGTGGTTGAGGACGACGCCGAGGCCGCGACCGCCATGGTGCGCGGCCTGAGCGAGGCCGGGCATGAGGTCACCCACGCCGTGGACGGCGCCTTCGGCCTGCTGGAATCGCAGAAGGGCGGCTACGACGTCTATGTCGTGGACCGAATGATGCCGCGCCTGGACGGCGTCGGCATGGTCGAGACCATCCGCAAGGGCGGCGACCAGACGCCGGTGCTGTTTCTGTCGGCTCTCGGCGAGGTCGAGGATCGCGTTACGGGGCTGAAGGCGGGCGGCGACGACTATCTGGTCAAGCCCTACGCCCTGGCCGAACTGGTCGCGCGGGTCGAGGCCCTGTCGCGTCGCCGCGAGACGGGCGGAGTCCAGACCGTGCTCAAGGTCGGCGATCTGGAGATGAACCTGATCGCTCGCACCGTCCACCGCGAGGGTCAGGAGATAGACCTGCAGCCGCGCGAGTTCCAGTTGCTGGAATTCCTGATGCGCCACGCCGGCCAGTCGGTGACGCGCACCATGCTGCTGGAGAAGGTCTGGGAATACCATTTCGACCCCCAGACCAACGTCATCGACGTGCACATCAGCCGCCTGCGCTCCAAGATCGACAAGGGTTTCGACAGGGCCATGCTGCAGACCGTGCGCGGCGCGGGGTACCGGCTGGAGGCGTAAGGCGCGCAATCTTTCTCCCTCCCCTTCATGGGGAGGGTGGCCGGCGCAGCCGGTCGGGTGGGGAGGGCTTGCAAATCATGGCGATCATCGCTCGAGCCCGCGCCATGCGAAAGGCGCTGACGCCGCCCGAGGCGCGTCTGTGGGTGCAGTTGAAGCTGTTGCGCGCTCAAGGGTTTCATTTTCGGCGGCAGGCGCCGTTTCGCGGCTATTATCTCGACTTCGTCTGTTTCGACCAGCGCTTGGTCATAGAGGTGGATGGCGTCACCCACACGGTCGAGGCGCGGGCGAACAGGGACAGGGTGAGAGACGCGGTGCTGGCAGGCGAAGGGTTCACGACGCTGAGATTCGACAACGCCGCCGTTCGCGATGATCTGGACAGCGTGATGGCGGGCATAATGGGCGCGCTTGAAGCCCTCCCCACCCGGTCGCTGCGCGACCTCCCTCCCCATGAAGGGGAGGGAGATAAGCTGAAGTGAAACTCCCCTCGCTCTTTCGGCGTACGCCTTTTCGGCTGACGCTGCTGTTTCTGGCGCTGTTCGTGGCGACGGCCAGCGCGGTGCTGGCTTATGTCTATTTCGCTTCGGCGTCCGAGGCGCGGACGCGGGCCGAGACGAGCGTGCAGGGCGAGGTCGATAGTCTGACCGCCATCTATCGCACGCGCGGCCGAGACGCTCTGAATCAGGCGCTGGTCGAACGGGCGATCCGCCACGGGCCCTACCTTTATGTCTTCAAGGACGCCGAGGGCCGCATCATCACCGCCAACATCACCGACGTGCCCGACGGGGTGAAGCCGGGGCAGTGGGACAGCTTCCGACTGACCGATACGGACGAGGACGGTCGCGTCCGGCGCCGTCAGTCGATCGGCGTCAACACCTCGCTGTCAGGCGGCGAACACCTGTTCGTGGGCGAGGACATCGGCGACATCGAGGCCTATCTGGCGCGACTGACCCAGGCTCTGTGGGGCGCGATGGTCATGGTGCTGGTGCTGGGCGTCGGCGGCGGGCTGTGGATCAGCCGTCGCGTCGAGCGGGCGATGGCCGGGCTGAACCGCGTGGTCACGGCGGTTCAGGAGGGCGATCTGAAGGCGCGCGTGCCCATCCGTCATTCCGGCGATGAACTGGACGAACTGGCCGAGGGTCTGAACGGCATGCTGGACCGGCTGGAAGGCTCGATGGCCTCGATCCGCCATGCCGGCGACGCCATCGCCCACGACCTGCGCACGCCGCTGAACCGGATGAAGGCCAAGATGGAGGTGGCCCTGATCGACGCCGAGGCGGGGCGGACCTCGGGCGTCGACGCCCTCAGCGTGGCGCTGGATGAAGCCGACGCCCTGCTCAAGACCTTCAACACCGTACTGGCCATCGCCCGACTGCAGGCGGGCGGGGCGCCCGAGCCCAAGGTGTTCGACGCCGCTGATCTGGCTGCAGACATGGCCGAACTCTATGAACCGGCGGGCGAGGACAAGGGGCTGGAGTTCGCCGCCGAGATCGAGAGGGGGCTGATGATCGAGGGCAACCAGCCCTTCCTGGCCCAGGCGCTCGCCAATCTGATCGACAACGCCGTCAAATATACCCCCGAAGGCGGGGCTGTGATGTTCCGTGCGCGGCGGCGCTCGTCGGGCGATGTGGAGTTCTCGGTCACCGACAACGGGCCGGGCGTGCCGGACGGAGACCGCGAGCGCGTGCTGCAACGCTTCGTGCGGCTGGACAACAGCCGCACCGAGCCGGGCTCGGGGCTGGGTCTGTCGCTGGTCACGGCGGTAGCCGAGGCGCACGGCGGCCGCATCCAACTGGACGAGGGACCGGGCGTCTATGACGGGCGCGGGCCGGGTCTGCGCGTGGCCCTGATCCTGCCCGCCGCCACGCGGGCGCCAGAGGTCGAGGCGTGAGCGAAGGTCTTGCGGGACGGTTGCAGCCCTGCGGCCCCGTGCGCGACGCAGAGGCGGCGGCGCGCCTGCATGAACGACTGGCTCAAGTGGCGGAAGCCGATGGCTGGCGCGCGACGCTGGATGCGGCGTGGGGCGCGCTGGAGCCGGTCTTCGCCGCCTCGCCCTATCTGGCCGGATTGGCGCGGCGCTGGCCGGATCGGCTACGACGGACGCTGGACAGCGATCCCGAGGCGCGGCAGGCGGAGATTCTGGCGGCGACGGACGCCCTGACCGGCGCGCCGGACGAGGCCAAGGCGCCGCTGCGTCATCTGAAGGCGGAACTGCACCTTCTGACGGCCCTGTGCGACCTGGGCGGCGTCTGGGATCTGGATCAGGTGACGGGCGCCCTGTCGCGCTTCGCCGATGCATCGGCGCGCGCGGCGCTTCGGATCATCGCCGACGACTGGAGCCGTCGCGGGCGGCTGATCTCGACGCCCGACGATCCACGCGGGCCGGTTCCGGGCCTGTTCGTTCTGGCGATGGGCAAGGGCGGGGCGTTCGAGCTGAACTACTCCTCGGACATCGACCTGTCGCTGTTTTACGAGCCGGAAGCGCTTGAAACCGCCCTGTCGGAAGGCGTGGAGATGCAGGGCTTCGTCAACCGTCTGGCGCAGGGGCTGACGGCCCTGTTGGCCGAGCGGACGGCGGACGGTTACGTCTTTCGGGTCGATCTGCGGCTGCGGCCGGACCCGTCCTCGACCCCGCCGGCAGTCGCGGCGCCGATGGCGCTGGCCTACTATGAATCCGTCGGTCAGAATTGGGAGCGGGCGGCCTTCATCAAGGCCCGCGTCTGCGCGGGCGATGCGGCCGAGGGCGCCGGTTTCCTGAAGGCGTTGGTCCCCTACATCTGGCGCCGCAGTCTGGACTATCAGGCGGTGCTCGACATCCAGTCGATCAAGAAACAGATCCACGTCCACAAAACCGGCGAGGGGCTGGAGGCGGCGGGCGCCAATCTGAAGCTGGGTCGGGGCGGCATCCGAGAGATCGAATTCTACGTCCAGACCCAGCAGTTGATCCTGGGCGGGCGGAACCGGTCCTTACGCTCGCCGCGCACGCTGGAGGCGCTGGACGCCCTGACCAAGGCGGGTCATGTCAGCCCTGAGGCGCGCGACGAACTGCGCGCCGCCTATGTCGAGCTACGCGCGCTGGAGCACCGGGCTCAGATGCTGGCCGACGAACAGACGCATATCCTGCCCGTCGATCCCGAACGTCGCGCTGATGTGGCGGCTCTGGCGGGGCAGGGCGATCTGGCGGCCTTCGACGGCGGGATCGAGCGCCTGCTGGTGCGGGTCAACGCCCGCTATGGCGAACTGTTCGAGGGGGGCGAAGACCTTTCCTCTCCCTATGGCAGCCTCGTCTTCACCGGGGTGGAGAACGACCCCGGCACGCTGGAGACGCTGGCCCGCATGGGCTTCTCCGAGCCCGCCAGCGTGTCCGATACGATCCGCAGCTGGCACCACGGCCGCATTCAGGCGACGCGCACGGCGCGGGGGCGCGAACTGTTCACCCGGCTGGCGCCGCAACTGCTGACGGCGGTGGCCAAGACGGGGGCCCCGGACGCGGCCTTTCGTCGGTTCGCCGTCTTCTTTGCAGGGCTCAGCGCCGGGGTGCAGGTGCAGGCCCTGTTCCTGAACCAGCCCAAGCTGTTCGAACTGGTGGTCGAGGTGATGGCCTTCGCGCCCCGGCTGGCGCGGATGCTGGGGCGGCGGCCGCAGGCGCTGGACGGCGTGCTGGACGCGCGCTTCCTGACGGATCTGGACGCAGATTCAGGCGTCGTCGGCCAGCTTCTGGCCGAGGCCGCCGCCGCGACCGATTTCGAAGAGGCGATGAACGTGGTGCGTCGCCAGCATCGCGAACAGGTCTTCCGCATCGGCATGCACACCATTACCGGCCGCGCGGGACCGGAAGAGGCGGGGCGCGCCAATACCGATATGGCAGAGGCCTGTATGCGGGCGCTGGCCCCGGCGGCCTTGAAGGAGGCCGAGCGTCTGGGCGGAGCGCTGGCGGGCGCGGTCGCCGTCGTCGCCCTGGGCAAGGCGGGCTCGCGCGAGATGTCGGCGGGCTCGGACCTGGACCTGATGACCGTCTATGAGGCGCCGCCCGAGGCCGCGTCCGCCGGGCGCGGCTGGAGCGCCGAGACCTTCTATGGCCGTTTCACCCAGCGGCTCATCGCCGCCCTGTCCGCCCACACCGCCGAGGGCGGTCTGTATGAGGTCGACATGCGCCTGCGGCCCACGGGTTCGAAAGGGCCGGTGTCGGTGCGGCTGGAGACCCTGCGCGCCTATTACGCCGAAGAGGCCGATACCTGGGAGTTCATGGCCCTGACCCGCGCGCGCGTGGTGTGGGCCAGCGACGACGGCTTCGGCGCCGAGGTCACGGCGGCGCTGGACGAGGCCTTGCGGCGACCCAGGGATGCTGTGCAAACCGCGCGCGAAGTGCGGGCGATGCGCGACCTGATGGAGCGCGAACGGGCGGCCAAGGGCTTCTGGGACCTGAAGCTGTCGGCGGGGGCTCAGGTGGACGCCGAGTTCGTCGGCCAATACCGCCAGCTGATGGCGGGGGCGGCGGGCCGGCCCCTGACCGTCTCGACGCTGGAGGCGCTGAAGGACGACCCTGTGCTGGCCGACAGCTGGCGCATGCATCAACAGCTGTCGCAGCTGACCGCCTGCGCTTTCGAGGATAAGAACGACCCCGACCAGGAGCCGCCGGGCTTTCAGAAGCGTCTGGCTGCAGCGGTCGGGGCGCCGGATTTTGAAACGCTGAAGGCGCGTCTGATTGACCTGCGTCTGCGGGCGCGGCGGGCGTTTGATGCGGTTTTGCCGCCGATCAGCGACGGAAACTGATCCGGGCGCCGTTCTATCTCTCGACAGGGATGCTTTCGGGGCGGCTTCGCCCCAGGAGACCATCGAGATGAAGACCATATTCGCCGCCGCCGCCGTATCCGCCCTCATGCTGACGCTGGGCGGCGCCGCTGCTGCACAGACGACGCCGGAAACAGGACGCCAGGCGCGCATGGCCCAGTCTGCGGGTCAGCCGATCAGTCAGGCTGACTTTGTCCAGCGCCGCGTCGAGCGACTGCGGGCCGCCGACGCGAACGGGGACGGCCAGGTGACGGCCGAGGAAATGCGCGCCCATGCCCAGGCCCGCCGCGCAGAACGTCGCGCCGCCCAGTTCGACCGTCTGGACGCCGATAAGGACGGCTCCATCAGCCGCGCCGAGTTTGAGGCGCCGCGCCAGCAGGCGAGCGGCGAAGGCCGTATGGGCGCCGGCCGTTGGGGCCATGCGAGGGGCGGCATGAAGCAGGGGCGCATGGGGGGCCACGCTGCGCGCGGCGGCGCCGACCGCTTCCCTGTCGTCATCGCCGAAGTTGAACGCAAGGCAACCGAGGCCTTCGCCCGCATGGACGCGAACAGCGACGGGACGCTGAGCGTCGAAGAGCGCCGCGCCGCCATGCAGGCGGGGCGCGCCGAGATGCGTCAGAAGCGCGACATGCGCCGGATGCAGCGCCCGGCGGTCAGTTCGCAGGGGACGGCGTCGCCTTCGGCGCCCGTTTCGGAGTAAGGTGATGTCGGGGACGGCGGCTGGACCGCTCGCCCTTATTGCAGCCAAGCAAAGAGGCGTGATTGGCGAAGGTCGCCGACCCCGACGAGGACCTGGTGAAGCGCGTGGGCGCGGGCGATCCTGCCGCCGTTCAGGCCATGGTCGCGCGCAAGCTGCCGCGCATGTTGTCGCTCGCTCAGCGGATGCTGGGCGATGCGGCGGAGGCTGAGGACGTGGCCCAGGAGGCGATGCTCAGAGCCTGGAAACAGGCGCCGCGCTGGACGCCCGGACAGGCGCGCTTCGATACCTGGCTGCATCGCGTGGCCCTCAATCTCTGTTACGACCGGCTGCGTCGCCGCCGCGAGATCGCGACGGACGTCATTCCTGACCATATCGACGACGGTCCGGCGCCGGATCGGGGGCTTTTGGCCGCCGAGACGGGCGCCCAGGTTCAGGCGGCCCTGTCGCGCCTGCCGCCGCGCCAGCGCGAGGCCATCGTCCTGTGCCACTATCAGGAGTTGGGCAATATCGAGGCCGCCGCCCTGATGGAGATCAGCGTGGAGGCGCTGGAAAGCCTGTTGTCACGCGGGCGGCGGGCGTTGCGGGCGGCGCTGGCGGATCTCGCGCCGCAGGGCGTCGTGAAGGCGACGGGGAGATAAGGGGCTGAAGATGACGACGATGGACCTGGAACGTTTTGAGCATCTGGCTGACGCCTATGGCGCCGACCTGAGACGCTGGCCCGAAACGGAGCGCGAGGCCGCTCGCCGGTTGTTGGCCGCCGATCCGCGCGCGGGTCGGATTCTCGGCGAGGCGGACGTGCTGGACGCCTTTCTCGACGCAGCGCCGCGTCCGGCGCCGTCTCACGCCATGCGCGAGCGGGTCATCGCTGATGCGGCGGGCGCCCATCTTGGGCGGCGTCGAGGCCGGTGGGGGCCGTTCGCCTGGATGTCGGGCGCGGGCTGGGCCGCCGCCGCCTGTGCAGGCGTGGCCTTCGGCATGGTGTTGACCAGTCAGATGACGGCGGAAATCCGCGCCGACACCGTCTTGTATCAAGCCAGTCTGACAGCGGCGGACGACGCTGAAATCCTGGCCGCCGGCCTGGGGGGATAAGTATGAACAAGGGTCTGAAGATCGCCCTGGCGGCCTCGGTCGCGCTCAACATCTTCGCCGTCGTCGGCGGAGGCACCGCCTGGGTGCTGTCACGCAAGGCCGAGAATCAGGCGATCGAAGGGCGCAGGCCGGGTCGCAGCGAGCCCGTCTGGGCCGTGGTCGAGGCCTTGCCGCCTGCCGTCCGCGATCAGGTCCGGAGCGAGCTGCGCGCCAACGCCCTTGAAGCGCGGCCGGATTTCGAGGACTCCCGCGCCGCGCGGCGTGAAGCCATCGTCATGACGGCGTCAGATCGCTTCGACGCCGTGACGGTCGCCGCTCTGTTGGAAAGGTCTCGCGCGTCAGAGATGCGCGGGCGCGCTCGTCTGGAGGCCGGTGCGGTCGAGACGCTGGGCCGCCTGTCGCCCGATAATCGCAAGGCCCTCGCGCCGATCCTGTCGCGGCATAAGTCGAGGACCCGCGATACGTGCGCGACGCCGCATCCGGAGCACAAGGCCGCAGACAATGCGGGGGCTCCTACGGACGATCAGGCCGCGCGCTGAACCCGCTGAACCGGGCCGCTCACGGGCTTCATGGCGCCTTGCGGGGCTTTGACGGGCAGGTCGAACCAGACGGTGGTGCCCCGCCCCGGCTCGCTGTCGATCGTCATCCGGCCGCGATGCAGTTCGATCAGCGACTTGGTCAGGGCCAGGCCGAGGCCCGTGCCCTGCGTCGATTTGGAATGCTGGCCTTCGACCTGTTCGAACGGCTGGGCCAGACGCGCCAGGTCGTCCGCTGAGATGCCGATGCCGGTATCGGCCACGGCGATGCGCACCGTCTCATCGTCTCTGGGCATCACGCTGACTCTGACCGCCCCGCCCTCGGGCGTGAACTTTACGGCGTTTGAGATCAGGTTCAGCAGGACCTGTTTCAGGCCGCGCTGATCGGCCTCGACGCGCAGCCCTTCCGGGCAGGACAGGGCCAGCCGCAACTGGGACTCCAGCGCCTTGCCGCGCATCAGCCGCACCGCCTCGCCGCACAGCACGTCCAGCGCCACCGCCTCATAGTGCAGGGTCAGCTTGCCCGCCTCGATCTTGGCCATGTCGAGGATGTCGTTGATCAGGCTGAGCAGATGCTGGCCCGAGGCGTGGATGTCGGCGGCGTAGCCCTTGTAGCGAGGGTCGCCCAGCGGCCCGAACATTTCACCCGCCATGATCTCCGAGAAGCCGTTGATGGCGTTCAGCGGCGTGCGTAGTTCATGGCTCATATTGGCCAGGAACTCGGACTTGGCGCGGTTGGCGTCTTCGGCGCGGGTCATGGCGACCTCATATTTGCGCGCAAGCAGGGACAGCTTGTCCTGGCTGGCCTCCAGTTCCTCGACCATGGCGCGCAGTTCATCGGCGGCGCGGCGGCGCTCGGCTTCCTGGCGGCGGACGACGGTGATGTCGGCGCAGATCACCACCGTGCCGCCGTCGCCGGTGAAGCGTTCGGCCATCTGCAACCAGCGGCCGTCCTTCAGTTCGACCTCGCGCACGCCCGCGCGCCCTTCGACGGATGGGCGTTCGGACTTGATGGCGTCGGCGGCGATGCGGTTCAGCTCGTCCTTCAGCGCGCCGCGTCGCACGACGCCGGGCGGAAAGGCGAAGGCGTCCTGAAAGCCCTGGTTCCACAGGATCAGGCGGCCGCGTCGGTCGAACAGGACGAAGGCGTCCGACACGCTCTCGATCGCGTCGCGCAGCCGACCCTCGGCGGCCTGGGCCTGGGCCTTGGTGCGGCGCGCATCGGTCACGTCCAGCGCCACGCCCATCAGGCTGATGAAGACGCCGTCGCGGCGCGGCTGACGTGACTGGCCGCGCGCGTCGATCCAGCGGACGCCGCCCGACTTCAGCGGGATCGGGAAGGCGGCTTCGAAGGCGCCGTTCAGGGCCGCCTCGTCCAGCGCCTGATGCAGCACGTCGCGATAGGAGGGATGGACGCGTTCGATCAGCGCCTGGGTCGTCAGGCGCGAGCCTTCTTCGACCTCCAGAAGGGCGGCCATATAGTCGGACAGCACCATCTCGCCGCGGCCGATGTCCCACTCCCATATGCCGCAACGCGCGGCCTCGACCGCCACGCGGAAGCGCCGCTCGGTCTCGGCCCAGCGACGGCCTGCCCGCATCTGGCGGCTGTTCTGGACGGCGATGACGCCCAGCATCAGCACCACCAGCAGCAAGGGCCCGGCCAGCATCCAGGCGTCCTCCAGCCAGGCGGCCAGGCCGTGGGCGCGGGGCAGGGCGGCCACCACGGCCAGCCCAGTGTCGCCGATGGGCGCGACGGCGGCCGAGCGCGCCTGTCCGTCCGGTCCCTTGACCGCGCGGCCGGGCTCGGCCGGGGTCTGGCCCGCGGGCATGACCGACAGGGTCACGTCCCTCAGGCTGGGCTTGAGTTCAGGCAGGGGCGTGCGGGCCAGCAGGACGGCGCCGCCGCTTGTCGTGACGCTCTGGGTCATGCCGTCCTCGCCCAGCTGGACGGCGGAGATGGCGGCGGCGGGGGCGG